>CAVUEQ010000004.1:0-15904 GCA_963740635.1 uncultured bacterium | reverse complement strand
CCGGCGACTTCTATTCGGTGTGGGGCTTCCCCTACCCCCGCGGGCGGGGCGAGGAAGACCGCGGCCAATATGACCGCGAGGATAGTCGCGAGATTTTTGCGGCGTCGGGCGGGGCGAGCCTGTACCGGGCCGAGATGCTACGCGAGGTGGGGCTGTTTGACGAGCGGTTTTTTGCCTACTTCGAGGACGTGGACCTGAGCTTCCGGGCGCGGCTGGCGGGCTGGAAGGTGCGCTATGCGCCGGAGGCGGTGGTGCGGCACTTCATTGGCGGCACCAGCTCGCGCATGAAGGGCGAGGCGTTGGGCGAGGCCAGTAGCGGCCACACTCGGCCGAGTGCTTTTGCGCGGTACCACACGGTGAAGAATTTTAGCTACCTGTACACCAAAAACATGCCGGGGTGGTTGTACTGGAAGTACCTGTCGAAGTATTGGGCGGCTTGGGCCATGATGCTGGCGAGCGACCTGAAGCGTGGGCTCATCAGCTCTAACCTGCGGGCCAATGCGACGGCGCTGGCGCACTTGCCCGGGATTTTGGCCAGCCGTTGGGGCATCCAGCGCGGGCGCAAAGCGAGCCTGCGGGCGATCGACAAACTGCTGACGCACGAGCTCCCGCCGCTGCAGCGACTGCGGTTTGAGCGGCTGGGGCTCATGAGGCCGCCGAAATGAGAATCGTGATAGACGCGCGGATGCTGTATTGGACCGGGGTGGGCCGCTACACCAAATCGCTGCTGGATGAGCTGGAGGCAGTGGATTCTGAGAACACCTACGTGGTGCTCGTGCGCCGGGAGGATTGGAAGGCGTGGGAGCCGAGCAAGCCCAATTTCAAGAAGGTGGAGGCCAGCATTAACCCCTACACGCTGCGCGAGCAGTGGTCACTTTATTTACAGTTGCGGGCGCTGCAGGCCGATTTGGTGCACTTTACCGCGCCGAACACTCCCCTGCTCTACCGCGGCCGGCGGGTGGTGAACATTCACGATCTCACCCTCCTCGACTACGACACCAGCCGTGGGAGCGGGCTCATGAAGTGGCTGCGCGGCCTCAAGCGGCTCCCGTTCCGCCTGGTGCTGGTGCGCGACGCCCGCGGCGCTACGGCCATCATCACGCCGACGGATTTTGTGCACGACCAAGTGACCAGCCGGCTGGGTGCGCCCTTGAAGCGGGTCCACACCACTTACATGTCGGCGGATGCGGACACCGCGGCCCCGGAGTCGCTGGAGCGGTTTGGCGAGCTGGGGCGGTACGTGTTTTATGTGGGCAACGCCTACCCGTATAAGAATGTGGGGTCGACGATTGAGGCGCTAGCCAAATTGGATGGGGAGCTGGCCGACGTAAACTTTGTGCTAGCCGGCAAACGCGACACCTACACGGCCGATCTGGAGCGCCAGGCCAAGGAGCTGGGCGTGGGCGAGCGGGTGAAATTCGTGGGTTTTGTGAGCGAGGGCGAAAAGACCGCCCTGTACCAGCAGGCCGCGGCTTATGTGAACGCATCGCTGTCGGAGGGATTTGGGCTGCAAGGCCTGGAGGCTATGGCTCAGGACACACCCGTGGTGGCGGCCCGGGCAAGCTGCCTGCCGGAGGTGTATGGCGAGGCCGCAGAGTATTTTGACCCGCACAGCCCGGCCGACCAGGCGGCGGCCATCGCCCGGGTGTTGTCGGACGAGGCCGTGGCCGGACGATTGCGCCGGGCCGGCGCCGAGCGCCTCAAGCGGTTTTCCTGGCGCCAAACGGCAGCCCGGACGCTAGCGATTTACCGCCAGATCGCCACGAAGTAGCACCGCGAGCGGGCCTTAGCGGCCTACTTATGGATGTCGGCGCAACGGGGGTCTTCGGAGCCGCGGAGGCGGGCGGTGATATCGACGAAATTGAGGATGTGTTTTCCTTGGTTGAATGCAAATGAGCAGTCGGGCAAATCTGGCAGCTGGTAGCCAAAATAATGATCGAGGACGACGCGGAAAGTGTTTACCGGGCTGTTGAGCAGGCTCATTTCTTCGGGCGTGGCGCCGGGGAGGTCGTAGGCTGCCAAGATGCCGTATTTTTGGTCCAGCTTCTGGGTTGAGAGCTTGGTGAGGTCAAAAACTTGCAGCTCGGAATCGGTGTCGCCCATTTCGCGTGGGTGCGGGCCCTCGTCGGACTGAATGATGATCACCGGGGGCTGTTTAGCGTGGCTTTTGATATCTGTGACCAAATCTTGGGTGAGCGTGTTGATGTAGCGCAGCTGGGCAACGTACTTGGCTTCGAGCGTCTCGCCATCATCGTTGGCGTCGGAGCTGTAGACCGGCGAGGAACCGTCGGCGTTGAAGGCGAACGGCGGGTGCGGCATCAGGATATGCCCAAAGATGAAGCGGCTGCCCTGGGTGGGCGATTCAGCGATCTGCTTGAGGGCGGCGTACTGATAGCGGGCCACCTCGCGGGCGCCGTAGTTGGTCATGGAGGCCATTTTCCAGCCCCCGAGCTTGACCCCGTTCATCAGGAAATGGCCAAAAACGGACTGAGAGATCAGGGTGGATTCAAACTCGGTCATGGTTTTTTGGAGGCCAAGCGCATGCAGCATAAAGCCCTCGCTGTAGTTTACGTCGGCCGAGGGGATTTTGCGCGTGTCGGTCCACCACGATCCGAGGTGCAGGTATTGATAGCCCTGCTTTTTGAGCGCCTGCACCAGCGGGGGGTTATTGAACACGGCCCGCATGGGGAACTCCGTTGACTGGGCGTTTTTGAAATTGCTGGAGGCTTCTACCAGATAATCCATTTGGAGAGTCGAGGGTATGGAGTCCGAAGTATAGGGGTAGTTCGAATACGTATGGCTGGGCACGGTAAAGCCGTTTGTCGACAGGAAGTCCAAAAACGGCGAGTTGTCATAGTGATAGATGTCTTTGAGGGTGTCGTTGTAGGCGTAATCCTCGAGCACGATGTAGTAGATGTCCGGTTTGGATGATACTTGGGCGACATTTTGCGCGGCGATGGCTGATTTTACTGGCTGTTTTTGCGGTTGCAGACGGATTAGAGCAACGCTGACTTTGAAGAGGTTGGCCACAAACACCACCGAAACAACGATGATTAAAAACTGCGCCAGTTTAACGGCCGGAAATTTGAGTCGGCGAGCAGTCCACTCGGTAGCCCACCCGACGGCGCCGCAAGCCACAAGCAAGACAGCAATGACTATGAGGTCACTGGTCGCATCGCTTTTAACGGGCATGAGGGCATTAACGAACGGACCGAGGGCGGTGAGGCGAGGTTCGTAATTGAAGAACAACGGGACGGCTAAGAGCGAGGCCGTGGTGACCGCAAGCCTGGTGCGCAGCAGCCACCTAAACAACAGGTAGGGTAAAAGGCCGATAACCACCGCTTCGAGAGAGGGCAAGATGAGTGACCGGGCGTAGACGCTCGCGATGTTGCTTTGGTATGCACCTAGCACCAGACTGCCGGCCAGTAAAACCGGCGGCAGGGGCGAATAGGCGAGGCGGCCGGCCCATCGGCGGAAGTGGGGCCAAGTTGATTTGAGGGCCGAACGCAGCCGGGCCGCCGGGTGTTGGGGCTTAGTTTTCATCCGTTGGGCGCCGTTTCATAAGATATAACGTACGCTTGGTGCCGGGAATGGCAACTTTTGTGACAATGGTGAAGTACCGCGAAAAGGCGGCTTCGAAGCCCGCGGGTGTGTAGTCGGGGAAGATGTCGGGGCGGCTGGCGAGTAGGATTTGAACCTTAGAGTCGGACTTGGGCACGAATTCGATGATGAGATGGGTGCCGAGGGAGGCGAAGTAGGAGGCGACGCCGGGCAGGGGCACGTTGTTGGAGATGGCCAGGTGGTGGATAAGGGCGAGGGCCATCACGAGGTCCACTGGGCCGCGGGCCGCCAGGGTGTCGCGCTCGGCGTTGGCCCAGCCGATGGCCGGGCTGGGGTTGGTGAGGTCCAGGAGCAGCGGGAGGTGATTGGTTTCGCCGGTGCTCTTAGTGTGGCGGTAATTTTTCTCGACGGCGACGGGGTCAATGTCGAAGCAGACGGCATTGGAGCCGGCATCACTGGCCAGGCGGCTGAATGTGCCGTCATTGCCGCCCAGGTCCCAGGTGGATTTAGGCTTGACCTGGCTGATGAGTTCGGCGACGAGGCGCTTCTTTTCGTTTAGCGCTTCGTCGGAGTAGTTCGTGAAGGTGTAATAGTCGCCCCACTCGGTGCGGGCCGGTTTCCACTGCAGGCGCCGGACGGTGCGAGTGAGACTGTCGATGAGGGCCTCGAGACGGGTGCGGCTGAGCGTGGGCTGCGGCCGGGCGCCTTTGGAGCCCTCTCCGGCCTTCATGGATTGGGCGCCGGCGTGGAGCGTGAGGTGCATCAGCAGGCCGGGCGACAGCAGCGAGCGGCGGGGCAGGAGCTTGGCGGCCAGCGGCAACGGGATGCCGTCGATGTAGACGGTGAGCAGGCGCTGCAGGCCGGGGTCGACCGTGGCCATGAGCGCCAGCGGGGCCAGAAAGTGCTGCGCAAACTGCTTGTAGGCAGCCCAAGGTTTACCGGGCTCGTATTTAGCAAACGACAGGGTGTCGATGAGAACCGGGCGGCCCTGGTGGAATTGAATGTTGTAAGCGCTGGCATCCTTGAGGACCATGCCTTTGGCCAGCGAGAGGCGCTGAATCTCCAGCGTGGTGAGAGCTGCGTCTTTGAATTGCGAGAACGACCACTCGTAGGGATACGAGATAAAGCCGACGCGTTCCGGGCGGATGACCTTGTAGGCGGCACCGGGGCGGTTTGGGGCCCCGCCGGTGTCGGTGTGCGGGATGAGCAAGCCGGCGTCCGCGAGCTCCTGGTAGAGGCCGGACGACATGAAGTGGTCATAATCTGCCCTGCCGGCGTCATTAATTTGGCGAAGGAGGTGGCCGTCGCGCTCAAAGATGAAGCCGGCCGGATCCCTGAAAGAGCCGGCGGACTTCACGCTGATTGCGGGCAGTAATGCCCCCTATTCATCCGCGGGCTGCTTCTTCCGAAGGGAGGCCACGAACCGCGAAATGGCATTTCGGCCCAGATAGGCCACACCGGCGACAGCGCCGATGATGGACTGTACAACCATGCTCCCGGTGCCGGGATCAAGGTATGAGAAGAGTAAGTGTTTCATGATATCCAATTTACACCCTACCGTTAGCATTTTCCAGATTACCAAGAAATCCTGAAAATGAACTGAGCTTTTTTGTACTACTGATGGACGGCCGGGCAGCGCGGATCTTCAGAGCCGCCGTGCAGAGAGGGGGTGATGTCGGTGAAGTCGAGCACACTCTGGCGCGAGATGTAGGCGAAGGAGCAGACGGGAAGATTGGGCAGGTCGTAGCCGAAATAGTGGTCGAGGACCACGCGGAAGGTGTTAACCGGGCTGTCCAGCCGGGCCATCTCGGCGGGGCTGGCGCCGGGCAGGTCGTAGGCAGCCAGGATACCGTACTTCTGATGCAGTTTGTCCGGTGCAAGCTGCGTGAGGTCAAAAGTATCGAGCTCGTTTTCACCCTCAGCTATTTCGCGGGGATGCGGGCCTTCGTCGGACTGAATGATAATGACGGGTGGCTGCTGGGCATGGGCTTTGATGTCGGCGACGAGGTCCTGGGTGAGCGTGTTGATGTAGCGCATCTGGGCCACGTATTTTTGTTCGAGCTTGGCGCCGTCGTCGTTGTAGTCGGCGCTGTAGGTCGGCGTGGAGCCGTCGGCGTTGTAGGCGAAAGGCGGGTGCGGCATCATGATGTGGCCGAAAATGAAGCGGCCGCCCTGGGTGTTGGATTCGGCGAGACCGCGGAGCGTTTGGTATTGGTACTGCGTGAGGCCGCGGGCATCGAGGTTGGTCATGCCGGCGAGCTGCCAGTGGCCGATGCGGATGCCGTTTAAGAGGAGGCGGCCGAAGACGGATTTGGCAGTGAGAGTGGACTCGAACTGGGTGAGGGTTTTATGGAGGCCGAGAAAGCTGAGCTGGAAGCCCGCGGCGTAGTTGACATCGGCCGAGGGGATGGAGCGGGTATCGGTCCACCAGCCGCCCACGTGCAGGTACTGGTAGCCCTGCTTTTTGAGCTCCTGGGCGATAGCGGGGTCGTTGAAGATGGCGTGCATCGGGAATTCGGAGGACGGCGCGTTTTTGAAGCGGGTAGCGGCATCTGTGAGGTAATCCATTTGGAGCGTGGAGGGCAGGGAGTCGACAGTGTAGGGGTAATTCGAAAGCGCGTCGCCCCGGACGGTGAGGCCGAGGGCTGCGAGGTTGTCGAGGAAAGACGAGTTGTCGTAGGAATAGAGGTGCTTGAGGGTGGTGTTGTCGGCATAGTCTTCCAAGACAATGTAGTAAATGTCGGGCTTCGTGGCCGCGGGCTGGGGATTTCGCGGGGGGATGGTCGACTTGGCGGCAGCGTACTGCGGGAGGTAGCGCAAAATGCCGGTACCAACGCTTGCGGCGCCATAGAGGAACGAGACGGTCACCAGGATTACCAGAAACCGGGAAATGGTGGCGGGATTGAGCTTGAGCCTAGAGACGGCCAATTCTGACAGCCCTCCGGCCAGCCAGCAAACCGCCAGCAGGATTGCTATGAGCAGAAGATTGGCAGAGGCGTCGCCGGTGACCGGCGTGAGGGTGCGCAGCAGCGAGGTACCAGGCGCGATGCGCGAATCGTAATCGTAGAACAACGGGACTGCCAGAAGCGACGCCACGGTGACCGCAAGCCGCGAGCGCAGCAGCTTCCAGAAGACCAGAAACGGGACGGTACCAATAACGGCGGCTTCCACGAACGGCAGCAACATTGAGCTTGGGTATACGCTTGTGATGTTGCGCTGGAATTCGGAGAGCACAAAGCTGGCGGCCAGGAGTACCGGCGGCAAGGGCGAGTAGGCGAGCCGGGAGGCCCAAAGGCCGATTCCGGCGGGCCAAATATTTCGGCGAACGCGAGGGGGGTGTGACTTATCGGCCATAAATGCAGTTTCCAGATTAGACCCGGTTGCTGAGAGACCGCTGAGCGGCAGCCGCGACTGTGTGACTTGACTGAGGTAAGGATACCGAAGTAAAACGTTCTTTACAAATGCTTTACTCCGCGAGAAAATGTAAGAAAGGAATATCTTATGGTAGTTAAGCCCTCCACGAAAAACCAAATCGTTATCCCGCGTGCCATCCGCGAGAAGCTCGGCATCAAACCGGGCAAGCCGGTGTATATTGACCTGGTCGGGCAAAACGAGGCGCGACTGAGTACCAAATCGGTACTGGAACGGTACGCCGGAACAATGCCCGGCGTTTGGGGGCCGGACCCGGCCGTCACTATCCGGCGCGACCGCGACGCCTCGGACCGCCACTGGTGAGAGTCGCGGTCGACT
The DNA here is from genome assembly GCA_963740635.1 of uncultured bacterium. GTDB lineage: Bacteria > Patescibacteriota > Saccharimonadia > UBA4664 > UBA4664 > UBA5169. The sequence goes on along the minus strand of CAVUEQ010000004.1, from coordinate 8,593 downwards.
CCAACGTGTTCGTGTACGCCCTGACAGGCCACGAATCTTGGGGTAGGGAAAGTGTCGCTCTCTTTAACGCGATGCGGCTGGGGAAAATCAATGGAATTGCCTCGGTGGTAAGCTTCACCGAAGTGACCGGCCAGCAACAGGCCCCGTCCGATGAATCATCTGACTCAATCCAAATGTTTATGGAGGGCCTAGAAGGCCTCGCCTACTTTCCGGTGGACTTGGAAGTAGCCATAATTGCCGGCAGATTGCGGGCCGGTTTCGGGTCCAAGCTCCATACCCCGGATTCGCTGCACATCGCCACGGCCCTTAGGCAAGGGGCCGATGTGTTTGTCACGAACGATAACGTACTTAGAAAGCTCAGAATTCCAGGGCTGAAGATCGTCGGAATAGCCGAACCATTGCCGGCCGGTAATAGCTAACCGGGCTGCACAACGATGCGGCGGTCGTGGCCGTCGCCGCGGGACTCGGTGGCCACGCCGTCGATCTCGCGCAGAGCCATGTGGACGATGCGGCGGTCGGCCGGGTTCATGGGCTTGAGCTCCTCTTCGGCGCCGCTGTCTTTCACACGAGCGGCCACTTCGCGGGCCAACTCCTCGAGCGAGGCGCGGCGGGCCTCCTTGTAGCCGGCCACGTCGACCATCACGCGCGGGGCGTCGCCGTCGTGGGCTTTGACTATCTGGTTGAGCAGGTATTCGATGGCGCGCAGGGTTTCGCCGCGGTGGCCGATGAGGCGCGGGCTGGCGGGCGTGGAGCCGATATCGAGCTCGATGCCATCGTCGTTGACATCGGCATCAACCGAGACATTAACCCCAAAAAAGGCCACCATTTCCTCGAGGCGCAATTTGGCAAAAGCGAGGGTGTCGCTCATTATTTCTTCCTCCGTTTTTTGCCTTTGGATTTGGGGGCGCCCTGGGTGACCGGACCGGTGAGTTTGGCCGGAGCCTTCTTGGCGGGCTTGGGCTCGGGCGTGCCCTCCTCGAGCTCGGTAACGTCGCGCCTTAGCACCAGGTACTGCTGCAGGACGGCGACGGCGCTGGAGGTAAACCAGTAGAGCGGGAGCGCCGACGGCAACGACAGTCCGATGAAGAACGTAATGGCCGGGAACACGTAAACCATGCCGCTCATGAGCTGGGCCTGGGAATCGCCTCCGGTGTGCTTGGGCGTGATTTGCTTGGTCTGCACGAACTGGGCGCCGGCAGCTAGCGCGGCCAACAGAATGCTCGGCTTGGTAAGGTTGATGACGCCAAACAGCGTGGGCTTGAAGGCGACGTGGCTGTTGATGATGTCGGCAATAGCCGGCAGATGCTGCACGTACGGGTAGGCAATTTTGGCCAGTTCGCCCACTTTCACGATGTCTTTGAGCACAATAAAGAGCGCAAAGAATATCGGCAGCTGGATGAGCAGCGGCAGGAATGAGGCGAACGGATTGATCTCGCGCTCTTTGTACAGCTCCATGGTGAGCTGGCCTTCGAGGGTGCGGTCGCCGGCGGCCTTTTCTTTGATCTTCTTGAGCTCGGGCTGGAGCTCCTGCAAGGCGCGCTGGGAGTGGAGCTGGCGGGTGACGAGCGGCCAGATCAGGCCGCGGATGATAAGAGTGAGAATTATGATAGCCAGGCCGAAGTCGTGCACATAGGAGTAGAGGACGGCCAGGAGGTTAAATAGGGGATCTACAAGTAAGGTGTTAAAAGGGTTCATGTTTTTAGATTGGCCTGGGTGAGGGCCCGGTCGAGGTGCTCGCGCAACTCGGCAGCGGGGAGTTCGCTAATGTCAGTGTGGACACTTAATACTATATCGTAACCTGATTTGACTGTCGCCCAGCGGCCGCGAAGGGCTTCGCTGAGCCTCCGGCGGGCGCGGTTGCGGACGACGGCGCGCTTTGAAACCTTTTTGGCGACCACTACGACCGCGCGGGACTCGGCGCGTCCGGACGGAGCGGCCTTGAGCGACAAAACGCCCCCGGAACCTCCATACACACCGCGCTTGTACACGCGGGTGATGTCGCGTGCTGCGCGCAGTCGGTTGGCGCGCGCCAGCACGGAGCTAGATCGCGACGCGGGCGCGGCCCTTGAGGCGGCGGCGCTTTAACACCAGCCGGCCGGCGCGGGAGGCCATGCGGGATATAAATCCGTGGACCCGCTGACGGCGGCGTTTTTTGGGCTGATACGTTCGCTTCGACATAACCCGGCTACTTTACGGTATCTGGGCGCCAGAGTCAACGCTTCCGGTGGGAGAGAACCAATATTTCGTGGTGCAATTTGCGGCACTCAAGCCCCCGCATCGCCTTTAGCTATGTTATTACGCCATAATTGCGGCGCGATCATGGGCGCTCGGAGGGGGCTTCATAGGCGGAGAATGTGGTGAAGTAGGCTGTTGAACTCAACGAGGCGCCCCCGTAGCCTATCCATACACTGGGGCGTCTCATAACCATGACGCGCCGCGCGGTTCGTGCCCGGTCTGCCAGCTCATCTTCCCTCGATGTGGTCCTTTTTGCGGCCACACCATTGATTTCCCAAACCCGACTCCCTCCGAGCGACCACTGAGTACCTGCTATTTGCTATTGTGATGGCATGACCAACCAATTCCCGCCAGTTGAGACGCCTGATTACGCTCGCATAAGGGACGCATTTAAGCAGGAGCTCTCACGCGCGGCCGCCGGTGATCCCTCAAGTTTGCCCTTTATCAGGAACCAACTACCCTCCCACGCTTTGGTGGAGCCCCATGAGGTATTCCAGGTTTTCGTGATTGGAGGCACCAGCGGCGAGGTGGCGACCGTGAGGTACGAGCCCGGTGGCGATATCAAGATTCTCGAACACGAGGCGCATCAGGAGCTGGAGAAATTTAGCACGAGTGATGATTTCCTGGGCTTCATCGCCCGGAACCTCGACAAATCCACCGGGTTTGTGGGGTTGAATTTTGCTTTTACATTGATTCCAAAGGTAGGCCGCGAGGGGCAGGTGGACGGCGTGATGGTCAGCGGCCATACCAAGGGTCACGCTTTTCACGGGCTCCAGCGTGTCCGCGTAGGTGAGGCGATTGAGAAATATCTCGAGGCCAAGACCGGGCGGAAGGTCGTAGCTTCGGTTGGTAACGATACGGTCTGCCTGATTGCCTCCGGGACTGGCAAAGACACTGACCGCACGACTCTGGCGGCTGGAATCGTGGGGACGGGCTACAATCTGGCATTCTTTTTGGATGACACCACGATAATTAACGTCCAGGCGTCGGATTTCACGGGATTTAAGCCGACAGCGACCGGCAGGGTTGTGGACCAGGCCTCGAGCAACACCGGCGAGCAGCTCTACAACAAAGAAGTGGCAGCCGGCGAGTTGTACAAGCACTACAACGCCCTGATAGCGCGGGGCGACCTGCGAGTACCGGTCCTGCGCTCGACCCGCGAACTGGCTGAGATTGCTTCATTCAGCCGGGGCGAGGATGGCGAGGCTGCCCGGGCGCTGCTACACAGATCTGCCTCACTAGTGGCGGCTCAACTCGCCGGGCTTCACGACTTTAAGTCACGACCGGAGAAGCTCACCATGATAATGCAGGGCAGCTTGTTTTGGCATGGCCCAGGCTACAAGGAGATGGTGGCGGCTGCGCTGGCAGAATTCGGGGTGCCGGCGGGGGCAATTGAATTTACGAAAATCCCCCGCAGCGACGTGCTCGGCGCCGCGAAATTAATAACCGGCGGGTACTGAGAAATTCTCAGGTTCGTCCACAGACCAAAAGCGTTTTGTCCCCGCCTTGTCCCCAGGTTAGGCGAAGTTTTTCCACCGGCGCGCTATCTGGGAAGCGGGCATTTCTGTGTATAAATTAGGACATAGAAAAAGTGCGTTCGTAAGCGTTGTGGAAAAGGCTAATGCTCTTTATTATAGTTGTTAACGTTAGTCGTCAGGAGTGGTATGCAGGATGTAAAGGGGCTGTGGCAGTCTGTCCTCGGTGAGCTGGAAATGAGTGTGACGAGGGCCCATTACAAGACTTGGCTCAAGCCTACTTATATTATTTCGAGCGAGGACGGCCATGTGATAGTGGGCGTACCCAACGTATTCAGTAAGAAATGGATGGAGGACAAATACCACGCGCTGGTAAAAACGGCGCTCAGTAAGCTCGACGGCCAGATCAAGACGGTGGAGTATAAGGTGGTGAGCGGTGGCGGGAGCGGAGGCCATGCGGTTGAATCGTCCGCGACGCGCAAGCCCGTGAAACGGCCGGAGCCGGTGCGGGCCTCCGGTGAGCCGGCGCCGAAGCGGGCGGAGCAAATCACTCTGGCGGCGGCGCCCCGGGCCAACAACAACCTCAACCCGCGCTACACCTTCGAGACTTTTGTGGTGGGCTCGAGCAACGATTTCGCGCATGCGGCCTGCCAGGCGGTGGCGAAAAGCCCCGGCACCAAGTACAACCCGCTGTTTATCTACGGGGGCGTGGGGCTGGGCAAGACCCACCTGATGCAGGCGGTGGGCAACGAAATATTGCGCCGTGACCCCGGCAAACGGATCGAATACGTGACCATCGAAGGGTTTACGAACGAATTTATTAATTCGATTTCGAAGAAAAAGAATGAGAGCTTCGTCGAGAAGTACCGCGGCGTGGACGTGCTGATAATTGATGACATGCAATTTTTGGCCGGCAAAGAGAAGACGCAGGACGAATTCTTCCACACCTTTAACGCCCTGCACCAGGCCAATAAGCAGATCATTATCAGTTCGGACAAGCCGCCGAAGATGCTGACGATGCTGGAAGACCGGCTGATTTCGCGGTTTGAGATGGGCATTACGGTGGACATCCAGCCGCCGGACCTGGAGACGCGGTCGGCGATTATCCAGAGCAAGGCCACCAGCAAGGGCATTGTGCTGCCGCTGGAGGTGGTGGATTTCATAGCCCGGCACGCGCAGAGCAATATTCGCGAGCTGGAGGGCACGCTCACGAAGGTGCTGGCCGACGTGGAGCACAACGGCGGTGAGCCGACGCTTCAACGCATTCAGCGGCTGCTGGCAGCGGACGTGGCAGCCCGGCCGCGCGTGCGGCAGCTATCGCCCAAGGCGATTATCGACCGGGTGGCGGCCTACTTTGACCTGGCAGCGGCCGACATCTGCGGCGCCAAGCGCGACAAGGAGATCGTGGTGCCGCGGCAGGTGACAATGTATTTGATGCGCGAAGAGCTCGGACTGAGCTACCCGAAGATTGCTGCGGCCATTGGCGGGCGCGACCACACCACAGCTATGCACTCTGTAACCAAGATCGAGAAACTGGTGGAGGCCGACGACAACCTCCGCTCAGACATCGCGGCCATTCGCGAGCGCCTCAACACCGCCGTAGCTTAGTTTTTACGCTTGTCCACAGCGGTGGATTAACATTGTGAAACGCTTGTGGATAGGCTGTTTGAAAGCGCCTGAATTACTGGGCTATTCCTCAAGCGGCCGAGCGCTGTACACAGTTCGCCCACGGTGCGCCCACAAGTTGGCCCACAAGTTATCCCTATATTGCATAAGCACTTTGAGCCGATACGTAGCTAAAAATAGACTTTTGCACTGTGTGCACAGGGCTTATGATTACTATGATTACTTTTTATTTATATCTGTATAATGGGATAAAGACGGGGATGGGGAGGATAACTTGAAGCTGGGTTTGACACAGGAGAATTTGGCTAGGGCACTGGGTAGTGTAGGACGGGTAGTGTCCACCCGGGCTAGCCTGCCAGTGCTGTCCAATGTGTTGCTGGCGACCGATGGGAACCGGCTGAGGTTGTCCGCCACCAATTTGGAAGTTGGCATTAATTATTGGATTGGGTCGAAGGTGGAGGAGCAGGGTTCGCTGACGGTGCCGGCCCGGCTGTTTGCTGAGTTTGTATCGAGTCTGCCGCACGGCAACATTGAGCTGACGGGGCTGGATGGCGTGCTGTCGGTGAAGAGCCCGCATTATGAATCGAAGATTAACGGCATTTCGGCCGAGGAGTTTCCGGTGATACCGACAGTGTCGAGCGACCCGGTGTTGACCCTGGAGGCGCAGGCGTTTCGGGATGGGTTGGCGCAAGTGGTGGTGGCGGCGTCGGCGGATGAGGCCCGGCCGGTGCTGGCCGGCGTGTATTTGTACGTGGAGGACGGCGCGTTGTTCATCGCGGCTACCGATTCATACCGCTTGGCTGAGAAGCGTCTGGAGCTGTCTGAGAACGCGCCCAAGTCGTTTTCGGTGCTGGTGCCGGCCCGGACGATGCAAGAGCTTGTGAAGCTTCTGGGCGAGTCTGCGGGCGACGTGGAAATCTACGTGGACGAAAACCAGGTGATGTTTAGGATTGAGGACGTGGAGCTGGTCAGCCGGCTGATTGAGGGGCAATTTCCGTCGTACCGGCGGCTGATTCCGGACAAGGCCGAGACGTCGTTTGAGATTGCGACGGCGGAATTGGCGCGGATTACCAAGGTGGCCAGCCTGTTCGCGCGCGAGAGCGCCGGGAGTGTGCGGATGGAGGTGAAAGAGGAGGGCGAAGTGAGCGTGGTGTCGAGCGATTCCGAGGTGGGCGGCAATACGAGCTCGGCCGAGTGCGATGTGGCCGGTGAGGACGGCGAGATTTCGCTGAACGCGCGGTACTTGACCGATGCGCTGGCGGCGGTGAAGAGCCCGCGGGTGATGGTGGCGATCAGCGGCAAGCTGAGCCCGTGCGTGATTACGCCGGCCGGCGAGGATGTGGCCGATGACTACATGCACATCGTGATGCCTTTGCGGACTTAGGTTGATTTGAGGTGGGCGTCTAGGAGCAGGCGCTGGATGTCGATGGGGGTTGGGTCATCCATCAGACCTGAATTGCGGCCCACTTTTACAGCATGGTCGAGGCGGGTTAATTCTTCTTTTAAGCGTAATATTCCGTGGTTTGTGATGGAGTAATGCATTCGGGGTGCGCCTGACTTTCCTGCCGGTTTTGGGCCGACTGGGTCGATAAAGGCTTCGTCTTCGAGTTTTCTCATAAGTCGTATCAGATTACTATCTCCCATACTCACACTCCCTAGGGATAGGTTCCGAATACGAGCCTTGATTGCGTACATGTAGCCTTCCTCGGTGCTTAGAGCAAGTAAGAGGTAGAATTCTGCCGGGACGAGTGGTTTGGGGAGATTTGAGTAGGGGTACATAGCTTTGCGATTTTACTGATCACGTGATTAGTAATCAAGCGAATAGTAATTTTGGGTGTGGGATAGTTGCCCTTGGGCAGTGTGCAGGGGAGGATATTCCCGTAAAAGTAGATTCAACCAAATCAGATACAATGGGTGCATGAGACTTGCGAGCTTGGAGCTGACAAATTTCCGGTCGTATGAGGCGGCGCGGTTTGAATTGCATCCGGACGTGACTCTGGTAGTGGGGCCAAATGCCAGCGGCAAGACCAACCTGCTTGAGAGCCTATATGTGCTGGCTTCGACGCGCAGCTTCCGGGCGAAGGACCGGGATCTGGTGCGGCATGGCCAGGACGGGTTCCGGGTGGCGGTTAAGAGTGACGAGGGCGAATTTGCGCTGGGGTACTTATGTACACCAACTGAGAAGCGAATCACCCACGACGGAGTGAAGCGGACTTTGGTGAGCCATGTGGGCCAGATCCAGGTGACGCTGTTTGAGCCGACCGATCTGGAATTGGTGGCGGGAGCGCCGGAGGGCCGCCGCCGGTACCTGGATTTTTTGCTGTGCCAAACCGACCGGCCGTATCTGAAAACCTTGCAGCAGTACCGGCGCGTGCTAAGACAGCGCAATGCTTTGTTGGACGGGTTTGACCTGGGGGGAATCCGGGACCAGATATTCGCCTGGGACGTGAAGCTGGCGGAGCTGGCGGTGGCGATTTACCGGGCGCGGCAGGAGCTGCTCGGGGTAATTTCGCAGGCCACTCCCCTGCTCTACTCTGACATTGCTGGGGAGGCTGCGGAGATTGAGTTTGAATATGTGCCGAGCGTGCGGGGCCGGTATGAGGACGGGTTTTTGGAGACGCTGGCGGCCAATTTAACGCGTGATCTGGCGGCCGGGTTCACCACCATCGGCCCGCACCGCGAGGATTTTAAGATTCAATTTCAGAACAATGACATCACGCGGGTGGCGAGCCGCGGCGAAACGCGGACGCTGGTGCTGGCTATGAAGCTGGCCGAGCTGGGTTATGCCGAGGAGCACACCGGCATCCGTCCCCTGCTCCTGCTGGACGACGTGTTTAGCGAGCTCGATAAGCAGCGGCGGGGGTATTTGCTGAACCGGCTGGAGGGCTACCAAACGCTCGTAACCACCACCGACGCCGACGCGGTCAGCCGGGAATTTCGGACGGCGCACAGCATTATCCGGACCGAGGCGCCGGCGCATGCTTGAGGCGGACTACTTTGAGCGCAAGCGGCGGGAGCTGGGCATGGAGCGCGAGGATGTGCTGGTGCGCGCGCAGGCGGTGCTGGACGCATGGTACCCGGGGCAGGTGCGCGCCAAGCGGCTGCACCAGGGCGTGCTGCGCGTGGTGACCGCCAGCGCCAGTGTGGCCGGTGAGCTGCGGATGCGGCAGTTGGAGCTGCTGGAGGCAGCCGGCCTGGAAGGGACGCGGCTGGCGATTAGTATTGAGGGCTAGTTGCCGTTGTAGCCGGTGGACTGG
>CAVUEQ010000003.1:0-236320 GCA_963740635.1 uncultured bacterium | reverse complement strand
GAAGATGGCTTTCATCACATACACCGCCCCGTTTGCGCTCACCGCCGGTCCGGCTAAAACAGTCGGTATGGTCAGCAGGTGCGATGCTGCGAAAGTCTGCGGGGTGTGGCTGGGCCAGTCGGCGGCCTGAGCGGTGTAGTCAATCTTGCGGCCACCGTCGAGCAGGTACGACCGCCCACCGCTGGTCTGCCACACGTCGAGTGCTGGCCCAAGCGTGGGGAGGGCCGTGTTGTAGGACGAGGCCGGTGGTGTCGAAATTGGTACCCGGTCGAGCCCCCAAGCCTGCATTACGGCGGCACTCGGGACGTGATGGTATGCAGACCCGTCGAAGTAGTAGACCCCAGAGTCGGGCGGGAAACCGAGCAGGGCGGTGGTTGTTAGTATCAATTGGCCGAGGGGCTGGCCGGAATTCATGTCCTCCAGGCTCGAAATTTGCCCGGTATTGTACCCCGAGTTTGTGACATCGGCGGGCGCTGCAAAGGGCAATTTGTGGCCGTTCACCATTTTGTAGACCGTCCCGCGGCTATACAGTAGCGGTTTTAGGTCGCCGCCCGCACCGAGCCAGCTCGTGAAGCTTGCGGCCAGACTCTTAACGATTTGATTATCGAGGCAGGGAAGGCCCCAATCTGTGCACACAGATGGGCTTGGCAGGCGCACCGCATGTCCGTTGTCCACCAGGAAAACGCTCGAGCCGTCGAAAAACAGGTTGCTCAAAGTGCCGTCGCCGTCGGTGGTCATGCCCGTGAAAAAGGACGCGTCTACGGGGGAGATTGCCGTGTTATTCAGGCGGTATGCTACCAACAAATCCCATGACGGCACGAAGTAATACTTAGTGCCGATCACCAGGTATATCTTGCCAGTAGCGTTCGATGAAACCAGGTTACTTCCCACCGGCAAATTGGACAGTCCAGTGGGCCCAAACCAGCTAGTGAAGAAATTGATGAAGTTGTAGTTGCCGTAGTAGTAGTTGCCGTCGTTTGCCAGAATGTAGGCGCTATCCGGGCGGTGCGGCGTGTAGTTCATGAGCGAGCCAGTGGCACACGTGCCCATAAAGGTGTTGCGGCCGTCCACCAGCAGTGTGTTACCGAGGCGCCATTTCGCGTTCACCGTCCAATTTGAAAAGGTCGAGTTGTCGCCGCAATCCCGGGCCTGTCCCACCCGCAACAGGGTGGCTCCAAGGTGCACTTGGTTGAAGAAGCCATAATACTGCGAGTCACAAACACTTTGCGATTCCGGGCAGCCGTAGCCCATCGCCGAGCGGTATTGGCTCGGGAAGGGCCAGGTGTCGGTTACCAGGCTCTGCTCTTTTTGGAGCGTCACCAGGATCACTTGCGGGTTCACGCTCCGGCTCACGGCTTCGTCGTATATCAGCTGGGCGGCCGATTTTTGGGTGGTTGGGTCAACATAATCCTTGAGACAGATCCACGGCTGCGTGGGCCGCACGCCGCTAGTGTCGGGGTGGAATGAATCGCACGTGGGCACCTTAGCATTGAGGAAATTCTGGATGGCCTGAACGCTCATGGTGTTGGTGTTGGCAAACAGCGAGTCGTCGATGATGCGGCTGTTGTAGCCTGGATCGATCGGCGGGGTGTTGGCGTAGCCCTCCGCGCCCAGCGGCAGTAACGCTGCCAGGGCCATGACGGGCAAACTTCTAAGTATTAAACGCATCATTGCAAGTACACCCCCACCGACACTAAGTTTTCCTCCTGGCCGCTTTTATCAACTCCGTATAGCTCAAGTACCCCTTGCTCCCCGGCCACCGCTCCTTGCGTAAACGCCAGTGTAAATGAGAAGGCTGAAGGTGATGCGCCGGTAGAGGCCACCTTCAATACCCCGCTTGCGAGCTGCCCGCTATCCTTGCCTTTCACGCGGTAGTAAAGTTGTCCGCCGGTCGCGGTAGCCTGGCCGGTAACCACTGTTCCCGACGTCACCTTGCTGCCCTGCGTGGGTGACGTCAACACGATCTGGCCATTCGAGCTCTGCTGAGGCCGGTCCGAGGTTGGGATTGGCGACGGCGTTGCTGTTTGCTCGGCTAACTCCTTGGCTGCCGGGTTTGGAGTTACGCTAGCCGTAGTCTCGGGTGCTTTTGGCAAGAAGGGAGTGTAATTGGAGGTGTGCCGCATACCGAAAAAAACTAACGCCGCCCCTACCACCAGTACAGCCGCTGCAATACCGGTATAGACCCGCTTTTTGTGTTTGGATAATTGCGGCATAGCGCCCTCCGTACAAGATAAGGATACCATAAGGGCCGTGCTATTGATGGCGCCGGAAAGCCCAACATGGTTTAATGGCCTCAGCGTGAGGAACAAGCAAGCCACCAGAATTATACCGCCGCGCATTGGCGCCGCCGCGCTGGCCTTTAAGGCCCAGATCAAAGCCTTGAACCCGGCTGAAGTGTTTGTGGCGGTGGGTCTGCTTTTTGGCTTGGCCTTTGTGGTGGTGACGCCGCTGATGCAGGTTCCCGACGAGGTTGAGCATTTTTACCGGTCGTACCAGCTTTCCACTCTGGATTTGGTAGCTGATCCAGTGAAACCATCGGGCTATGGCGGCCAAATTCCCACATCTGTGATCTCGGTTGCCACCCAGCTCAAGGGCCAAATACCCGGCCACATGGACGCCAAAGTCAGCCTCAAATTAATGGCCGAGCTAAACAACTTGCCGCTCAACCCTTCCCGCAAGCATGACATCCGTTTCGAAAACACCTCGATTTATTCGCCCGTCGCCTATATTCCCCAAACCACTGCGATGGGGATCGGCCGGCTACTGCACTTCCATCCGGTCTGGATGGTGTACTTCGGGAGGCTGCTCAACTTATTTACGTTTCTGGCGCTCGTATATGCAGCCATCCGTGTGACCCCGGTTGCCAAGTGGTTCTTCGCGGCCGTCGCGCTCAACCCCATGGCGCTGTCGCAAGCAGCATCGCTGTCTTCGGACGCTATGTCGGTGGGTATTTGCCTGCTTTACGCCGCCACTATTCTGCATCTGCGCCAGCGCCAAGCCCCCGCCGGCCGCAGTTGGATGGTCCTCTTGGCCGTTTTGGCAGTTTCGGTTTGCCTGCTCAAGGTCGCCTACATTCCACTGGTCTTGCTGGTGTTGCTCGTACCAGCCCGGGTAGTTAGCCGCAAGGCCATTTTTGCCATGCTCGCCGGGGCGCTTATCCTCGGCCTCGCCTGGAACATGAGAGTCTTGCCCATAGCCAAGCTTATTCCAGCCCAATTTGGGCTATCGCCCGACATTCGCTCGTCTGGTCAGGTGAAATTCATCATTGGCCATCCCCTCCACTTCGCCAAAGTCCTGGCCAACAATGTAGCGGGCACGCCCAGCACCGCCGTCGGGCCCTCGTACTTCGGGTTGTTTGGCTGGGCCGACACCTGGATTCCGTTTTGGACCCAGCTGGTGATCGCGGGAACCCTACTGCTGGCCGTTTTATACCGCGATGAGCCGCCTGAGGTCATTAAGGCCCTAAACTTCAGATTCCGGGCTGCATTCGCCCTAGTATTAGCCACCTGCTCGGCTGCCCTCTACACTGCTCTCGACACGGGCTACACGCCGGTAGGCGCCGGCATTATCGATGGGATACAGGGGCGTTACTTTATCCCACTCACGCCACTGCTGGCTCCTGTGCTGGCCAGCGCCAAAATCAAGCTCGCAGCCGAAAGAAAGCACTTCGCCACCCTAATGATCATCCTGTGGGCCCTCATCATGCTCACCACGCTCGTTGCCATCTCCCGCCGGTTCTACTAGCCGGGGCGCCATCTGTTAAAGTTAAGACGTAGCATTCTCAGGAAACGGCCGTACTTATGAAATCAGGTATCTCAGACCACTACGACGTCACCGTCATCGGCGGCGGCTTCTTTGGCGTTCGCATCGCGATATTCCTGGCCGGGCAGGGCAAGTCCGTGCTGGTGCTAGAGAGTGGTCCGGACATCATGCAGCGCGCGTCATACGTCAACCAGGCCCGGGTTCATGGCGGCTACCATTACCCGCGTAGCCTGCTAACGGCGCTGCGGTCGCGCGTGAATCTCCCCGTATTCTCCGAAGAATACGCCGACTGCATCGACGCTACTTTTGACCAATACTACGCCATCGCCCGGCAGTTCTCGAAGGTTTCCCGCCAGCAATTCCAGCTGTTTGTCGAGCGAATCCAAGCGCCAATCGAGCGTGCCCCGGAAGCCATCCGGGAGCTGTTTGACGACAATCTGGTTGAGGACGTGTTTAAGGTGGAGGAGTATGCCTTCGACGCCGTCAAGATCAAAGCCAAGGTCAGCCGGCAAATGGACGACGCGGGCGTTCATTTGTTGACCGGTGCCCAGGCCATAAAGGTGGCCCAGCCGGCGCCGGATTGGAGCTCACTTATCTCACCGGCGGCCAGGAAAGCAAAGTCCATTCGGCGCAGGTGCTCAACTGTACCTATGCCAGCATCAATTCGCTCAATCGCGCCTCGGGCCTGCCTCAGATTCCCCTCAAGCACGAAATCGCCGAAATCGCCCTCATCGAGCCGCCATCCGAGCTGAAGGGGAGTGGCGTCACGGTGATGTGCGGCCCGTTTTTCTCCGTGATGCCATTTCCGGCCCGGGGGCTGTACAGCTTCACCCACGTGCGCTACACGCCGCACACCGAATGGCACGAGCGTGACGGGCAGGCCAGCCAGGACAGCTACCAATACCTCGCCGGCCTCAAAATCACCTCCGCCTACCCGAAGATGTTGGCCGACGCCACCCGGTACCTGCCCTGCATGAAAGGCAGCCGGTATGTCGAATCGCTGTATGATGTTAAAACCGTACTCCCCCAGAGCGAAGGCGACGATAGCCGCCCGATCCTATTCCGGGCCAATCATGGCCTCCAGGGCTACACCTGCATCATGGGCGGGAAGTTGGATAACATTTATGATGTCTTTAAGGAGTTAATGCCGGCATGAGCGAGCAGAAGCAAGATGTATTTGTCACAGTGGTAGCGCCGGTAGTCGGCGGTGCAAGCGTGATGACGGCGTTTCTGGATGAGTGCTCGAAGCTTTTGCGCGACAACTTTGCAAACTACGAGGTGGTGCTGGTGGACGGCGGCGCCGACGACGATGTCATCGAAGCCCTCCGGGGTAAATTCAACGAGCTGTCGTGCCTGCGGATGGTGAGGCTGTCCCAAGCCGCCAATCAGGACATCATGCTCTTCGCCGGCCTGGAGTCGGCCATTGGCGATTATGTGGTGGTGCTGATGCCCACCACCGACCCCCCGGCCGTCATTCTGGACGTACTAAACCAAATGCGCGACGGCCACGACATCGTCTACGGCCTCAGCAAAACTCAGCTGCGCCGTTCACGGCTGGCCATATTGGGAGCCCGCTTCTTTTACTGGTATTGCCGCAAGTATCTCGGCCTGGACATACCGGTGAACGCCACCTACCTCGTGGGCCTCAATCGCCGGTCAGTCAACGCCCTCACCCGCATCAAGGGCCGCTACCGCCACGTCCGTCAGCTCACCCGTCATGTGGGCTTCAAGGGCGCGTCCTACACCTACAACCTCAAAAAGGGAGCCAGCGAAAAGGACCGCGGCATCGTGGAATCGGTACGGCTAGCCAGCGAGATCGTGCTCAGCTATTCGCACCACCCCCTGCGCGCCGTTAGCCTGCTGGGGCTCATGGCCAGCGCCGCCAACCTGCTCTATGCCTTCTACGCCATCGCGACCTATCTGCTCAACCGCCGGGTAAGCGAAGGCTGGACCACGTTGTCGCTTGAGCTCGCGATCATGTTCTTCATACTGTTTGTGATCCTGAGCGTGGTGTGTGAATACCTCGGCCGCATTCTTGAGGAAACGCGCGCCCAACCCGCCTATCACATCATGGAAGAGCTCGCCAGCACCGTCCTGGTTGCGGACGAGACGCGCCGCAACGTCGCGAAGTAACCAGCCCGCTTATCGCGATAGGATCACCGTCTGCCCAATCACCGTTTGGTGAGGGTACTTGTTGGTGATCCACTGATTCACTTCCGGAATTCTCTCGGCCGTCGGTATGCTGTCGGCAACTTCGTATGGCGAGTCGCTTTTGTAGATCACAAGCTTTGGAGGGTTACGTTTCAAGGCCGCCAGTAGCTCCTTGGTGTAGGGCTCGGGGTCGGCAAACCACGATATTGCGAATCGCGATGGGTTCTCACGGGCGGTAGTGTAGTAGTAAATCGGTTCCGGCGTCATCACATACAGCTTGTCGCTGGGCGCCGAATTTACCTTCACATACGCCGTCACTTGCCTGACCTCGTCGGTCAGCCACACGCTGTCGGCCACTCTCCCCACCCCCGCGATGTCGCGGATTTGGCTCATGGTTAAGTTCGCCGGCGCCAGAAGCTGTATTGGGTCGATAGTTATCTGGGGTAAGATCAATAAGCTTACAAAAATGAGTGCGGGCCAAGCGTATACAAATTCCCGGCTGCGCACGGCGAGGTCGCTCTTTAGAAACAGGTACAAAGTATAAAAGCCAGCCAAAAACAGCAGCGGAGCCGCCGCCGCAATGTGTGGCACGTCTGGCCGCCCCACTCCTCCACGCAAGTCAAACAGACCAGCCACGAACAGTAGCAGGGCCAGTAGAGCCTGTGCTGACAAGCTCCTGCTCTCACGGATGCGGTCAAACACCAGGCCCGCCAGCATCAGCCCGGTCACCGCAGCCACCGCCACCGGCAGCCAGAATAGGAGGCTTGTGACGGTCACTCCGGGCAATGGGAAATCGAACATTAGCCCCTGGTACTTCGGTATCTCGAGCAGAGTCATGCGCAGAAATTCGCCGTACTGCGGGCTCCCCACAAACAGCCAGATCACTCCCTGCCCCACCAGCACACCGCCCAGCAAGGCCGCCGGTCCAAACCATGCAGTCGGTTTATTGGGCAGGCCGAGCCTGTAATCTGCACTAGCACCGACTGGGCTACACAAAAACAACATCGCGACAACTGTGATACCTGCGAGCACTAGCAGAATCACGCCGACATCTATGGAATAAAACAGTGCCAGCGACGAAACCACTCCGGTGGCTATTAGCAGCCCGGCCCTGGTCTTATCTCCGGTCCGACGACGCAATATCATCCACCAGCAGGCGATCACTATTATGACTGGGATATTTTTGGTGTAGGCCAGTCCGTTATAAATTGAGCTGCTAAACCACACCGCTGTCCCCAGGAACAATCCGGTCGGCCTGATCAGCAAGGCGATCAGCAAGAAAAACAAAACTACAGCCAAAGCGTGAAATACAGCCTCGGTCAGCAGGTAGGAGCTAATAGACGGGCCGCCACCAAGCTTAAAGCCCAGCGCTGGCACTAGCACATCCTCGCCTGCACCGTGCAAGAAGAAAATATCTGTAAAAAGCTTTTGGCCGTTATAGTATGCCAGCGTCGGCGCCAGCTGCTCGCCGCCATGAAAGGTGTCGATCCTGTTTGTGGCCGATTCAATTGACGGTAATACTTGCGCGGCTATGTACACGAATGCCAGTATGCCGCAGGCCAGCCATCGAAAGGCCGCTTTTGATTTGCGCCGCAGCCAGCTTAGCGCCAAATAAACGCCAACAGTAGCAAAAATGATGTACAAGACCCGAAGATAATTCGTCTCCGGGTTATAGTTACCAGCATTGTTAATGTTAGCAATACTGTAGGGGTTAGCGCCGTGCAGATGTAGCATTACGGATGAACCAAATGCAACTACCGCACTGATCAGGAATGTCAGCACGCTCGCGGCCAAGTCGTCCACCATAGTGAGCAAGGGTAACCAGTGTTTCGCAGGCAGCATATATTCGGTATAGTAACATCTGTAAGAGCTACTTACTAAAGGACAAAACAGTGAAATTCGCAATTATAACCCGCCGCGCAGCCTCCGCTTTTGCGGCTATTGCGCTCGCAGTCTCGAGCTGCCTCGCCGGCTTGAGCGGCCAGGCGCTGGCCGCCGGGGGCACCATGTATTTGCAGCCAGGTACCATCATGGCCACGGGGTCCGATTTTACGGTCCAAATTCGCGTCAACACCGGCGGGCAGAACGTTAACGCGGTGGAGTCCGACCTCACTTATCCGACAGGCCAGCTGACGTTTGTATCAATCAACGCGGCTTGGTCGGCCTTCGATGTCGACGCCTCTTCCACCGGTGGCTCAGGCAGCGTCAGCGTCACTCGAGGGTCCACCGTACCGCACAGCGGCGATCTACTGGTGGCCACCCTGCTATTCCACGTAGTGGGCACCGGTGCGGTCAACCTCGTGTTCCAGAATTCCTCGGCCTTGGTCGAGTCGGCGGGCAGCACCGATATCCTCACTACCAAAACCAACGGCAGCTACACCAGTATTGCCGGCCCGCTAATACCCGTGTATCGTCTGGCGAACTGGATGACCCACGAGCGGCTGTTTACGATCGACTCAAACGAACGCGACAACGCCGTGGCTCACATCCCGGGGTGGGTCAGCGAGGGCGTGTCGTTCGACGTGGTGCCGAGCGGGACGGCGGACTCATCACCGGTGTACCGTCTGGCCAACTGGATGACTCACGAGCGGCTGTTTACCGTGGACTCAAACGAACGCGACAACGCGGTGGCGCACATCCCGGGCTGGGTGAGCGAGGGGACGTCATTTAATGTGGTGCCTAGTACCACCGCCGGATCAATTCCGGTTTACCGCCTGGCCAACTGGATGACTCACGAGCGGCTCTTCACCGTGGACTCAAACGAGCGCGACAACGCCGTGGCGCACATTCCGGGCTGGGTGAGCGAGGGCGTGGCATTTAACACCGCCCCGTAACGGCTTCAAAAAACGTTCGAGCCTCCGACCTGCTGCCGGTTAGCTGCAAGGCGGAGGCTCATGTGGGCCTCAGTGAACCCATGTGCGGCGGGGGTCCCATTTGGGGCGGCTCCCCAGCTGGCTCGCCCAGAAGACGACAAGCGGGACGATCTGCGCGGCCTGCTTCAGCCGCTTGTCCCTCCAGAACGGCTTGCCGGTTTCGGCCATGGTCATCTCATAGGGATGCATCAGGTCGACCATCAGGCCATCCCCGGCTTTGAGCGGGCCGTGTGCGTGTAGTAAGCTGAAATCTATTGAATGAGGCCTGCCCAGCATGACCCAACGCTCATCGGCCGAATTAGAGCTCACTCTCCTGGGAATATCCGGCGTTTCGCGTCTACGAGCGGTTCGCCAAAAGCATCCCTATTGCGTGGTGGTGTTTGTGAGGAAATGAGGGCGAAAAAGTCGGTAAGCAGCTGGCCCACATGGCTCAATACGCAGGCACGGTCGACATCATCGTGGCCGATGGCGGCAGCACCGACGATTCGCTGCGGGAAGCTGTTTTGGAGCAGGGCAACGTGCGCACGCTGCGCACCAAAACCGCCCCGGAAGTTGTCCGCCCAGATGCGCATGGCCTTTGCCTACGCGCTCAAGGAGGGCTACGCAGGCGTGGTAGTGGTGGACGGCAATGGCAAAGACGATATCACAGCCATCCCGGCGTTTGTGCATGCACTCGAAGCCGGCTACGACCACATCCAGGGCTCGCGCTATGTCCCCGGGGGCAAAGCCATCAACACGCCGCTCAGCCGACACCTGGCGGTTCATCTGCTACACGCGCCCCTCATTAGCCTCTCGGCCGGCTTCCGCTATACCGACACTACCAATGGTTTCCGGGCCTACAGCTCCCGCTTGCTGGCCGATCCGAGGTTGCAAACTTCCGCAACGTCTTTGAGACCTACGAGCTGCACTACTATCTGGCCATCGGCGCGGCCAGGTACGGGTACAAGGTGAAGGAAATCCCAGTTACACGCGCCTACCCGGGCAAGGGCAAAACCCCCACCAAAGATCAGCCCCATCAAGGGCAACGCCAAGGTCATGAAAATACTGTTTAAGGCCGCTTTGCGTCAATACGACCCGAAGCCGGCAGGGAGCAAGACCGACCATGCCTAATTCAACCGCCGTCATCGGCAGCACTGGCTTTGTAGGCGGCAACCTGATGTCTCAGGTGGGCCCCGCCGACGGTTACAATTCTAAAAACATTGAAGACATTGCCGGCCGCGAGTACGACCTGCTATTTTGTGCCGGCGCCCGCGCCGAAATGTGGCGCATCAACCAGGATCCCGAGCCCGACCGCGCCAACAACCGCCGTCTCATGGACAACCTGGCCCAGGCCAAGGCCAGCCATCTGGTGCTCATCTCCACTGTGGGCGTGTATCCCAGTCCGATTGTGGGCGTAGATGAAGATACAGTGATTGACGAGGCCAAGCTACCGCCATACGGAGTTCACCATCTGGAGCTCGAGCGTTTTTGCCAGGACAATTTCCCCCAGACCACGATCGTGCGGCTGCCGGGGCTGTTTGGCGCGGGCATAAAGAAAAACATCGTATACGACCTGCTCCACCACAACAATCTCGACCAAATTCACGCCGACAGCGTCTATCAGTTCTACTACCTGGCCAACCTCTGGGCTGATATCCAAACAGTCATGGATAAGGGGCTCAAGCTCGTGAATTTTGCCACTCCGCCGGTGAGCGTGGCCGAGGTCGCCGAGGCGGCCTTTGGAATCAAGTTTGACAACCACCCAGGAGGCAAAGCGCCCGCCTTCTTCGACTTTCGCACCAAGTATTCCGAGGCGCTCGGTGGCCGTGACGGATACATGATCTCCAAGGCTGCCGAGCTGGCTCAGCTGAAGGAATTTGTGGGTGGCGAGCAGGCCGCCTCATGAACCTGGCGATTTCAAATATTGCCTGGGAACGCGACGAAGAAGCAGCCGCAGCCGAAATCATGGCAACGCTCGGGATTAGCCGGGTCGAAATAGCCCCCACCAAGGTCTGGGATGTACCCCTAGAGGCCACCGATGCCCAGATCAAGGCCTACCGGCGCTGGTGGGAACGCCAGGGCATTCAGATTGTGGCTCTGCAATCGCTAAACTACGGCCACCCCGAATTCCAGATTTTCGGTGATGCCACCCTCCGCGATCAGTTTCTGGCCTATCTCAAGGGCATTATCAGTCTTGGCGCCAAGCTCGGCGCCAAAGTGCTGGTGTTTGGCTCGCCCAAAAACCGTCTCGTCGGCGAATTACCCGCCAGCCAAGCCCACGCCATCGCTGTCGAGTTTTTTGGTGACCTCGGCCAAACCGCCGCTGACCATGGCGTGGTCTTTTGCATCGAGCCCAATCCCCCGGCCTATGGCTGCGACTTTGTTACCAATACCCACACCGGCATCGGGCTGGTGCAGGCCGTGAGCAGCCCCGGCTTTGGCCTCCACCTCGACGCGGCCGGCCTCACCCTTGCCGGCGGCGATCCAGCCGGCGCTATCCGGGAGGCTATGCCAAGCCTACGGCATTTTCATCTCAGCGAGCCGTTTCTGGAAGAAATTGGGCCCGGCCAGGTCGACCACGAAAACATCTCCAAAACCTTGCGCGAAACTAGCTACAGCCAGGTAGTATCCATCGAAATGAAAGCTGGCCCAGCCGGCTCAAACGTAGACCGCGTGCGCCGGGCCCTCGAGTTCGCCCAAAAAATCTACTAAAACAGCAGAAATTTCCGGGCCAAAAAATTCCAGGCAAATACCACACTGGTTGAAATCACCTTCGACCATACGTAGTAAACACCAAATCCGGAGCTCAGGACCCAAATGAGCAGGTCGTTTATCCCCAGCCCAACGAGGCCAATCAAGCCAAAGAACAGAAATTCATGCAACCTACGGTATTTCGACGCCGGAAATACCCACAACACGCTCAGCGCATAGTTCACAATCAATGCGGCCACAAACGATATTGTCGCCGACAGCACGTAGTAAATGTGTAGCGATTCGGTTAGGAAAACCAGCCCGCCAAAATCAATCACCAGCCCCGCGCCCGCTACAAAGATGTACCGCACCAGTTGCATCCAGATACTGGAGCTTTTTTCGACCAGTAATTTGCGGGCGCGTTGCATAGTTTTGGCGGGCTTTTAGGCCAGCAGCCCCTTCAGATACTTCCCGTACCCGCTCTTGATCAGCGGAGCCGCCAGCGCGTCGAGCTGTGCGTCGTCTATGAAACCCTCGCGCCACGCCACTTCTTCGATGCAGCCGATCTTGAAGCTCGTGCGCTTCTCGATCACCTCCACAAACTGGGCGGCGTCGTTCATGGAGCCGAACGTCCCCGTATCCAGCCAGGCCGTGCCGCGGTCCATGGTTTGCACGCTGAGCTTGCCCCGCTTCAGGTATTCGTCGTTGACGCTCGTGATCTCAATCTCGCCCCGGTCGCTGGGCTGCACGTTTTTGGCAATCTCGACCACATCATTGTCGTAGAAATACAGCCCCGTCACGGCATAATTACTCTTGGGCTTGGCCGGTTTCTCCTCAATGCTCACCGCCCGCATCTGCTCGTCAAACTCCACCACGCCGTAGCGCTCCGGGTCATTTACGGGGTAGGCAAACACAATGCCGCCGTCCGGGTCCGTACAATCCTTGAGCGCCGTGCCAAAACCGTGCCCGTAGAATATGTTGTCGCCCAGCACCATCCCGACCTTATCGTCGCCTATGAAGTCCGCCCCCAGAATAAACGCGTCAGCCAGGCCCCGCGGCTTTTCCTGGACCTTGTACGAGAAATTGCACCCGAGCTGCTTGCCGTCTTCGAGCAGCCGCTGAAACGAAGTCTGGTCCTCCGGCGTGGTGATAATCAAAATGTCCCGGATCCCCGCCAGCATCAGCGTCGACAGGGGATAGTACACCATCGGCTTGTCATAAATCGGCATCAGCTGCTTGCACACGCCCTTCGTTATAGGGTACAGCCGAGTGCCGCTGCCGCCGGCCAAAATAATTCCCTTCATAGGTGGAGATGCCTGTTTACCTAGCCATGATACCAGACCGCTTCATGCTTGCAGATAACATACACCATATGCTATACATCTAATATGGAACGTGTAAATATCTACCTGCCAAAACAACTGCGCCAACGCATCAAGCTGCGC
Organism: uncultured bacterium; assembly: GCA_963740635.1. Taxonomy (GTDB): domain Bacteria; phylum Patescibacteriota; class Saccharimonadia; order UBA4664; family UBA4664; genus UBA5169. Next base: position 223,419 of record CAVUEQ010000003.1, on the reverse strand, counting down.
GCCGACCGGGATCACCGTCCCCAGGCCGAAGTTATCCGTGAGCTGCTCGAGGACGGGCTGGCGGCCAAGTCTGATTATTCCGGTAATCCGCTGCTCGACCTGGCCAAGCTGGGCATTAAGGGCGGACCGCCGGATCTAGCTACCAACCTCGACGACTATCTCTATGGAGACAAATGACATCGAGGCTGTAATTTTTGACTCGAGTGGTTTGATCTCAATACTGCACGAAGACGATTCGCTGCACGAACGCGCCGTAGCAATCCTCGGCCCCCTCGAGGACCAGCGCATCGACCTGATCATCCCTTCAGAAGTTTTCGCGGAAACCATTAACGCCATTGGAAAACGTTTCGGCAACCCCTTCGCGATCACCGCCGGCAATGCTCTGTTAGAGCGGCGCTTTTACATTGCCCAAAGCGACGATGCCTTGCTCAAGGCAACTCTGGATCGGCTTACGCGCCAGAAAAACTCAGTCTCGTTTATCGATTGCCTCGTGATGGCTTGGGCGGATCATTATGGCACCAAGACCATCTTCGGCTTCGACGGCGCCTTTGCCGCCAACGGCTACTCTTTGCCCGGCCGCCCGGCCAGCTCCGACGCCACGTAGCTCTTGAGCTCGTCGCGCCAATCCGGCAGCTTCACCCCGGCGGCCTTTATCTTGCCCAGGTCGTAGTAGTCTTGGAGCGGCCGCGGCGCCGACGTCGGCTTATCCCGGAAGTACTCCTCGGTCGTTATCGGCGTGACCGTGAGATCGTCCCTCCCCAGCTGCTTGAAAATCGTGCGCGTCACTTCTGCCCAGCTGGCCGGCTCACCGTCGTTCGACAGGTTGTAAATGCCGTACCCCGCCTTGGATTTCAGCAGCGCCTCGATCGCGTCCACCAGCGTGTGGGTGAACGTGAGCCGCCCAATCTGGTCGTCCACCACCTTCGGCGAAATGTTTTTGGCCGCCAGATTCATCATGGTGCGCACAAAATTCGGCCCGTCACCTATCAGCCAGGAGGTGCGCAAAATGTAATGCCTTGGCGTCACCCCGATGGCTATGTCGCCGGCCGCCTTGCTCTGCGCGTACACGCCCAGCGGGGTCACCGCTTCATCCTCCGTGTGCGGCGACACGCTGCCGTCAAAAATATAACTGGTCGAAACGTGCACCAGCGTCAGATCTTGCGCTGCGGCCACGCGCGCCAGATTCGCCGAGGCCTGCGCGTTAATCAGCCAGGCGCTCTTGCGGCCCTCGGCCGTCTCCGCGCCGTCCACATTCGTGTAGGCGGCCGCGTTTAGCAGGTAGCGCAGTCCCTCCCAGTCATAGGCGGCCACCGCCGCTTCATCCGTGATATCCAGCTGCTCCCTGTCCACGGCCCGCGCTCCCGGAAACCGCGCCGCCAAAGCTTTCCCGAGCTGCCCGTTGGCGCCGACTATCAATATCTCCGAGTCTTTCATACACTCACCGGCCCTAGGTCGGCGAGCAGCGGGTTTTTCTGGTCCTTTTCGCTCAAAATGGCCGCCTCTTTGCCGATCGGCCACGCGATGTCGAGCGCCGGGTCAAACGGCTGCACCCCCACATACTTCACGTCCGGCGACCAATGGCCGTCCACCAGGTAGGTGTAGGTGAGGTTAGGCTCGAGCGTCTGGTAGCCGTTGGCTACCCCCAGCGGCACAAACACGGCCTTGTCGGGCGTGATTTTCATGGTGTGCGTCCGGCCAAAGCCCGCCCCCTGGCGCAGGTCCACCCAGGCCGCGAACACGCTGCCGCCCGCCACCAAAATATATTTACGCCACGGCTCCATGTGCAGGCCGCGCGTTACGCCCCGCTCGGCATTATACGAAAAGTTATTCTGTACAATCTCAAACTGCGGCAACCCGAGCGCTTCGAGCTTGGCCCGCTGGTAATTCTCCTTAAACCATCCCCGCGAATCTCCGCGCAGGTCCAGGTCAATCTCAAACAGCCCCGGAATTGCCGTCTCGCGCACTGCCAAATCAGCCATTAGTCATCCTCCGTTACTGGCCTTGCTTTGCGTATTCAGCCTCAACGGCGGCCTTGTCGGCCTTCCACCAAGCCTCATTGTCTTTATACCAATCAATGGTGGCTTGAATGCCGTCTTCCCAGCCCAGCTTCGGCTGCCAGCCGAGTTCCGTCCGCAGCTTGGTCCAATCAATGGCGTACCGCCGGTCGTGGCCGGCGCGGTCGGTCACGCGGTCGTACCAGTCCTCTGGCTTGCCCAAGTGCCGCAAAATCGTCCGCACTACCTCATTGTTGTCCTTTTCGCCGTTGGCGCCGATCATGTACGTTTCGCCCGGCCGGCCTTTCTCGATAATCACGAGCACCGCGTCGTTGTGGTCGTCCACGTGTATCCAATCGCGCACGTTCTTGCCGTCGCCATAAATCTTGGGCTTAATCCCGCTCAGCACGTTCGTAATCTGCCGCGGAATGAATTTCTCGATGTGCTGGTAGGGCCCGTAATTGTTCGAGCAATTCGAGATCGTGGCGTGGATGCCGAAGCTGCGCACCCACGCCCGCACCAGCAAATCGCTGCCGGCTTTGGTGCTCGAGTAGGGGCTCGAGGGGTTGTACGCCGTGGTCTCGGTAAATTTGGCCGGGTCGTCCAGCTCCAGGTCGCCAAACACCTCGTCGGTCGAAATGTGGTGCAGCCGCTTGCCGTGCGCCCGCACTGCCTCCAGGATCGTAAAAGTCCCCACCAGGTTCGTCCGCACGAACGGGTCCGGGTGCCTCAGCGAGTTGTCGTTGTGGCTCTCGGCCGCGAAGTGCACCACTATATCAGCGCCCGCCACCAGCTTGTCCACTAGCTTGGCGTCGCTAATATCGCCCTTCACGAACTTGATCTTGTCCGCTACCGGCGCCAGGTTGGCCTCATTGCCGGCATAGGTCAGCGCATCCAGCACCGTGATTTCATAATCCGGCCGGTTACGCACCGTGTACTGCACAAAATTGGCACCAATAAACCCGGCCCCGCCGGTCACAAGCATCTTCATGCCCCGATTATACCCGAAAACCCCGCCCCCCGCAGGTAGGCACCCTTGACAAATCAAGCGAAATAGTGTAGTATGCACCCGTCCACTAGTAGTACCCCGACTCACTGAGGAGTGAGCAACATGGAACGCATCTATCTCGAGCGCTGGCGCCCAGTCCTGGGCCAGCTGCCCGCCGCCCTCCGCGGCCGGCCCCCGGCCACGGAGCGCGAAGACAAAGACTCGCTGGCGGATGACTTCAGGGTCGCCAAGGCGGTCGAGCTGCGGCTCGCCGGCCTCACGGTCTACATCCCCGCCAACTCGTTGGCCCACAGCATCCCCGGCGGCGGCCATTTCATCCGCAACGTCCGCCTGAACCGCCCCGACGGTCCGTCCGTGGTGGTGACGTTCGCCGAAGGCGACGACCGCGCGGTCAAGGTCACCACGTTCACCGAGGCAGAGGGCACCATCCGCCGCCGCCGTGGTGTCCGCCCCCAGCTGATCGACGCCTAGCGCCGGCCTCCCGTCCCCGTCACTACTAGCGCGACGCCCCCCGCCTCCGGTCTCCGGAGCGCGGGGGATTCGCTTTTTAGGGCGCCCTGCGCCACCCCACCTAGGGCTTCTGCTATAATCCAGCCATGATTATTGTGATTATCGCCGGCGGCTCAGGCACCAGGCTGTGGCCGCTATCTGTTGGCAACTACCCGAAGCATCTGCTTCAGCTCACGGGTGAGCGCTCAGGCGTGCAAGCGGCCTACGACCGCGCCGCCCGCATCACCGACTCCATTTACGTGGTCACCGAGGAAAGCCACGCCCACCACGTGCGCGAGCAACTCCCCGATCTCCCCGAGGATGCCTTCATCGTGGAGCCCGGCCGCCGCGGCACCGCCAGCTGCTTCATCGCGGCGCTCGACCGCGTGTCGCGCCACCATGACCTCAGCGAGCCCATCGGCTTCCTGTGGGCCGACCATTTCATCCGCGACATCGACGGCTTCGTCCATGCCTTCAAGTCCGCCGCCAAGCAATCCCAGGAGCACAATCGCGTCACCCTCGTGGGCATCGAGCCCACGCACCCCTCCACCCTGTTTGGCTACATCGAAAAGGGCAAGGTCATCGACAAGCAGGCCTTTGCCAGCGAGGTGGCTAGCTTCAAAGAAAAACCCGACTTGGCCACCGCCCGCAAGTTCTTCAAAAGCGGCAAATACCTCTGGAACGGCGGCTACACCGTCGGTTCGGTGAATGCCTTCCTGGCCGCCATGAAGCAGTACGCTCCCGACCTGCACGCCGACTTCGAGCACCTGCAGGCGGCCAAAACGCCCGCAGAATACAATGAAACCTACCTCAGCTTCGATAAGGATGCCATCGATTATGCCTTCAGCGAAAAGGTCAAAAACCTGCTGGTGGTGCCCGCCACGTTCGACTGGCTCGATGTCGGTTCGTTCAAAGAGCTGTACGAGGCCAACAACCCCAATGGCTCCGGCAACGTGATCACGGGCGACGGGACCGTGGAAACCCTCGAAGTCGAAAACTCCTACATCCGCAACGACGGCGACAAGCCGGTAGCCGTCATCGGCCTCGACAACATCGTAGTGGTCAACACCGCCAACGGCATTATCGTGGCCCGCAAAGATCTCAGCCAGCGCATCAAAGAGATCGTCGAAAAGTTGAATTAGTAAACCACTACCGTCTGGTTGCTCACACCCGGAATGATGTTCATGTTAGCCATCAATTGGGCGGTCGTCCAGTACATTGTGGTGCCCTTGGAGCTTTCAATGATGTGGAAGCCGATCGGCGCGTCGGCCCGGCCCACCACCCCGTACACCACCCGGGCGTGCGAGCTCAGCCAGGTCTGCACCACGCCGCTGGAGGTGTTCCAGGCGTCGGGCTTGGCCGGGGTGCTGTGCCCCCAGAAGATCACCGGGTGCCCGTCGTGAATGGCCTGCGCGATGTAATTCGCGGACACATTGTAGCTGGCCGTGGCTCCTCGCCCGTAACTCTGGATGGCGGTGGCAATGGGACCGGCATGCACGCCGTAGCTGGTGGTGTTGGCGTTACCGCCCACGTCGCCCACGTACATTTCGTTGGGGTTATCCCAGGTATTGGTGGCCGTATCGCGCGGCCGCGGGTTGTAATGCAGCTTCATCAGCACGTCCCAGTCCTGCACGTTAATGCCGTAAAATCCCAGCACCATCCGGCTCGACGCCAGCTCGCAGCTCATCTTGTACTGAGTCTTGTAGGCCGGCACGCCTAGCTTAATTGTCTCGGCCACGGTCGCCAGCGAGCCGCTCAGCACCGCCCCGTTTGGCAGCCCCCAGACGGGCTTCACCCCGGCCGCCACTTTCACTGCGTAGGTAGTCTGGTAGGCGAGCCCCGCCGGCTTGTAAATCATCGTGTTTCCGTCCCAGCTGAAACCGCCGGCCACCGCCGGGCTGAGGCTGAACTTGCTCTGTGCCGACGCATGGTCCACGGCCTGGTCAAACGCCACCTTGATCGGCACGTTCAGCGCCACATCGCCGCCGCCGGGGCTAAACCCGGCCGCCACCGCGCCGTTGGTCGCGACTCCGTAGTACTGCGTGCCCTCCAGCACGCCGCCCTTCTTGGATTTCGCCCCGATATTCAGAGCATACGTGTACTGCGTGCCCGGCTTCAGCGCCGACTCCGCGGGTGAAAAGCGGTAGGTGTGGTCGTCGGTCCAGGCGCCCGTACCGGCCAGCCCAAACGTAAATGCCTTGTCGGTTTGCTCCATGGCGTCGCCAAACACGATGTCGATCGTTTGCCCCGGGGCCAAGTGCCCGCCCGCCCGCGCCGACATAACGGCCGGCGGACGCACTGTCGTAAAGCTGTTGCTAAACAGGGTTTGCTTGCCCTCAGCCGCGTGCAGGTCAGCCACCGCGAAGGTATAGTTCGTACCCTGCTTCAGCGGCGTCACCGGCTCCCACACAAAGTTCCGGTCGTCGCTCGACACCAGCCTCAAGGCTACATCCGGCAGCAAGCTGGCCTTCAGTTCCCGCACCCCCTGGTTGGCGTCGGACAAGGTCAGCCCCAGCCGCGGCTTCACGGCCACGTCCATGGCGCCCGCCGCCGGGGACGTCTTGGCCACCCCAGACGGCAGCTGGGCGGTAAATTCGCCGTTAAAGCCCCCCAGCGGCCGGCCGGTCACCGCCCGCTTCACGCCGGCGATGGTCAGCCGGTAGGTGCGGCCCGCCTCAAACCGCTTGGCCGGCGTGAACTCCACCGCCGACACCCCCAGCACCGTCCGCTCCTGCTTCCACGTGCCGTCCACTTTGGGCGCAATGCTCTCGCGAAATCCGGCCGCCACATCCTGGCTAAAGTCCACGCGCAGCGGCCCGCTCACCTTCACGTCGCTCTGGCTGGCCAACGTCACGCTAAACGTGCGTTGCGTCCTGGTGTAGCCCACAGCCACCACCCCGGCCATCACCACCAGGCCAATCCCGGCCAGTACGCCCGGGCTTAGCATCCACCCCGCAGCTCGTCCTAAAGCGTTAAGAATTGGTCGCATTAACCCTCGCTGTTGGCCCTATGATATCAGGTTTCTTAACCGGCTCGGGAGGCGCCGCGGCCGGTTTCCGGGCGCGCATCAGCCGCCGGCCTACCGCCGACGCCAGCCGGATGCTCGGTTCGTCCACGTACCGCGTGAAGATATCTGACAAAATCACCACCATCACCAAATACCCGATACCCGCCACCACCATACTCGTAAGATACCCATGCCCGATGCTCATCACCGTAAACAAATACGACACGAACGAGCCCAGCACCAGCACGTGCAGCAGGTACATCGAAAACGACACCCGCCCCAGGTATCGCAGCGGCCGGCTGGCGAACACCATCTTCAGCACCGGCGAGTACAGCAGCGCCCCGAGCACCATCGCCGCGCCCACGATGTGCGTCAGCACAAACACCACCTGGCGGTCGGCGCCGGGCCACGCCACCGCGTCGTAGAGCGTGTGCGTCGGCCCTGGTATCGGCGCCGCCCCCAGCCACAGCCCGCCGGCCACCAGCCCCGCCACCACCGGCCACGCCAGCTGTCCGGGCGACCATTTGCGCGCGCTCACATCACACAGCGCTATCCCCAGCACAAACGCCAGGTAGTACGTTTTCCAGGTAATCAGCACCAGCACCGCATAGGCGATCCAGCGCAGCCGCAGCTTGCCAAACAGCCCCAAAAACCCAAACACCAGCATTGACCCGAAAAACTCGATCTTCATCGTCCACAGCGCGTTATTCAACAGCCCGGCCTGCCCGTTGCCCACCAGGATATCCCAGGCCCCGTAGCGCAGCGCCTCCCCCAGGCTCACCGCCCGCGGCCAAAAATTATTCAGCCACGGCGCGCCCGTTATGGCCGCGGCCTCATGGTTCCAATGCAGCCCCAGCGTCAGGATTGCCCAACTCAGCAGCACGCTCATAAGGATCGGCGGCATCAGCCTGAAGTACCGCTTCAGCGCCGCTCCCTGCACCTGCGCTACCGCCCCGGTCTGAAAAAACGCGTAGCTCAGCACAAACCCGCTCAAGATAAAAAATATACAGACCGCGAAATTGCCCGCCACCAGCAGCTGCAGGGGAGTGGCATAAATCACGCCCTCGGCAGCGTAGTGATGCGCGCCCGCCCCCCGTGTGGCCCACACCAAAAACACGTACGCGAAGTGGTGAAACACCACCACCAGCGCCGCCAGCCCCCGCAGGCCGTTCAAATATTCGAGCTTTTGCTTCAAGCTAGCCCCCCTTGCGGCTCGCCGGCCGCCTAGCTATTTCCAACCCCGGCCGGGCTCGGCCCGGATCTCTTCCGTCTCATCCCCCCGGGCATAATCATCCTCCAGCCGCCAGGTCGTCCCGCTCTCCGGCGTCGAGGCTTCCAGGATATCACAATCCGTCACGCCCAGTAGCCGGTGCTTTTGCCCGATTCTAGTCGTGTATCCCTTGCCCTCTTCGAACTCCACCTGCACCATCTCTCCGGCAGTATTCTCGATCACAACCCCGGCCCGGCCCTTCATTACCACATAGGTTTCGGTCTTCTCGTCATGAATCTGCAGGCTCTGCCGCTTTCCAGCGTCAATGTGCATAATTTTGCATGTGTAAGGGGAGTTTGGCTCGGTAAAAATCAGCTCATACCCCCACGGTTTCTTTACATGCTCAACTACCCCGCCCTTCACGCTAAACGTCGATCGGTCGATATTCTTCAGAAATTCTGGTTCTGCTTCTGCGGTCACGTACCCTCCACCGGTAATTCATATCTATGGTACTACAGTTGTAACGATTGATTTTTGAGCATAATTATGATATTTTATCCCGGCTAGAACCTTAGCAATTCATCCACCCAGCGGTTCACCCGACCCTCCGGAAAACCGGAAGACAGGAGTCTCTCATGACCACCCGTAGCTCTTACCTCTCGCAGCTGCGCACCGAGCTCGACAGCGCTGAGGCAGCCCTGTCCTCGGTCCTGCGCGGACAGCCCGCCGAGCCCGCCGATGAAGCCGCCCTCGTCGGAGCACTGGTCCGGGTCGCTTCGGCCCACGCCCGGCTGGCCGATAGCCTCACCTCTGAGGCCGCCATCACGGCCGCCACGAATGGCCAGCTGCTCGATGAAGTCGGCTATGACGTCGTTCACGCTGCCCTTGCCCGCTGGCGGGATTTCCACGACACAAGCCTGACCGACGATCCCGCAATCACGAGGTTGCCCGATCCGGCTGCAGTTCTGGAAGTCGTCGCCAAGGCCAAGATCGTGGCATTCTACGGCTTCCATTTCGGCCCAGCCGGCGCCGATGCCGTCACCGAGCTCTTCGCAGCCATCGATGACGGAGCCCCGGGCCGCATCACGCTCGCCCGTGCCAAGGTCGACGCCCTCCTCGGCGGCTATGGCGTCACCGAGGGGCGGATCGTGCCCCCTGTCCACGGCAGCAACTGATCCAGCCCCATCCAGCGGCCCGCATCCGCGAGCCCAGCAAGGAGAGGCATTCCCATGAACACGATTGAACTCCTGACTGCCCGTCTCGACGGGTACGCAACGAAAGTCGCCCAGGGCAGACAAACGGTCGAAGGCACGGAGCCGCGTGATCGGCGCGACCCCAATCTCGACCTCAACGACCCGATCACCCGCGCGCATCTGGCGCTCTGGCTAGACGAAGCAGCCTTCGCGGAGGCCCGCAAGTTCGTCCGGGAGCTCCTGGCTGATCTGGCCGACGAGGCCAAGACGGCCTTGGACGACAATCTGGCCAAGATCAAGCCGCTGGCCGGCACCCCCTGGCTCGATGCTTCCGTCGTGGATGACGCCCAACAGGCCTCGGAGTGGTACTTCGCGAAACTCCGCCGCCTCCTGGCCTTCGACCTCACCTACGGCACGCCGGACGAAGAGTCCGCCGGGTAGTCGACGGGGGCCAGTTCTGACTGACCGGCCCGCATGGGTGGATGCCCGCGCCCCCGGGACCGCAAGGTTCCGGGGCCGGGCGCCCCACAGTCTTTATTTTTACCCTCAAACGGGTTACACTTCGCAATCAACACTTGATATGGGATAATCACGCCATGTGCGGAATCATCGGTTACATCGGAAAAGGCAATGCCCTCCCCATCCTGGTGGATGGGCTTAAGCGCATGGAATACCGCGGCTACGACTCGGCCGGAGTGGCCACCGTCAGCGACGGCCAGCTCGCGGTCGTAAAGCGCCCGGGCAAAATCGCCAACCTCGCGGAGGCCCTCGACGAGCACAAGCTCGGCGGCCACATCGGCATCGGCCACACCCGCTGGGCCACCCACGGCGAGCCGAACGAACTCAACGCCCACCCGCACCAGGCCGGCTCTATCGCCATCGTCCACAACGGCATCATCGAGAATTACGCCCTGCTCAAAGACGAGCTCGCGCAGTCCGGCGTTAAGTTCAAATCCGAGACCGACACCGAAGTCCTCGCCAAACTCATCGAAAGTGAGCGCGAACAATCCGGCAGCCTCGAAGCCGCCGTGCTGGCCGCCCTCCTCCAGGTGGAGGGCACCTTCGGCCTGGTAGTGGTCGACCAAAACCAGCCCGGCACGCTCGTGGCCGCCCGCCGCGGCAGCCCGCTGCTGCTCGGCATTGCCGACGACGCCACCTATGTGGCCTCCGACGCCGCAGCCATCATCGGCTACACCGACCGGGTGGTGTATCTGGAAGACGACGAAATCGCCGTCTGCCACGCCGGCAAATACGAAGTCATCGACTTCGAGGCCCAGGCCAAGGACCACGAAGAGGTCACGGTGCAGCTGGAGCTGGCCGCCATCGAGAAGGCCGGCTACGACCACTTCCTGCTCAAAGAAATCATGGAACAGCCTAAAACTATCGCCGACACCCTGCGCGGCCGCCTCGACGCCGAAAACGGCACCAGCCACTTCGGCGGCCTCAACATCACCGAGAATTACTACCAGCACATTAGCCGTTTCCTGGCCGTGGCCTGCGGTACCGCCAGCTACTCCGCCCTGCTCGGCAAATATTACATCGAGCGCCTCACCGGCCTGCCCGTGGACGTCGAAATTGCCTCCGAATTCCGTTACCGCGAGCCCGTGATCGTCAAAAACACCCTCGGCCTGGTGATCTCCCAATCCGGCGAAACCGCCGACACCCTCGCCAGTTTGCGCGAAATGCAGCGCCGCGGCGTGCGCACCCTCGGCATCGTAAACGTCGTCGGCTCCAGTGTGGCCCGTGAGGTCGACGGCGGCGTGTACCTCCACGTCGGCCCGGAAATCTCCGTGGCCTCCACCAAGGCCTTCACCGCCATGGCCATCATCCAGTTGCTCATCGGTCTCCAGGTGGGCCGCGCCCGCGACCTGTCCATCCGCGAGGGCAAGGAAATCGTGGCCGCACTCGTTGCCCTGCCCGCCCAGGTCCAGGCCATCCTCGACCAGGCCGACCACATCAAGGCCTTGGCCAAGAAGCTCGCCCACCTCACCGATGCCATGTACCTCGGCCGCGGCCCGCTCTTCCCGGTGGCGCTCGAAGGCGCCCTCAAGCTTAAGGAGTGCGCCTACATCCACGCCGAGGCCTACCCCGCCGGCGAGCTCAAGCACGGCCCCATCGCCCTGGTCGATGAGAACCTGCTGGTAGTGTTCTACCACCCCCAAAACGACCTCTACGACAAATCCCAATCCAACCTCGAGCAAATCAAAGCCCGCAACGGCACACTGCTCGTCGTTGCCACCGAGGGCGACGAGAAGGTTAAAAACTTCTCCGACAACGTCATCTACATTCCAGATTCCAGCCCCTACACCCAGCCGCTCCTGGCCAACATTCCCATGCAACTCTTCGCTTACTATGTGGCCGTCGAGCGCGGCACCGACGTCGACCAGCCCCGCAACCTCGCCAAATCCGTCACGGTCGAATAGCAACCTCAGGTCATTAGGAAGTAGCTAAATGGCACTTTTACCGCACTTCTTTCTGTATTTATGTATAAGGGCGAACTCGACACAGAAAGTCCATATACTCCACCGTGACGGGCAAGTGTAGCAGCTACTTGGCGAAAATCCTTTGTCCCATAACCAACCTCTAGTGCAATTTTATTAGCGCCGATAGTCGCAATGAAATCTGCACCGTCCGCGCTGCTGTCGTAATGCAAGCCTGAGCCCATGCGACCGCCGATCATCCTGTGTAGCTGCATCCCAACCGCATCCTCCCAGAGAAGTCCTTTGTATCGATCGTAAGGCTGCGTGGAGCCGATAAGATTAAAGAACATATTGCGATATGCAGGCGAAAGAAATAAGTACTTCGACGGTTTTTTTGCATGCGTCCCCGCAGCACCATAAGGGAAAACTCTGAGTAAAACTTCGGACCGTTCTAGCACGTTTAACGCATCGATTACTGTATTTATTGATAGTGAATGCATTTTTCCTAGCGTGCCAAGGCTCGTAACGCTGTTGTTAGCTAGCGCGTACAGCATTTGTTGTATCTTCCCGAGTGTAATCGAGTCAAACTTCCCCAGCTGCGCAACATCTTTATTTACTACGCTACTTAAAGTCTGCTCAATCTGCTCGTAGATTAACGGCTCCTGCGAATACTGCAATGTAAAAGGCAGAGTCCCATATTTCAAGTAAGCATCCAATTCAAGCCGGTTAATATTTGACCAGTACCTCATAGTGTCACGCTTTAGGCTAGCAAGGCGGGCATGAACTTCGCCTGCATCTGATGAATTATAGAGGGCGTCACGAATCGCGGCCCCCAGCCCCTTGATGGGCATCTTGTTATGCTTAATCATTATGTATTCTGTGAAGGACAGAGGGTAGAGCCGCTCAAGAGTTATTCTGCGAGAAACATCTGGGTTGAGCCGAAGTGCCAAGGCAGAAGAGCCTGTGCAAAGTATAAATATCTTTTTTGAGCGATCGTAAAGGCTTTTTAGAACTACGCCCCAGTCATCATCGTATTGGACTTCATCTATGAACAAATATATTGGCGTGGTTATGTTCTCGAACGTTTTGCCAAGTATTTCTTCGTACACGGTCAAAATATCCGTCAAGCTCACCCCCAAAACCCTCTTAGCTTCATCAAGTGAGACATATAGTTTTTGATTGGTGGCGCATTTGAGCCCCATATATATCTGAGCTAGCAACGTTGTCTTGCCGGAACCTCTCAACCCGGGGATCGCAACCCAGCGGGGTTCCTTATCCTGAGTCGCGAAATTGTTGATATACTTTTCGATTGTTAATATTGCATGCCTGCGTGGCAATTCTTTGCCATTCCGATCTACCGTGTACGACTCAAGGCGTGACACAGCCGAACTAAGCTGCGTGCGTAGATAAATCATCACCTTATCGTAAGTGGCCTGGTCCATCATTGTAACTCTTTATCATTTGTATAATAAAGTAAGGGCAGTTACTTTGTCAATAGAATGATAAAGAGGTTCTCTAAACTAAAGCGGAACAAGTTCTACACTTAAGTTACGGCAATAACTTAAAGCAAGGAGACTTGTTCCAATGTATACCTTAATAAATCTGCCCCGGGATAACCAGGAGTGTGTCGAGCTGGTGGTCCGGGAAATATATCCCAATGGCCTGGTTTGCCCTTGGCAAAGCCACAAGACAATACTTGTACGGGAGAAATACCTGTGGTGCGGTACCTGCCGCCGGAAATGGAGCCTCAAGCGCAACCTGGGATTCGGGTTCTCGAAGCTGTCCTGGGTCAAGATCCTGGCCCTCGTCATCTGTTGGCAGGGCAAGCACTCTCCAGGCGACATTGTGGTGGCGACCGGCCTCAGCTACCCGACGGTGCAGCGGTGGCTGGAACGGCTCCGGTCCCGGTTGCCCCGCAGTGAGGGCGACCCATTGGCTGGCCTCCTGGAGATTGACGAGTCCTTCCTGGGTCACCAGAAATATGGCAACCAAGCTATTGTCATGGGGGTGGTCGACCGGGAAACAAACAAAGTGCGACTAGAGGTCATTCCGGATGTAGCCCAAGATACCGTTGAGGGCTTCCTTGACCGTCACGCTGAGGTCGGCAGCCTCATTCATGCTGACGCCCACGCTTCCCATCTGGGGCTCGAGGACGTCGGCTACGGACTCGTCGTCTGCAACCATGACCGGGGGCACTTCGGGCCAACCAACCGGGCCGAGAATGTCTGGAGCTGCCTGGACCGGTTTGTCATCCGAACCCGCGACCGCTTCTTGAAGCGCTTCTTGTCCGGCATACTGCAGGAGTTTCAGGCACGGAGGAGCCACCCTGAACTATTTCGAGACCCATTCACATTACTTAAGAGTATGGCTGTTCCGGTTTAGTGGACAGAACCTGATAAAGAACTACATACCCAGATAGAAACCCTAAATCTAATTATCACGATTTAGCTAATCGAATTCACCTGCACGACCATCTTGGCGTAATCCGCCGGGATCTTACCGCTACTCGTAATCGTAAATGCCTGCGTCTGGCCCGGCTGCACGTCGCTCACAGAACCTTGCGCGCTGCCCACGACCAGGCCGGCTTTGTCATAAAATAGCGCCCCCACAGTGGCCGAATGTTGTGCCTGCTCGTTGTTGGTAATGTTGCCTGTCACGGTGGCGGTACCGTCCGCCGCCAGGCTCACAGTCGAGCCCGAAATCGTCATCTTGTACTTGGACGCCGATGCGTCCGGCGTGGCTACCGTTTCGCCTGTTGCCGTCTTGTTGCCGCCGCCGCCATTGTTCGTGCCGGCGCCCGGCGTACCGGTTGCCCCCGGCGACGGCGTGGCCGTGCTCCCGCCCGGCTGTTCGCTGGCCGGCAGATTGGCCGAATTCTGGGCCGGATAAAACTTATCGCTCGCCTCCCACACCGCCAGCAGCAGCACGGCTATAATCGCGGCGGTCAGCCATTTATGATTCACAAACCACTTCAACATGCCGCTATTCTAACACCTAATCCTCAGATAGGGGACGGACGTGCGTAACCTGGGCCGGGCCGAGGCGGAACAGGCCTTCGTCGAGGCGCACTTGGTCGAAGTAGTGGGCCATAAACCCGACCGACCGCGACAGCACAAACAGGGCGTTGAAGAATTCGACTTGAGTGAGGGCAACTAGTTCGTCGTGGGACAGGCCCTCTTTTTCGGATAGCAGATCCAGCAGCACGGCGGCCATGGCGCCGTCGACGTTGAGGATGAGGTTGCCCTTTTTGCGGGTGGTCTCTAGCTCGACGCCGCGGGCAAATTTGGTGAAGCGGGCGTGCTCCAGGCCATCGGCAAAGGCGGTCACGCGGGCCACGCGCGGGTCGGGGGAGTCGATGCGGTATTTGCGGTGGCCGATGCCGGAAATGTAGCGCCGGCCGGCGGCGTAGGTTTCCACCAGCGCAGTGGGGGACAGGCCGGTGGTCACGCCCTCGAGCCACGTCGTCGCCGCCTGGTTCACCGCGCCGCCGAAACGCGGACCGATGGTGAGCAGGCCGGCCGCCAGGCTCGAAACCAGGTCGCGGCCCGCGCGGGCTGTGACTATGGTGTTAACCACGCCGGATTGGTACGGGCCGTTGTCTACCAGCACGCGCAAAACATAATCCACGAAGGCCTCCAACTCCGGCGACTTCGCCGGGCGCCCCAAAAACATCGAGATCACGATCTTCGCAAACGAATTGTTGCCGGCCAGCTCCAGCAGGCTCTGCCCCAGCACTTCCACTTCGCCTTCGCTGTCGTCACGCGAGATCGAGCTCACCATGAGCCCGGCCCGCCGCGAGCCCAGCAGCTTCAGCGCCGCCGCGTGGTCCGGCGCCTCCACCGCGCCCGGCAGCGCGGCCACCAGCTGCGCAAACTCGGCGAAGGTGGCCGCCGCCTGCGCGCCCGCCGCCGCCAGCGCCTCGCGCTTGGCCGCAGCCGACTCGTCGGCCGAAGCCGCCATGGCCTTCGCGTGGCCAAATTGCGGCGCCGTTTCAAACAGCTCAGCGACCGTGCCCGCAATGTAGGCCACCACCGGCTTGGTCACGGCCCCGCTCGCAATCATTTCGGCCAGGTCGTATTCATCCAAGCCCCCGAGTTCACCGAAGTACACAATAGCTTTGGTCTCGGGGTCCGCCTGCGCCGCCGCAAACACCTCCTGCGGGCTGCTCAGCGGAAACCGTTCGCCGCCAATCGCCAGGGAAAAGCTCAGTGCGTGCCCGCTGGTGGCCACCATGCGGATAATTTCGCTTACCATGCCGCCGCTCGAACTCACGACCGCCACCGAGCCGGGCGTAAATAATTTCGATTTCACTAGCTGCGGCGCCTGCACACCCCCTATAGGCCCCAGCTTCACCACGCCCGGCACCACCAGGCCCACGCTCGCACCGCCCGCGATCCACACACCGGCCGCAGCCGCCTCTTCGGCCAGCATCAGCGCGTGCCGCTCCGGCAGTCCCTCGGCAAACACCACTCCGCCCACCAAGCCCGGCAGCTGCTCCAGCGCCTGCCGGCTGCTCGCAAGCACTCGCCGCCCCGACGACAAGTTCAAAAACAAGTTAATCCTCGACCGCAGCCGCGCCGGAATCTTCTCCACGCTGCCGTACACTGGAATCGTCACTTCCTCAGCGCCGAAGAAGTAACGCTCGCTCTTGCGTCCGGTGGCCACCACGGCCACCACCGAGGGCAGTTCACGGCCCGCCAGATAGTCAAAATCCAAAATTGACTGCACAATCCCTTTAGAGCTCCCCAGAGCCACAATCACCGGCTCAATCGCTCGCAGTGCAGCTATATTCAGAGTGCTCATACCTCAGCCTCCAGACCTTTGAGCGCCCGCGGAATTATTTCCGACATCATCATTTCCGGCCCGCTGACTTCGCCGAGCAGGCCCTCCCGTTCCAGAAAGTCGCGCATCATCGCCAGGCCGTCGGCCTCAAACGGCCCGCCGCGCCGCACAAACACCTTGATGCCGGCCGCGCGCATCTTCTCGGCTACCTCCTGCAGGGCCATAATCACGCCTTTAAACGTCGCGCGCACATCGGTAAAGTTAGCCACCCCGCCGGCAATCACCAGAACCTTGTGTGGCGCCGGTGAGTCTAGCATTAGCGACAGCACCTGCCTTGTGTAAATTACGGTTTCTTCGGTATTCGGATTGCCGCTGTACTCGCCATAGTTGCCCAGTGCCCGGCCCATGCCCTGGTTAAACACTTCGTCGGCCAGCACCACACTAGCACCGCCGCCGCTTAGCAGCAGGAAGATGCTGCCCTCGGGGTTCAGCACCGCTAGCCGGAACGACGCCTGGCTCTGGCTGGCCAGCTCCTCCACGGCTGCCATCTGCGGCAGCTGCGCCTTGGCCTCGTATACCCGGAAGTCGTCCGGCGTCCAGCGGCCGTCCACGAAAAACGCCGCCTCCGAGTCCACCTCCACCGCCGCGTCCAGAAATTCCGCCTGGCCGTTCTCAACCACCAGCGGGTTCACCTCAAGAAACGAGAAATAATTGTCGTCAAAGGCCTCAGCCAATTCGCCGAGTACCTCCGCCGGCACGCCCAGCGCTTCGCTGGCCCGGGCCGCCACCTCCGGGCCAATCGGCGCCCGCCTTATCTCGCCCGGCGCTGATTCCACGTCCACCCCGCCCACCGCCGAGAAGCTGATAATATTCCCCACCCGGGTCCGCTCAAACGCCAGATACCGCTCGCTTTCCGCGGCGTGCCCCAGTTGCTCCTCAATTATCAGATAGCGAAAGCCCTTGGCCGCCAGCTCTTTCACGTCCCCTGCCAGGTCGGGCTTTTGCCGCCCCAGTTTCACCAGGCCCTTTTTGAACCGCCCCTTCACCCCCTGGTCTACCTTCACCACATAATGCTTATGCTCATCCAAAGAGGCGAGTGCGGGCTCATAATTACCCTCGGCATCAACCGGCACGCCGGCGTACTTTCTGCCTAGCACATCAGACAAAATGGTTTTGGCCCGATACTCCGAAATCTTCTTGCGCGGCATTCACACTCTCGCTTATCCCAATCATTATACGTGGCCGAGGCCGAAATGTGCCATAATGTTGCTATATGGCCAAGCGTAAACTTGATCTTTCCCCTGCGGTTATCGACATGCGGGTTCCCAATACCCGGTCCAAACGCGGGTCCCGGCCCCAGCCTGAGCCCGAGCCGGAACCAGTCGAGGAGCCTACCCCCGGACCCGAGCTCGCCGCCGAACCCGAGGAGCCGGATGAGGACGCCCCAGCCAGTGCCTGGCAGCGCTCCCCGTCGTGGCTGCGCGCCCTCGGCAGCCTGGTCGTACTGTTTGTGCTGCTGGTTGGCAGCTTTGAGCTGGTGTATGCCGGCAAGGTCTACCCGGGCATCACGGCCGACGGCGCCGATTTGGCCGGCGTTAGTCAAATCGAGGCGGCCAAACGCGTCCGCGACCGCACCACCGAATTCGCCGGCCGCGTGGTCACCATCGCCAACGGCGGCACAAATACGCGCATCCCGGTGAGCAGCCTGGGCGTCAGCTACGACGCAGGCAAGGCCGCCGAGCTCGCCTTTGGTTACGGCCGGCAGGGCAATTGGGCCCAGCGAGTCCACGAGCAACTCCGCGCTCTTTTCGGCCGTGTCACCAACATTTCGACCTCCAGCTACGACTCCGGCAAGTTGGTGCCCTACGTGGTCGACCTCGGCGACGAGGTGCTCACACCCGTCGTTGACGCCAGCCTCAGCTTCGATTCCGGCCGGCCCCAGGTCACCCCAGCCAGCCCCGGCGCCCGCCTCGACTACGGCCGCCTCACCGCCATGGTGGCCGACCGTCTCGCCACCACCTCCACCAACACCATCGCGGCGCCGGTCTACCAGCTCGCCCCGGTGCTTTCGACCGCCGCCCTCAGCGCGGTCACCAACCAGCTCGGCGGCTATCTGGACGGCCCCATCACCCTCAGCTACAACGGCGGCCCCACCACCATCGGCCAGCAGACCATCATTTCCTGGGTCGAGGTCGGCGCCCGCCCCCCCAAGCAGTTCATCATTACGCATGACGTGGCCGACCTCTACCCGCCGGCGGCCGCCGCCAACATTGGCCTCAGCCAAAAAGCCGTGGCCGCCTATGTGGCCGACCTGGCCACCCACATCGACCAAACCGCCCAAAACGCCGGCCTGGCCATGGCCGACGGGCAGCTCGCCGTCGCCCGTCCCAGCCGCACCGGCATCAAGCTCGACCAGTCCGGCGCCGTCGCCGCCATCAACGCCGCGCTCAAGAAGCCGGCCGCCGACCGCATCGTTGACCTCAACCTCGCCACCACCCAGGCCGACGTCAACGAAAGTAACCTCGACTCGCTCGGCATCAAGGAGCAGATCTCCGAGGGCGAAACCTACTTCCCCGGCAGCCCGTCCACCCGTCTCACCAACGTCCGCGCCGGCGCCCGCCGCTTCAACGGCGTCCTCCTCAAGCCCGGCGAGGTCTTCAGCTTCGGCAAGCTCCTCGGCGACGTCGGCCCCTCCACTGGTTATGTACCCGAGCTGGTCATCCTCGGCGACCACGAAGAAAAGCAATACGGCGGGGGACTGTGCCAAGTGAGCTCCACGGCTTTCCGCGCCGCCCTGGCCGCCGGCCTGCCCATCACCGAGCGCGTCAACCACGCCTTCGCCATCAGCTATTACACCTGGCCCTACTCCGCCCCCGGCGTCGACGCCACCATTTACTACCCAGCCGTCGACTTCAAATTCACCAACGACACCGGCCACTACATCCTCATGCAGACCATCATGCAGGGCACCGACCTGAAGTTCGACTTCTTCGGCACCAAGACCAAATCCGGCGTCATCCGCGGCCCCAACTTCGTTTCCGGCTCAAGCGATGCCACCCAGCCCTCCACGACCGTCTTCTACCGCGACGTCCTCGACCTCGCCGGCGCCGTCGTCAAGACGGACACCTTCACCACCCACTACAAGTCGAGCAAAGATTTTCCCATTACCAAGCAATTTAATTAAGACCGAACAAAAGCAGTTGACAATTCGGTTTCTGTTCGGTACTATTTAAGCATTAACACCTGGGAGGGTTACCCATGGCCGAGCCGCTAACTAAACGTCAAAAAGAAGTCCTCGACTTCGTCACGCAGTTCATCGAGCTGCATGGCTACGCCCCGAGCTACCGGGAAATCGCCGCTTACTTCAATTATGCCTCCGTCGCCACTGTCGCCGAGCACGTCGAATCGCTGGTAGGCAAGGGCATGCTCCATAAGTCCGACAACGAGGCCCGCTCTATCCAGCTCGTCAAAGCCGACCACGTCGACGCCACTCCCACCGTCGGCCTGCCCATTCTCGGCCTGGTCGCGGCCGGCCAGCCCATCGAGACTCTTGGGACCCACCACGAGACTCTGGAGGTGCCGCCCTTCATGGTCGGCCGCCGCAACTCTTACGTGCTTCAGGTCAAAGGCGACTCCATGATCGACGAGGGCATTCACACCGGCGATTACGTCGTGGTCACCGAGAAGCCCGCCCCCTCAAACGGCGAGATGGTCATCGCCCTCATCAACGGCGGGGAGGCCACCCTCAAACGCTTCTACAAAGAAAAAGACCATATCCGCCTCCAGCCTTCCAACGCCGCTATGGAGCCCATCATCATCGAGCCCGGCACTCCTATCGAGATCCAGGGCGTCGTGATTGGTTTGATCCGCAAATACTAAAAAGCGAAACCAATGAACACAGCTTCCTACAACTCATTCGAATGCCATATGTATGTTTCACCTAGCGGCAACATGAAGTTCGCCCTGCCGGCCGAGTCCGGCCCCAAGAAAGTTGCTCGCTTCGTCCCTATCGGTTACGACAAGCTCGTTGACCCCAGCTTCCGCCGCCTCCTGGCCGCTTTCGAATCCGTCCCCCAGCCGCTCCAAATCGTGCAGGTCTAAGTATTCCCCAAAAAATATTACTGAAAAGGGAATACATCTTAGTAAGAAGAAGTGAGCCGGATATCCTTTTGGAGGATATTCATTTAATGTAATATGTCCCATTTTGGGACATTGCTCCCAAATATAGCCTCGAAAATTGAACCTATCTCTCAATCTGAGACTCCCCACACTATGTGGATGCTCGAAATAATTTGAGACCGCATCTAATGTGCGCCCGCAGGCAGGCCGAAAAACTCTTCGTTGAGTCCCCTCATAAACGCCTGGAACGGCTCGCGCGGTGGCCGCTTCGGGTAGTTCCGGTTTGATAACAGCACCAGCGCGTTGCCCACGTCCGGGCCAATTGCCACCCAGCAGCCTGTAAACCCGGACTTCATCAGCAGCCCCGGCCGCTGGGCCCGGCCCATCACGTCGGGGCGCTCAATCTCCCAGCCAAGCCCGGCTCGAGCATCCAGCTCGGGAATCTGATTAGCCCGCATTTGCCCGACCATTTCCTCCCTAAGGTACCGCATGCCATCGTGCTTTCCGCCGGCGATTATCATATCGCAAAATTGCAGCAGGTCGCCGGCTGTAGTAAATAGGCCGGCATGGCCACTGGTCATGCCTTGCCGGCGCAACGCCCATGCCGTTTCGTCATGCGGCTCACCCCGGACCTCGCCCCGTTCATCAATTTCGGATGGGGCCACCTGTTCCGACGGCAGGTTTCGGCCGTCAAAAGCCGTGTGGGTCATCCCAAGAGGTCCAAAGAAATCATCCTGCGCCACTTCATCTAAGCGCCGCCCCGTCACGTCCTCCACCACCAGCCCCATCAAAATCGCCGGTGCGTTGGTGTAAAAGTATTTTTCGCCGGGCGGGGCCAGCAGGGGAGCGGCCAACAGGTTCTTCAGAAGATTATCCGGATCCTGCTTGGCCATGGCGGCAATACTCGGAATATCGAACACCACTGTGTAAGTCAGCAAGTGCCGCACGAGTATCTGCTCACGGTATGCATTACTGAGCTCGGGAATATACTTTATTATCTGATCGCCCAAGCCCGCTTTGCCTTGGTCAATCAACTTCAGAAGTAGCGTCGCGGTCGGAATGGATTTGGTGACGGAGGCCACATCATACCGCGTGTCGGCCCGCACGGCCGGGGCGCCGGCCTCGTAGGTGAGACTTCCGACGGGCAACACAGTCTGCTTTCCCGCGCGAATGTACCCCACCTGGCACCCCGGAAATACTCGCTCGCGGATCGCGGCTTCGCACAGCCCTAAAAGCTGCGTGTCCAAATCAGCCCCCTGGCCGGCAGTACCGGCCATTAGTTGTACGGGTTCCCGCCACCCCCGTAGGTACGGGCGTTGCCGCGGTAGAAGTCCGAGACCTTCACCGGCGTGCCGCCGGCTGCCCCAATCACGTACAGCGCATTTTCATCGGTCTTGGTCGAACTAAATACTATGTAGTCGTCGCCGTACCATTGCACGAATTGGTTGACCGAGCCCAGGCTCGTGAGCTTTTTCTCGTTGCCCCCGTTGCCGTCGGTGAGGTACAGCTCGCTCTTGCCGTCGCGCTCCTCGATAAACTCACTGTGGTCGCCGCCCGGCGAATCGTTGTAGTACCGGCTGGTCTCAATGCTGGGCCCGTTGGGCAGCCGCGTGACCGCAAAGCTGCCGAGGTCGATGCTGTCCCAGAGTGACGAGCTGCCGGTGGCGGGGTTGTAATTGTAATACTCAGACAGCAGCGTTTGCCTGGCGCGCCTCACCGTGGTGTCTGAAGGCGTACCGCTGATCCGCTTGGGTGCGCCGCTCAGCTTGGCCAGGAAAATACCATTGCGGGCATCATCTGTTGCCCCGCGCACCGAATAAATAAACCCGTTGCTCAATGCCAGCGCCACGGTCGGGCAGCCGTTGTTAAATCCGTCTCCCTCGATAAGCGCCGTTGTTTTCCCGGAGTTCAGGTCATATGACTTAATGGTGTTGCAGTACCCGAAAGACGGGATATTGACTGATTTTGAGTAAATCAAGGTGCCGCCGATCCAGGCCCGGTAATTAGTAAATTCCACATCCTGCTCGATCTTGGTCAGCTTGTTGCTCTCGGTGTTGAACAGGAACAGGTCGTGGTGCAGGCCGCCCGCCCGGCGGCCGTCCCGGCTCGACACTATCGCCAGCGTGTGCGGATCGCGGGTGTTCGGCAATATGCCGGTGGCCTCATCCTCGCTGCCGGTGCCGGCCAACACCACCTCGGCGCCGCTGCCGTCGAGGTTGCTGCCGTAGATATCGATGCGGCCGGTGCGGTTGCTCTGGAAGTAAACCTTGCCCTCCGGCGTCAGCTTAATGGCCACCGGCGCGGCGCCGCTTTTAACGCCGGCGCTGAAATCCGATTGGTTAAAGCCGTCGCGGGTGACGCTGAGCGTTACCTTGGCGCCGGCCGAGTTCGCCGGCAGGCTCAGCTCGGCGCGGCCGGCCTGGTTGGTGATGGCCGACGCCTCGCCGCTTTTGACCTCGGCGCCCTGCACGCTGCCGCCGGTGATCAGGTTGGTAACGGTGGTCACCACCTTGATGCCGTTGGGCCGCAGGCTCACAGCCACAGGCGATCCCCGCCGTATCGGCGCCAGCGCCTGCTGCGCAGCATCGCTGTACCCGGATTTGCGCACCCTCAGAGATGCCCGGCCCGGCTTAACCATCGTCAGGCTGGCCCGCCCGGATTTGTCGGTAGTGCTGCCGGCTCCGCCAAACTCCACCGCCGCGCCGGGCACCGGCTGGTTGGTGCTGCTGTCGGTGACCGTGACGTCGAGCGTGGTCCGCCAAAAGATGCCCGCCAGCGGGTATTTGAGGTTGGTGAAGCCCAGCACAACGCCGGCCACCACCAGCACCACCGCCACCGCAGCCACAATCGTGCGCGATCGCTTGGCCCGCACCCACCGCCAGGCCGCCTTCAGTTTGCCGGGTTTGGCATCCTTCGTGGTATCCCGATCTGGCTCCGGCGACTCAGTTTCGTCGTAGCTGTGGGTCTCAGGTTCGCGAGATTCATCTGGCTTAGAGGTCTCATCCTCCCGTGGGTCACTGTCCTTCATCGGTGGCTCCTTATTGCCTCAAGCATAGCTGTTTTTACCCTCACGGGCCACCGCCGGCCCAAACCTACAGAGCATTCCTCCGCTTGGCCGGCGACCCGGTCTTCTCGGCCACCGCCCGCACGTTGGCATACTTGTCGAATTCGTCCACAATTTCGACCCCCAGAATTTCCTCGATCACGTCCTCGATCGAGATCACGCCCACAAATTCGGAAAACTGGTTCACGACCATAAACAGGTGGTTCTTGGTTTTAATAAACGCATTCAGGGCCTGGTCGAGCTTGGCGTCTTCGTTCACGAAGAACACCTCGCCCGCCTTCACCTTCTCTACCAGTTTGCCCCGCATCGCAGGGTCAATCAGCTGCTGGGCGTAGAGCAGGCCGGTCACGTGGTCGAGCGATTCGTCGTATACCGGAAACCGCGAGTAGCCCGTGAGCCGCAGCTCCTCCATGGTTTTCCCGTCTAGCACCCGGTCTTGCTCGATGGCCGTCACCATCGACCGCGGCGTCATTATCTGCCGGATCGTCTTGTCGCCAAACGTCAGCGCGCCCCGGGCTATCCGCTCTTCGTCGCGCTTGAGGGTGTTGCCGCCGTGCTCCTGCAAGATTCCCATGATTTCCTTGCGCGAATACATCGTGGGCAGCTCCTCGCCCAGCACTTTGTCCAAAACCCAGGCCATCGGCGCCGCCACCGGGTACAAAATGAACATAATCGCGCGCACCAGCCAGGCCGTGCGCGACCCCAGCACCAATGCGTACCTCGAAAATACCGCTTGAGGCAAAATCTCGCCAAAAACCGTGATCAAGAAGGTGGTCGCAATGCCGGCCACCACGCCGCCCCAGACGGTGTCGAGCACTAAAGACATAGTCGAAATTGCCGCCACGTTTCCCACCAGCAGTGTCACCAGCAGCCGGTTGCCGTTTTTGCGCACCGCATAAATCCGGCGGGCCCGCATGTCACCCAGCGCCATTTTGCGCTTGAGTTCATGCGGACCCAGGCTCATCAGGCCCAGGGTCAGTCCCGAAAAGAGTGCCGATAGCACCAGCAGCGCAAGTATTATTACTACGATCATTTGTGCTCGTCGGAGTGGTGCGCGCCGGCCACCCTCCACGGCTTCTCGATGCCGTCAAAAGCCTTAATGGCTTCCTCGCGCAGTATGCCGCCCACTACCTCCGGCTTGTAGTCCCAATCGTCGGCCAACTGGGCGATGCGGATTTTGCGCCGCCGGAACAGGTGAGGCAGGTCGTCGCGGTACAGCCCAAATGCTACCCGTGGAATGTTCGACTGGAAGATGGCCGCCGAGCACATCGGGCAGGGCTCGGCCGAAGAATAAATGATGCAATCGCTCAGGTCCCGCCGCCCCAGCTTCCAGCAAGCCTCGCTGATGGCCATCATTTCGGCGTGCGCGGTCACGTCGGCCTTGCGGTGCTCACCGTTTTCGGCGGTCACCAATACCTGGCCTTCTTGCACTAGCACCGCCCCAAACGGAAACTCCCCCCGCATCTTTGACGTTTCAGCTTGCTGAAGCGCCACCCTCATGTGATCTTCGTTGACCCAATCTGCCATTTAACGAAACTTTACAGCTTCGGCCCTATCTGTGCAACCGGCGCCGGGTTTGAAGCCACTTAGCAGCCGCCCAATTCCATCACCCACAGCTCGCCGCCCGCGCCCGCGAGGGCCGCCACGCCCACGTCGCGGTAGCTGGGATTTAGGATGTTGGCGCGGTGGCCCGGGGAATTCATCCACGACCCGAACACCTCCCGCGGCGATTTTTGGCCTTCCGCGATATTCTCGGCGTCACACCGGCCGGCGTAGCCGCCGGAGCGCAGCCAATAGTCAAAAGCGCGCCCGCAAGCGGTGTGGCCGTAGCCGCAGTTCTGCATATCGGCCGCTTTGGAGCCGGCCGCCGCCATCAGGATGGCGTTGGCGCTGGTGGCGCTCAAACCGTGGAACCGGCGGGGGAGGCGCCGGAGCGGGCGCCGGCGTGGCCGTTGGCGCCGGCGAATGTATCGCCCTGGCCGCCAGCACGGCCGGGCTGGCGGTGGGTGCGGCCGCCGGTGCAGGCCGGCGCGAAACCCGGCCCATTCCGTGGACCGTCGCGGCCGCCATTGCCCCCGATGCCACCACTAGCACCGCCAAACCCAGGAGCTGCATTCTGCCCCAACTCAGCCGCAAACCCAAATTTTATCCCCCTCATGCTTCATCGATCAGCATATACGCAGATCTGGAAAAAGCCAAGAAAATGTAGTTTGTCTACACATCCGCGCCCACGAAACATCTGAAAGTTAGCCGAATTGTCGCGCCGGCCACCCCAGGCGCCGGCTACAGCCGGCGCATCCGGCGGCCCGAGCCGGCGCTGGGCCTGGTGTCCTGGCGCGGCCACGGCTCGCTCATGCCTTCGGGCATGCTATCGGGCAGATCCCCGGTCTCTTCGTGCTCGCCAATCCGTTCGCCAAATGTCACCGCCCCCCGGCTCTGCGGCGCCATGGGCGCAGGCGTTGCCGCGGCCTCTTCGGCGCCCACCACCACCTCGTCGGCCACCGGCATGTCGGCCTCGTCGAGCGGCGTCACCGGCCCGAGGTCGCGGCTTACCACCAGGCCGCCCAGCCCTTGCGCTATCCAGTTAAACACCCGCCCGTGTGCATATCCGAGCACCCAGCCGATCGCGAAGTACGCCACTGGCAGCGCGATAATTATCACCGCGCTGGTGCCCAGTCCCAGCAGCAAACCCGCGAGAATACTGTCGGTCACCAATGTCCCAAACGCCGACGCCTGAAACAGCACTATCAGCGCCAGCGCCAGGCCGACCACCGCCCCCAGCGCTCCTTCAAACAAAGCCAGCGTCACAGGCTCCACCTGGCCGATTTTCGTCTCACTCATCCCACAACCTCCGTTAAAAGTCCCCTATTGCGCTTTAGGATAAACCGCCTCCACACCGGCGGCTATATTGAAAGTTCTAAATTTTAGCGCGGCTGCCCCTCAGCCCTTCACCGTGTCTGAGCGGACGCGCGCGGTCGACCGCCTTGGCGTTGTCTGGTCGAGCACTTCGGCCAAAGTGTCCGTGGCCCGCTGGTTGGCCTCTCGTAGCTCGGTGGTAAGCCGGCGCAACTCCAGCTCGGCCCGGTTGCGTCTGGCCACCGTCACCGCGAGAAACATCATGGTCCCAAACAGCACCAGCACGAATGATTGCAGAAAAATCAGGTTGTGTTCACCCTGGCCGTTCATCGCGAACGGCCCCAGATCGCGTAGTGTCGCCAGCAACGCCGTTTCCGCGACCACGATCACGCCGGTCGCCACACCCACCCGGTCAAACCGGAAGGCCGCCCAAATCAACAAGGGGAATATCACGTAGGTCGCCAGCGGCAGCGTCCAGGCGGGATTGAGGCTGACCGTAAATGACAGCCAACCGCCTGCCACAGTCAGTCCAAAAATCAACACTGCCTCCCACGGCCGGCTGCGCAGTACTTGGCGGCAAGCCCGGCTGGCCCAGACCAGCAAAAACGGCCCCACGATCAGGCCGCCCATCGCGTCTCCGGCCCACCACGTCTGCCATACGGGCCAGTAGCTTGCCCAGTTCACTAGCCCTCCGAGCGCCAGGCTCAGCACGCCAATGGTCGCACTCACCGGCGTGGCCACCAGCCCCACGACCGCCATAAACCACACCAGGTCCCGCGCCCGCTCAAATTCAAGCCGGAATCCAGCCACCCGCAGCAGCAGCCAGGCGCCTACAGCGGCCTCCAGCGTGTTGCCGATGCCGATGCCGGCCGCCACCAGCGCCGGCTCCGACGTCATAGCGTTGGCGGTAAAGGCCCCCAGCAGAATTCCCGGAAGATACCGGTATCCGAACAGCAGGGTAATCACCAGCGCCACCGCGGTCGGCGGCCAGACCGCCGAAACCTGTTTGGTCGTCACGGCAAAAGACAACGACAACTTGGCCACCACCACATAAAGCAGGGCCACAACCAACAATTTGGCCGCGTAACTCCATACCGCGTCCCGCTGTATAGTCACAAGCCCTCTCCGCCATGTTGCGAGCGCCAAAGTCACCATACCTACCGCCACAATAATACCCCTCTAGTTTAACAGACCAATTTGTTGTCCAGCGTCAATATTCATCTTTCAATCATTTCTGAAAGTTATATAATCAAATCATAACCGGAAGGGAGACAGCCCATGGACGTTGCTATTCGCACCCAAGGCCTCACCAAGCGCTACGGCTCGTTTGTGGCCCTGGCGCCGCTCGATCTGGAGGTTAAAAAGGGGGAGGTGCTGGGCTACCTCGGGCCCAATGGCGCCGGTAAAACCACCACCATCCGCGCCATGCTCGGGCTCATCCGGCCCAGCGGCGGGACCACCGAAATTTTCGGCATCGACGCCTGGGCGCATAAAGTTGAGGCCCACCAGCGCCTGGCCTACATCCCCGGCGAGGCCATGTTCTGGCCCAATCTCACCGGCGCCGAAACCCTGCACCTGCTCGGCCAAATCCACGGCCAAATCGACCCTGCCTACCGCGATGAACTGATCAAGCGCTTCGAGTTCGAGCCGTCCAAGAAAGTCCGGGCCTACTCCAAGGGCAACCGCCAGAAGATCAACATTATCGCCGCCTTCTCGACCCGCGCCGACCTGCTCATCATGGACGAGCCCACCTCCGGCCTCGATCCCATCATGGAGCAGGCCTTTCGCCAGACCGTGCTCGAGGCCAAAGCCGCGGGGCAAACTATCTTCCTCAGCTCGCACATTCTCGAGGAGGTGGAGGCGCTGTGTGACCGCGTCGGCATTCTGCGCGCGGGCGAGCTGGTGGAGCTTGGCACTCTGGCCGAAATGCGCCACCTCTCGGCCTTCACCATCGAGGCCACGTTTGACGGCCCGCCGCCCCACGTCGAGCACATTCACGGCGTCAGCCACGTCCGGGTGCACGGCCACCACCTCAGCTGCCAGATAATGGGCCCCATCGATCCGCTGCTGGCGGTGCTGGCGACCCACCACCCCAAGACCCTGATCAGCCGCGAACCTTCGCTGGAAGAATTGTTCCTGGCCCAATACGGCGAGCCGGAAGCCAAGCAGCCGGAGGCGGCGGGGACGGGTATGCGGGGTGAGAAGTGAGCGCTAGCGCGGCCACAACCCCGGCCCTGGGTACGGCCCAAGCCCCGGCATTCAAGCGCTTTCGCTGGCCGCGCACCCTCGTCGCCCGGTTTGTAGCCCGGCGCACCCTGCGCAGCGCCACTTTCATTGCCCTCACTTTCGGCGTGTTTGCGGCGTCCAAGATTCTCGGTTACGTCGACGTTTACCCCACGGCCCACGACCGGGCCGTAGCCGCCGCCCTGCTCGTAAATAATGTGGGCTTCAAAGCCCTGTTTGGCACGCCCGTCCAGGTCGACACCATCCTGGGCTACGCCTCGTGGTACGGGTATGCCATGGGCGTGTTCCTCGGCAGCATCTGGGCCTACCTGGTGGCCACGCGCGCCTTCCGCGGCGAAGAAACCGCCGGCCGCTGGGAGCTGCTGCTGGCGGGCCTCACCACTCAGCGCCGCGCCGCCGCCAATGCGCTGCTCGGCCTCAGCGCCAGCCTCCTGGTGTACTACGTGCTCACGGCCGCCGCGCTCATCGCCATCGGCCAGGTTCACACCGTGGGCTACGCCGTGGGCCCGGCGCTGTACTTTGCCCTGGCGGCGGTAGCGCCGGCCGTGATGTTCATGGCCGTGGGCGCCTTCGCCAGCCAAATCATGCCCACCCGTGCCCGCGCTGCCGGCCTCGCCACGGCCATCTTCGGCGTCTCCTTCCTGATCCGAGCGGCCGGCGACATCACCGATGCGCATTGGCTGCTAGGCATTACGCCGCTCGGCTGGGTCGAGCAGCTGCAGCCATTGCTGGTCACGCGGCCCCTCTGGCTCATCCCCATCGCCGGCTTCACGCTGGCCCTGGCCGCCGCCACCATCTGGCTGGCCGGCCGCCGCGACCTCGGCGCTGCCACTTTCGCCGACCGCGACACCGCCAAGCCCCGCACCCTGCTGCTGCGCGGCCCGCTCACCTCGGCCATCCGCTTCACCCGCGGCAGCACCATCAGCTGGCTCGCCGGCCTGGCCATTTTCCTGGCCTTCTTTGGCGGCATCACCAACACCGCGGCCAAAGCCTTCGGCACCTCCGGCGCCCAGAATTTCCTCGACAAAGTCGCCAAAGCCGCCCCCTCAGCCGGCATCAAAGCCTTCCTGGGGCTGGCGTTCTTCATGTTTATCACCGTGCTCATGGCCTACGTCGCCAGCGCCGTCGGCGCCATGCGCTCGGAAGAATCCAACGGCTTCCTCGATAACTTCCTGGTCCGGCCCGTCAGCCGTGCCCGCTGGCTCTGGGGCCGCATCGGCCTCATCGCGTCCGTGGTAGCCATCGCCGCCTTCCTGTCGGCCGCTATCACCTACCTCAGTATGGGTTCCGACCACGTCGTGTCGATCCACGACCTGCTTCTGGCCGGCTTCAACACCATCCCGGCGGCCATCTTCACGCTCGGCGCCGGCATCTTCGCCTTCGGCTTCCTGCCGCGCTTCACCACCATCGTCGCCTACGGCGTCATCGCCTGGTCGTTCCTGGTGGAGCTGCTCGGCTCCGGCACCAACCTCAACCATTGGCTGCTCGACACCTCGGTGTTCAATCACATCGCCTTCGCGCCGGCCGCCGACATCAAGTGGACCCAAGCCTGGGTGCTCATCGCCATCGGCACTGCCCTCACCGGGCTCGGCGCCTGGGCCTTCAATCGCCGGGATTTGGCCTCAGAATGAGTCCGCAAGCTACCACCCTCACGCCCGAGCAATCCGCCTTCATCGAGCGCTGCGGCCTGCTCTTAAGTGACGCCGGCATGCCCCGCAGCGCCGGCCGGGTCTTCGGCTTCCTTCTCCTGTGTGAGCCCGACCACCAACCCGCCGAGGCCATCGCCGCCACGCTCCAGCTCTCGGCCGGCTCCGTCAGCGCCGCTGTCACCATGCTCCACAATGCTACCATCGTCTCGCGCGCCACCTTCGCGGGCGACCGGCGCATCTACTACCATATTAACCCGGGTTACGCCGGCACAATCGTCGGCTTGCGCCTGCGCCAGGTCCACGCCGGCGTCGAGCTCACCGAAGCCGGCCTCAAAATCAGCCCCAATAACCCGCGCCTCACCAGCCTCCACCACGTTTACGCCGAGTTCGAGCGCGTCATCCGCCTCATCAAGCCGTTAAAAGGGGAGTAGCATCACCTGCTCGGGCGTGCCGTACTCGCCGGTCACAATTCCGCCCGGCTTAAACCCGGCCCTCCTCAGCGCCCCCAGCGACGCCGAATTGTCCACCTCGGCGCTGGTCGCCACACCGGATGCGTCCGGGTACACCTTCCGCACCACATCGTCCACAAACTGCCCGATCATCTGCGCGCCCACCCCCCGGCCCACGTAATCCTCTTCTCCGATGAAGTAGTCAATGCTCGCCGCATCCAGGTCAAACCCCGCAGCATCCTCCGGGTAATCCCGCCACCGGTAAGTCTGAACAATCCCAACCGGCTTGCTACCCTCCTGCACCACAAATATCTTCGTGCGCGGATCATCTTCGATGTGCACGCCGTATTCCTTGGCCACGTGCTCCACCGTCGCCGGCTCCCGCCACCACCGCGCCACATGCGGCTTGCCCAGCCACTGTGCAAATTGTTCCAAATCAGATTTCTTCAGCGGTCGGAAATTCAGTTCCATCCCGCTCATTTTACCAGGCCCGATTACAGCGTAATGGTTTTGAGCTTGCCCATCTGCCTGAGCACCACATTGTAGGGCACGGTCAGGCGCTCGGCCGACTCCAGGCCCAGCTTGCGCTCAACGGCCTCGTGCTGCCCGGCGGGAAAGTCCAAAATCACCAGACTGCAATGCGCTCTCGTCAATCGTGTACAGCGCCACCTCGCCACCATCCAGGTCGTAGCTTTCGTCTTCCATCCGCACCACGTCGGCCTCGTCAAACCCCCGGTCGGCCAACTCCGCCAACCCAGCCTCCCGGCTCTCCATCGCCCGGCGTTCGGTCAGGTTAAACTTGCCGTCATCCGTCTTCTCGAGTACATGAATCTCCACGCGGTCACCGTAATCCACCAGCTTCACCACATCCGTCCCCGGCGTCGCCACATAATAGTGGGTTGTCGCCACACTCGGCCGCGGTACCGCCCCCAGCTCCCGCAGCCGCCGCCGCACCCCCTCAAACGAACTCACCAGGTACTTCTTCTCCTGATGTTTCATGCCTCAGCCCTCCTGTGCGTAACATTCATTCTTGCTCTCCAACCGGGTCAAATACCGCTAGTTCAGGAACCTTGTAGTCGGCTAGATTGCGCGTCCACAGTTCGAGGCCGTTCACACTTGCAGTGGCGGCGATAATGGCGTCGGGAAGCTGGATACTCATGCTCCGCCGCAACTCGATAGTCTTCATGGTGACCGCATCGTCAAACTGGAATTTCTTCATCGCCACAAACAATTGTTCAAAATATTCTACATCCTCGTGCGTAAGACCCTTATACCCCAGAACCTCGGCCCGAATAATATTGCACGTGGCCAGCCGTTGGTTTCCAATCTTATCCCGGATACTTTGCCCCCACGCGGGGTCGCGCAGGTAAATCACGATGTTACTGTCGAGCAGGATCACGCTTGATTTCGTCCCAAGGATCGCTAGCCTCGCGCTGGCTGCGTTGCCACTCCACCGGATCGCCCAGGCCCTTGATCGGACCCCGCTCGCGGCCTAGTTCCACAATGGCACTGAGTGCCCGCTGCTGCTCAGTGATCGGCTCCTCGATCTCCACCTCGTCACCCAGCTTCAGATGGTTATCGTCGATATACCGCTTCGGCACCCGCAGCGCGTAGGAATTCCCGGTTTTCGTAACAATTGCTCGTACCATGCTGACATTGTACTTACGCGTACTTACAATGTCAATGCCGCTCGAGCGTATCCTTTATCCAATCCAAAAACACCTGGTTGCCGTCCATCTCCACAAACGAAATCATCGGCACAGACTCGACCGACGTGGCCTCAACATCCGCGATCACCGCATCGCGCAGGTCCGCCAGTGTAAAGCTCACAATATTTACGTAGCCCATATCCTGAATCTGGCCCTTCCACAAAAACCGGGCAGGCGCCTCGATAAACTGGCCGCCTGTGACGAGCTTCTTCCCGAGCAGCGAGTTCAAGATCAAATCAGCTTGCTCCCTGGTTTCGGCGCTAATCATAACCTGCAGGAACTCACTCACGAATCGTCACAACAATTTATTTAGCATAGCGGTATTATAACCAAAACCCGTCCCTAAAATGAAAGGCCCCGCTGGCAGCGACGCACTTCCACCTTGCAATGCAGGTGTAACGTCGCCCCAGCGGGCACCGGTTCCTCTCTGTCAGTACCGGCTGGGGGGTTCGGCAGTCACCTCGACACCGTCGGGTGTCCTCACGGTGACGCTGAGCCGGTGCTCGCGGTCGAGTACGAGCAGGGTAGTGAGCAGGACCTTGGCGGTCCGGGTCGGGCCGTCGATGCGCCCAAACTCACCCCGGCCCTTGGCCGTACCCATGTACACGTACCCGTGGCGGGCCATGACCTCGATGAACAGGTCGCGGAGACCGCTCATGAGCTGGGGCGTGTTGCCCACGAGACGCACGGTGTGCCGACCTCGTGGATAGTCGAGGAAGAGGTTCGAGATGCGCACGTCGCGGTTCATCATCGCCTCGACCTCCGCCCACACCTCGTGGGTGATGGGCACGGACAGGAAGAAGTCGAGGATGTCGCGGCGGATCTTCCCGGACCACATCCGGTGGCCGACGCGGCTGTCGACCTCTCGGGGCTGCTCCTTGTCCACCAGGCTCACGGGGTCCGGCACGGACTCCGCCCCGTCTTCGCGCGCGCCACCTACGGCTTCGGAAAGGCCCGCCTCGGTGGGGTTGCCGGGGTAGTTCGGGCTGGCAGAGGCTTCGGCCGGGGCGGGGAAAGCGTCGTCGATGTCCGCGGGGATGGCTGCTGCCGCCCCGATGTCCTCGTATCGGTCGAGGATCTTCTGGAGCCACAGACGGACCTGAGACTCCCGGTAGCGGTCGGAGTAGACCAGCCGGAGACCCGTCATGCGACGGTTGCCGACCTTCCTGACCTTCTCGACCCACGCGCGCGACCAGAGGTCATCGACGAGCGCGTCGCGGTCGATGTCGCTCGATTCGAAGTCGATGAGCAGGGTTCGTGGGGCCGCGCGTTCGGGGCGCGGGTCAAGCACAGCAGCAGGCATGTCAAGCTCCTTCGCTTGCACAGACGGGATTTCGGTCGCGATCACGACCGATAGTTATGTATTTAATCATAATTCCTAAAAAAAGCAAGATTAATGCTTACAGCTACCCGCCGCTCCGTTCGTTCTCAGACAGCGTCTGTTACTGGATCGTGATGTTGCCCTTGTCGCTCGGGTTGAGGTGGTTATGGAAGCCGAAGCTGCCCTTCTTGGTGAGCGTCACGGTCTTGCTTTGCCCTGGCGCTATCGCCCCCACGTTGAGGTCGGTGTCATCCGTGTGGATGGGGTGCGGGTTGGAATCCACCTGAACCTCGGTCGAGGCATTATTCACAAACGTCACCGCATCACCTGACTTCACCGTCGTGTCGGCGGGCGAAAACCCGCTTGAGCTGTACGCAATCGTGACCGCAGCCGCACCATTAACCTGCGGCGACGCTGAGCCGGCCGGCGACACCGAGCTAGCGGGGCTGGCCGACTGCACCGGGCTCGGCTTCGAGCCCTG
The DNA here is from genome assembly GCA_963740635.1 of uncultured bacterium. Lineage (GTDB taxonomy): Bacteria > Patescibacteriota > Saccharimonadia > UBA4664 > UBA4664 > UBA5169. The sequence continues at coordinate 189,423 of CAVUEQ010000003.1, read as the reverse complement.
CCCGCGGGCCACGAACCAAACCACCCCAATTACTACGAGTACGGCTACTACTATGCCAATTACTTTCGAGTTCATACGATCCCCTCCATGATTTCTTAATCATAATCCCAAATCAGGGTAGTTAAGAAAACTAACCCAAAACCTCAGCTTTAATTCAGTCTTCGGCTGCATAATTCAAGCTGAAACACATGTCCGGAGGGGGAATGCATATATCAATTTCCGACTTACCTTTAGAGGTCTTTGAACTGACCCTTATTTTTGGCCTGGGCCTGGGGCAATATCTGCAGAACCGGGCGCTCAAACGCGAGAAGGGTGCCGCCGAAATCAAGCTGTCGGACGCCAACGACGAGCTCAAGCACCTGCGCCGTATGCTGGATCGGATTCTCATGGTCGAAAAAGGCTACGAGCGCCCCAGCGCCGACTTCGGCGAGAAAGTGCCCGTCGCCAGGCACACCCCCACCCGGCTGTTCTAAGCCGGCTTGCCACCCTTGTGCTAGTCGGCCGTATCGACTGAGCACTCTGGAACCAAGCAAACCCCAAACCCAACAACATCGGCAACGCCAACCAGTATCGCCAATTAATATCAATATTCATGGGCACCCCCTTATCTAACCCTCCCACCCTATCACGCTAATGCCCGCTCCCTTGTGGAAAACGCAAAAAGCTTGCAAAGCATTAGAGATTTTCGCTTAAGCTCCGCCTTCATCTCTATTATTAAAACATAAGCATCATGTACAATGCCCGTTAATGGCCGCTCAAGCTAACCAACCCAAATCCGACATCAAATGGAGCACTTTCTTGCTCCTAACAGCCGCACCTGTCATGGCCAGCCTTGCCCAGACCTATTTGCCGGTGCCTTTTCAGGCCCTTGGGGACCAGTGCATTAAGGCAAGCACAGGCTGGGAAGGGCTCGGCTGCGTTGTTTGGGTATTTATAGGGATGGCGGTCGCTTGGACCGCGGTAGTGACCATCCTATTGGGGGCCCTGCGCATGTCCAAAACACCTTGGTCACGCACGCTCGCATTAACCGGCGCCACCGCTTTCACTGCCTTCTTGCTCCGAGGCGTCACTGGGTATTGGCCAATCCCCAGCCTTGCCGCAAATATTCTCGTCCTGGTCGCAGCTTGGGCCTATTACCATTTACTATTCAAAATTACCCACGGGAAAAAGCTGTGGGTGCTCATAATAATTTCGCTCATCATCACTTATGCCGCTGGGAATTTGGGAGGGAAAGTCTTATCAAAAAATAATCAATACAATTCGTACCTCAAAGCAGCCCAGGAATTATCATTTAAGCTATTGAAGCCAGCTATCCCCCCCACTGGCATCAAACTTGACGATGCGGGCCCCTCTTACGTCGATATCGACGGAGAGCAGCGTTTCAACTTAACCTATCGCAGTGGGTCGTCCAGCTTTGAAGTCAACGAGTTTCCCAAGCCATTATATTTTTCCCCTCCCAACGACTGTGGCCCAGAGTACCCAAGCTTGCACTCCATAAACCCGGCAAGTGTCTCCTGCCCTCTCGCCCAAACCACACCGGCCGGACACAAAATCTATCTGGCCGAAAACCGCATCACGATCGTCCCGCCCGAGCAAACCTACTTCGTGGATTTTGGTGGCACCGTTCTTTCGCTTAAAACCTCGGAATACCCAATTAAGCCAGTGGACTTAGCACAATATGTCGACAGTTTTACACCAGCGACCGCTGAAGAAATGGCCAAGCTCAGCACGATATATTAGGCAGACCCCCGCTCCTCGAGCAGGTCTATAATGCATCTATGAACGTGGTGCAAGACCTCATCGCCAGGTACGGTGCGCTGGTCCTGACCATCATGGTGGTCGCGTACCTCATGTATATGGTCGGGCTGATTCTGGTGCTGCACCGCCTCCACCGCCTGCGCTGGCAGGCCTTCATCCCCATCGTCAATTACTACGCCCAAGTCAAAGCGGTCAACGCGCCCAAGCGCTGGTTTCCGCTGTCGCTGCTGCCGTTTCTGGGCATCGTTTACTCCGGATCGGTGGCCATCCGCGTGGGCAAAGCCTTCGGCCGCACGCCATTTTTTTCGGTCATCTGGCTCACCGTCGGGGCACCGCTCGGCATGCTCTTCATTGCCTTCCCCAAGCGGCCCCTCGACCTGACCGCGCTCGACGAGCCGGCCCAACTCTTCGACGTCAAATCCATCCGCCGGGAAGCCAAGCGCCTCCGCCGCGAGCGCCTGCTCCACAAACAATAATCCTACGGCGGCTATGGCGCGCGTAATTTGTAGCTCAGAACCACTGATGCCAGGCAAATCACGACAGCATTTGAGGCCGTTACCGCCACGTCGTGCCTGAGCAGCCCATACGTAATCCAGGCCAGGCTCGCCAGCCACATTAAACCATATGTCGCCAGGGAAATGTCGCGTGTCTTACCCGTCCGAATCACTTTCACAGCCTGCGGAGCCTGGATTAGACAGGTTAAGAAGAAAGCCAAGGCGCCAATTGTTGCTGCCAGTCCCATGAGCTAAGCATAACAAAAACGAGGCCTCAAAAATTATGGACATTACGATTGCAAATGTCCACGAAAGTGTATAATGTATAGACATTAAGAATATCATGTCCACAAAATGAGTAATGTAATAATAGGCCGATATCAAAAACAGCCGCTGGGGTTTACCGCCTTCGTGCCAAGCCCATTTCCCCCTAACGGCATCATTCTCTCACAAGACACTTCAAAAAAGCACGCTGAAGCAATGCGCTTAATTGGCAAACTAGACGGGTACGCCGGTTTACTCCCTGACAAAGACTTCTTCCTGTTAATGTTTCTGCGCAAAGACGCCGCATCTTCAAGCCAAATCGAGGGTACGCAAGCAACCATGATGGACGCAATCGAGGCTGAAAGCAAAGATCGTGCGTCCAATCTTCCCTCAGACGTAGACGACATCCTGCACTACATGAAGGCTGTAGATTACGGTTTCGAGCGCATTAAAGAATTGCCTCTCTCGTTACGGCTGATCCGCGAACTCCATAAAGAGCTTATGGTCGGCGCCCGCAGCACCCACGCGCCATACCCAGGCGAATTTCGGACATCACAAAATTGGATCGGGGGCACATCACCCGCTAATGCTAGATTTGTTCCGCCGCCTGTCCATGAAATGAAACGGTCCCTCAGCGACCTCGAAAAGTTCATACGCAGTGACGACAACTACCTCCCGCTCATAAAAGCGGCACTGCTTCATGCTCAGTTTGAGACGGTTCACCCGTTTAGCGATGGAAATGGGCGTACGGGCCGTATGCTAATCATGATTTACCTATGGCATACCAAATTGCTTGAGACGCCGGTTCTGTACCTCTCAAGCTACTTCAAGCAGCATCAAGAGATCTATTACGAGCGGCTTAACGGCTACCATGCCGAGCCGAGCAAATTCAACGACTGGCTAGACTTCTTTTTGGACGGCGTCATCGAGATTGCACAATCGTCCATCACAACGTGCATTAAAATCACAGCTCTTCGCGAGCGCGATATGCGCAAGGCACAAGGACTCGGTAAGACCTCTGCTATATCAACCATTGAGCTGCTCAAACAGTTGTTTAAGCAGCCAATCGTGAGCCCCGCGGATGTCCGCTCATGGGCAGGCTATTCGTCGCGTCAGGCCGCATATAACGCGATTGAAAGGCTTGTTAGGCTCGAGATCCTTAAGCCGGTGAAAGCACCAGAAGCATACGGTCAGCGTTATATCTATGCTGACTACATCAAGATATTCCAGGACGAGTAGATCACCGTTGGCGGTAAAGAGCTGTCTGGGCGATAATATTGGCATGTTTATCACCGAGCTCGATACGCTAAATCCTGCGGTCCAACTCGTTAAGCCTAACGTTGAGCGGGATGCCCCAATCGCCGTTGAGTGGCTGGCCGGCGAAAAAGGCCGTAACACACTTCGGCTTATGGGGGTCGCGGAGGCGGATATTCGCCCGACGACGCTCGGGCAGGAGTCCAAGCGCGTTCAAGAATTTCTCGATAAGAGCGACCAATACAACTGGATGATCCAGCTCGACAAGAGTATCGTCGGCTCAATTTGGGTCGAATTACACACCAATGGGGAAGTGGCGGCACCGGCGCTCTCGATAATGCTGGGTGACGAGTCTGCCCGTGGGCATGGTGTCGGCCAGGCGGCAATGCAAGCCGTTATCGAATTCTTGCACAAGCAGGGACACGCCGAGATATACAGTCGGCATCTCACCCGCAACCTTACCAGTGCCTCATTACTAAACAAGCTCAATTTTCAAAATGACGGTGAGCCCTACACGAGTAGCGCCGATGGGCTAGATTGGCAGAACCTGGTTCTTAAAACCAACAGAGACCGGGGATAAGCCGCCAACTTCTTGCTAAAAACAGCGGCATACCCTATAAAATAAGGTATGAGAAGTAATTTCCGCCAAAATACTTTCTGTTGCGCCTCCTGTACTTAGTGAGGCTAGTTTTTTAGATTTGCGATTAACCGAGCCTCACCGGCCCGTTTTTAATTTAACCCGCAAGTACTAGGAAACTATGATAACAATTGAAGATACCAAGACGAACCTAGGCAGCCTGCTCGATGCCATCGGCAATACTCCCATGATAAAGCTGCCGTTGGGCAGGCCGGCCGCAATGTTCGCTAAGCTTGAATACCTAAACCCAGGCGGCAGTATCAAAGACCGGACTGCCCTCTACATGGTTGAGGAAGCCGAACGCCGCGGCCTGCTAAAACCAGGCGGAACCATCATTGAGGCCTCATCGGGCAACCAGGGCATCGCCCTGGCGATGATCGGAGCCGTAAAAGGCTATGAGGTCATTATCACCGTCTCGGAGAAAGTCAGCGAAGAGAAAAAGCGCACGCTCCAGGCCTATGGGGCCAAGCTGCTGATATGCCCGGCTACCGATGAGCATGACGACCCGGGGAACTATCACGCTCAGGCGGTGGCGCTGCAAAAGCGCACCCCCGGCGCGTGGATGCCGGACCAGTACTTCAACACCGCCAACCCCCAGGCGCATTACCTTAGTCTGGGGCCGGAAATCTGGCGCCAAACCGGCGGCAAAATTACCCATTATTTTGCAGCGGCCGGTACGGGCGGTCAGGTCAGTGGCGTCGGCGCGTATCTGAAGGAGCAGAATCCTGACATTAAAGTAATCGCTGTGGACTCAGCCGCATCATTCCATGCCACGGGAGGAAAACCAAAGCCCTATGTCCTGGAAGGCATCGGCATTGATTTCGAAACCCCGTGCCTAAACGAAGCGGTAATTGATGAGTTCATAAACGTCGGGGATGCGGATGCCATAGCCATGCTGCGGTTGCTGGCCTCAAAACACGGCCTGTTGGTGGGACCGAGCAGTGGAGCCGTGGCCTATGCGGCCCAGAATTACCAGCAATATTTAACCAAGACCGGTCTGGCCGTCACGATATTCAGCGACTCCGGCCGGGCGTACCTATCAAAGAATTACTTTTAGTTAAGGAAAAATGGTATGACAGGATTTTCCACAAACGTGTTGCATAGCGGCTACACACCGAACGACGACGACGGGGCGATCATTCCACCTCTCCATCTCAGTACAACTTTCAAATTTGGCAATAACGGCGGCTTTTATGACGGCTCCGTGCCGCTGCCAGAATGGAAGGCCAAGAATAAGTTCAAGTTCAATAATGACTACGAACACTATGACTACTCGCGCACCGCCAATCCCACCCGCATCTTGCTGGAGCAAGTACTCGCCGATCTGGACGGCAATAAGTACGGCTTAGTATACAGTTCTGGCTCGGCCGCCCTGGCCAACATCGTGGCGCTGCTGGGGCCGGACGAAATGATCCTATTCTCAAGCGATAGCTACGGTGGCACCTACCGGTTCATTGTCCGGGCCGCCGGAGCGCAAGGCATCAAATACCGGATCGCCGACCTGACCGACGCTATGGAAGCCGAAAAGGCGCTCAAACAAGGCAGCGTAAAAATCATCTGGATAGAGACGCCGACCAATCCGCTGCTCAAGGTGGCGGATATCAAACGGCTCAGCATTCTAGCCAAAAAGTATAAAGCCTGGCTCGTGGTGGATAACACCTTTGCCACGCCAGTCTTGCAGCTACCGGCCGCCTTAGGCGCGGATGTTGTCGCGTATTCAACTACCAAATATATGAACGGCCACAGCGACGTCGTCGGCGGTGCGCTGACGACCAGCAACGAGGCGTTATATACCAGGCTCAAATTTTTACAGAACTCCATTGGTGCCATATTATCGCCGTTCGACAGCTGGCTGACGCTGCGAGGCCTGCGTACGCTGGAGCTGCGCATGCAGCGGCATGTCGAAAATGCCCGGCAAGTAGCCGCGATGCTTCGCGACCATCCCAAAGTCAAACAAGTCTACTACCCGGATTTCTTTGAGGGCGGGCAAGGCCGGATTGTCAAAGCGCAGATGAAGGGCGGCGGCGGGATTGTTTCCCTGGAGCTCAAGCCGGAATACAACCCTCAGCGCTTCGTGCAGGCGCTCAAGTACTTTCCGTTAGCCGAGAGTCTTGGCAGCGTGGAGTCGCTTATCGACCACCCGGCCAGCATGACCAGCGCCGCCACCCCGCCGGAAGAACGGGCCAAAATCGGCCTCACCGACGGCTTGTTCCGAATCTCCGTCGGTATCGAAAACGACGCGGACTTACTGGCTGACCTGCGGCAAGCGCTTGATGCGCTGGAGCCATAAATCCTGGCGCCGGGTCGTGGGAGATGTTAGAACCGCAGGCTATTTGATTCAAACCAGACTCTTGAAAGTTTATCCGATATCCCGCCGCGCATAGCCAATCGAGGCGACGCCGGCCGATACCAGAACTGTCCCGATGAGGTATACCACCAGCCCGCGATCTATATGCCCGCTCAGTAGGCCAACCGTGTCGTAGTAGTGGTACGGCATAAATTTTGCCGGAACTTCCAGCCAGTGCACCAAACTCGCCAGCGACGAAATTGTGTAACCACCAAATGCCAGCACAATGGCAATACTGCCGGCAATTCTGCGTGTCAGCCGGCTAGCCGCCATCAGCGCGAAGGCAATCACGCCAAACGATGCCGAAAATGCAAATGACAGCAAATGGGTCACCAGCAGGTCAGCCCGGCTTATTTTGATACCGGCAATCTGAACCGTCACTACCGTAACGGCGTAGGTAAGAGCACAGACAGCCGCGGTCACGATCAGCCAAACCAGCGCCTTGGAACCTAGCAGCCGCTGTCTGCTGATTGCCCTCGCTAATGTGTATTCAACGGTGCCGTCGTTTTCGTCGCGGTTCATGAGGCCGGCTGCCAGCGTCGTGACCATAATTATGATCAGAATCGGGAGCAGTACGTAGTATATCTGCGAACTCATGTAGCCGATGGGCGAAAAGAAGTCGCTGCCGCCAAAAAACCCGCCTGCCGATGACGAAATGCTATCGAATGTGGAATTGAGCTGCTTGGCGTCATGGCCGATGGCCTTGTAGGCCAGCACCGTCACGGCAATCAGGCTGGAGATGCCGAGTGTCCACCAGAGAATGAAAAGGCGCCGCCGTTTAAGTTCCCAGGCAATCACTGCGTTCACGGCTGCTCCTCCGCCTCATAAAAGCGCAGAAATTCATCTTCGAGGCCATGCTGGCTGGTCGTCATAGCGGCGATGGGGTAGTGCGACAGCGCTGCCAGTGCCTGCTCGATAGAGTCCGCCGGCTCAACCGTCAGACTGCTCCGGCCTACGTCGATCACCTTCAGCGCCGGGCTGGTTTTGAGCGTCGCGACATCACGGGCGTGTTTACAGGTCACCCGCCAGCGGGGCTTCTGTGTCGCAATGATATCCGTTGCCAAACCCTCATGCACAAATTGCCCTTGGCGCATAATGCCGATGCGGTCGCACGTGCGCTCGACTTCCTCAAAGCTATGACTGCTCAGCAATACAGTCGCTCCGCGCCCGCGGGCTTCGCTAACTGTATGATAAAACTGTTCCTGCATAATCGGGTCAAGCCCGCTGGTCGGCTCGTCGAGCACTAGAATATCGGGCTGATGCATCAATGCCTGAATCAGACCGATTTTTTGCCGGTTGCCCTTTGAGAGCTGGTTCATTTTTTTGTCCAGCTGCGCTTCAAACCGTTTCGCCAGCTGACCCAGATAAGCGTGGTCTATCCCCCCGCTCAATTTGCCCAGATACGTTAAATAATCCCGCCCGGTAGCGCCCTTAGGCAATACCACGTCACCCGGGAGGTAGCCCACACGGGAGCGGAGTTTCGCGCCGCCCTGCCGGTTATCACGGCCAAACAGTTGGATAGTACCCGCACTTGGCCGTATAAAGTCTAAAATCATCCGGATTGTGGTAGATTTGCCGGCGCCGTTCGCGCCAATCAGCCCGTACACTTCGCCGGACCGGATCTCAAGCGTCAAGTCATGCACAGCGGGAACCTTCGAGTGGCCGTAGTATTTGGTAACGTTTGCGATTGTTATCGGCGCCGCCATGTACCGTAATAGTACCATTTGGGGGGATGGCCGGCCTTAGGCGCCTCATACTTGTTATGATGTTGGCATGGAGCAACCCGGACTGACCTCGGCCGAAGCAGGGCGGCTGTTTACGAAATACGGGCCCAACTCGGTTCCGGAGCAGCGGCCGGGCATTCTCAAGCGCCTCGCCAAATGGCTGTTTTCGCCGATAACCTTGATGTTGCTCGCAGCCGCAGCGTTATCCTGGTTCAGCCGGCACCAGTTCGATTTTTGGCTAATCATGTTCCTCACTGGCCTCAACGGTTTTATCACCTTTGGCCAGGAGCGGCGGGCCGGCGCCGCAGTCGAAGAGCTCCGGTCCAAGCTCCGGGTGTTTATCCGCACCCTGCGCGACGGACAGTGGCAGCCTGTAGCCTCGGAGCAACTCGTACCAGGCGATTTGGTGGAGCTGGGCGTCGGCGGACTCGTGCCGGCCGATGCCGACTTGGTAGAGGCCAAGAATCTCACCGCCAACGAGGCGGCCCTCACCGGCGAATCATTGCCCAAAGACAAAGTGCCCGGCGACCAATTGCTGGCGGGCTCGTACGTCACTACCGGCCTGGCCCGCGCCCGCCTCACCCGCACCGGCGCCCGCACTACCTTCGGCAAGGCCATCCTACTGGTCGAAAAGGCCACCAAGCGCAGCCTCCTCGAGCAGGATATGCTTAGCGTGGCCTATCTGCTCTCCATCACCAGTTTGGTTGCCGTCACCATCCTCACCTTGGTGTTCCTGGCCGGCCACCAGCCGCTTCCCGAATTGCTGCGCCTCGATCTCAGCCTCCTCATAGCCGGCGTGCCCGTGAGCCTGCCCACAGTCATGACTATTATCATCAGCATCGGCGTGGTGGAACTGTCGCATCGTGGCGTCATCGTGCGCCAAATGTCGGCCCTTGAGAACCTGGCCAACGTCAACCTGCTCCTCAGCGACAAGACCGGCACTCTCACCCAAAACACCATCACCGTGGCCCGCGTGGTTCCATACGACGGCATGGACGAGGCCGGGGTGCTGGCATGGGCCGCCGCCGTCTCAACGGTGGAGCAAGACCCCATCAACCACGCCCTGCGCGCCGCCGCCGCCGAACACCCCGCGGGCCATGCAGCGCAGCTGCTCGACACCGTGCCGGCCGACTCCCAGCGCAAGCGCACCACCGGCTACCTCAAGGCCGCCGACGGGGAGCTCACCATTTCGGTGGGCGCAGTGCAGGTGGTGACTGCGCTCTGCCGCGCAGACCCGCGCATCCAGTCTCGCGCCGACCGTGATGTGGCCGCGGCCGCCGCCGACGGTTTCCGCGTGCTCGCCGTGGCCCAAGCCGAAGGCCGACGGGAGGAAGGCATGAAGCTGCTCGGCCTCGTTATGCTGTCCGACCCGCCCCGCGCCGACGCCAAACAGACCATCGAAGCCCTGCGGCTGGAGGGCATCGAGACCAAAATGATCACCGGCGACAACCTCGCCATCGCCACCCGCATCGCCCAGCTGCTCGGCCTGCGCGGGCGCGTGAAGCCGGCCGGCGAGCTCCCGCCACCCGGCGCCGCCGTCTCCAAATCCTGGTGGCATGCCGCCGCCGGTTTCGCCGAAATCCTGCCCGAAGACAAATACCGCCTCGTGGAAGCTGCCAAGCACGATTTCGTGGTCGCAGCCACCGGCGACGGCGTCAATGACCTGCCGTCGGTTGCCGCCGCCGACATAGGCATTGCGGTCGCCAATTCGGTCGACGCGCTCAAAAGCTCGGCCGACGTGGTGCTAACAGCACCCGGCGTGGCCGTCGTCAAAGACGCCCTCACCGAATCCCGCAAAATCTTCGAGCGCCTCTACAGTTATTCGGTCTACCGCATCTCAGAGAGTCTGCGCCTCATCGTCACCATCGCCGTTTTGGGCCTGCTTGTCCACAGTTATCCCATCACGCCCATCCAGCTCATTCTCATTGCCTTCCTCAACGATTTGCCGATCATCTCCCTGGCTTTTAACCGCGTCCGCACCGGCCACGCCCCCGCCTCCAGCCGCTCCAAGCGCAAACTCTACCGCGGTATACTCCATGGCACCGTCGGTATCGCCAGCAGCCTCCTGCTGTTCTACATCATGCGTTACCCGGCCCGGCTGCCGATTGAAGTCATCCAAACCGCTTTCTTCCTCAAGCTCACCGTGGCCGGCCACATGCTCATCTATGTCGCCCATACCGACGAGCCGTGGTATCGCTTCTTGCCCAGCCGCCAGGTCATCGCCGCTACCACCGTCACCCAGCTCATAGCCACCCTCATCGCCGGCGCCGGGCTGTTCATGACCCCCTTGCCCCTCGAATGGATCCTCATCGTCTGGGTCTGGTCCTTCGGCTGGATGCAAGTTTCGGACATGGTCAAAGCCCTCGTATCCAAAAAATAAAAAGAGGCCTAAGAAAGCCTCTTTCATCGAATAATTCCTGGCTCCGGAGGTCGGGCTCGAACCGACGACCAATTCGTTAACAGCGAACTGCTCTACCACTGAGCTACTCCGGAATGTGGTACTCGCGAATTATAGACGCGGTCCGCGCGCAGGTCAACGCGCCGGCGACGTAGCGGAGGCCGGGCGGGTATGCTACACTGCGCCCATGAGCCACGCCGCCATCATCATTGGCATGATTATTAGCCACCCCCCTCGGGAGGCCGGTTTAGCGTAGCTCAGAGCCCAAACGCCAACCAGGAAGCCTCCCGCCCGGGAGGCCTTTTCATTTAACGAAAGGTCGCACATGCCCACCGCCACCACATCAAAACTGCTGTCCGCCGCTGACGTCGATGCCGCCGCCGGGCAGATTTACGACCTGGTAAAGCGCACCCCGCTCGAATATTCGGAGCGGCTTTCGGAGCGCCTTCATGCCAAAATCTATCTTAAGCACGAGGACCAGCAGGTGGTGCGCAGCTACAAATTGCGGGGCGCTTACAACCTCATGAAGGGCCTGAGCGCGGAGGAGCGCAAACGGGGAGCCGTCACCGCCAGCGCCGGCAACCACGCGCAGGGCGTAGCGCTGGCCGCCGCCACTCTCAAAATCCGCACCGCCATCTATGTGCCCGAGGGCACCCCGCCGCAGAAAATCAGCCGCATCCGGCACTTCGGCGGCGACTGGGCCGACGTGCGTTTGAGCGGCCACACCTTCGACGACTCCCTGGCGGCGGCGCTCGAGCACACTGCCAAGTCCGGCGCCGTGTTCGTGCACCCCTTCGACGACCCGCGTGTGATGGCCGGGCAGGGGACCGTGGGCCGCGAAATCCTCGAGGCCCTGCCTGGCGGCCCGGACGTCGTCGTGGTCCCGGTGGGCGGCGGCGGGTTGGCGGCCGGGCTCGGCACCTACCTCAAGGCCAAGCTGCCGGACCTCAAGCTCCTCGGCGCCGAGCCCGCCGGCGCGCCCGCCATGCACCGCGCCCTGCGCGAGGGCCGCGTGGTGCGCCTGGACCGCATCGACAAATTCGTGGACGGCGCGGCGGTCCAATCCGTCGGCGAGCGCACCTTCGCCATCGCCAAAGACCTCCTCGACGACCTCGTTCTCGTCCCCGAGGGCAAAACCTGCACCACCATGATCGAGCTCTACCAAAACGAGGGCATCGTCACTGAGCCCGCCGGCGCCCTGGCCACCTCCGCCCTCGACCAGCTCGCCCCTAAACTCCGCGGCCAAACCGTGGTCGTCATCGTCTCCGGCGGCAACAACGACATCCTGCGCTACCCCGAAATCATGGAGCGCAGCCTCGCCCACGAGGGCCTCAAGCATTACCTGCTGGTCGAATTCCAGCAAAAGCCCGGCCAACTCCGCCAGTTCGTAGACCGTGCCCTCGGCCCCACCGACGACATCACCCGCTTCGAATACATCAAGAAAACCAACAAAGACTCCGGCTCCGCCCTGGTCGGCATCGAAGTCGCCGCCCCCGCTGATTTCCCCGCTCTCACTGCCCGCCTCGACCGTCTCGGGGTCAGCTATCAGGTGCTGGCGCCCACTGACCTCCTCTACGCGCACCTGGTGTAGGCTCCATCGGGGCGCTATACTGCCAGTCAATCATTGGCCAAGCGCCGGCCGGCTATTACACGATAATTTTTCGGCTTCTCGGCTCGCTCGGAGGGAGCATAGTTTTCGCAAAATGTGGTGTAACTACCCTTTATGGGGAAGAGCTCGAGCACCGTCTGAGTATCGCACACCCCGGCCGTACCCGTCGCATACTGGCGGTAACTCGACCATTGGTACTTCGTAAAGTCCGCAAAGGGCAGGGGATTGCGATGGATGTAGCGCGTGAGGCCGGCCAAGCGCCGCGGATTGTGCTGCGGGTGGTCAACCAGCACCGAGCCGAACCGCCCCTGAAACAATGAGCCCACGGTGCCGTATTTGCGGTTGTAATACTGGGCGTAACCCTGCAGCAGTGACCGCATAGTGCGCGACAATGGCCGCTCGCCGTCCTGTCGCAGCAGCAGATGGTAGTGGTTGTCCATGAGGCAGTACGCGATTATCGATTGCTCATCCCGGTCGCAGTAGCTCTCGAGTTTATTTAAGAACTGCACGCGGTCGGGCGCCTCCCGAAACACCACGTCCTTGTGGTTGCCGCGCCCAAACACGTGGTAATAGTTGCCATCAATAAAGCGCCGGCGCCGGTTTGGCATATTCTCCCCTATCTGTAGAAGGTTATTATACCATACAAATACCGAACTCGACTCCCTCCGAGCGAGTCTTAGCCCGGATATTGAGCCGTAATAGCTGGATGGCTCCTGGGCAGTAGCCGTCACCCCCGGCCAAACGCCCGCCGCAGCTCCACTTTGGCCGCCTCGAGCGTGCGCCTGTGCTCGTCCGGCAGAGTATGCCCCGCCCGGTTAATGTAGAAATTCAGCATCGACATCGCCGACTGGTACGGCGTCCCCTTGCGTCGCTCGCTCACATCTGCCGACCGCTTGAGCGATTCGGCAATCCGCCTCGGGTCATTCCAAGTAAACACGCCCTCTTCCAGATCAAGCGCATCGCTCCCTTCCGTAACCTTCTGTGACCACTTCTTCATGGCCCGAACCCTACGGCTGCAATATCGAAAAACGGTTCCCCTCGGTGTCCCGGGCCGAGATCCACAGCCCCACTCCCGGGATCATCGTCGGCTCCATCGTGTGCTCGCCCTTCTCATTCATGCCCCCCAGGATCTCTCCGCCGGCTGCTTCCACGGCCTTCATTGCCGCCTTCACATCATCCACCGACACCACCACCGACGGCGCCTGGCTCAGCGGATTGTCGGTCTTCTCGTAAAACCCGCCGTTAATCGCGCCCTTCGTCTGCACCATCCCGTCGGCGTCGGTCTTGGTGGTCTGCGCCACCACGTACTGACCCATCTCCGCGCCCATCTGCTGCATCTTCCAGCCGAAACATGTCTCATAAAACTTCTTCATCCGCTCCCGGTCCTTGTACCCCATCTCGAAATGCACCACCGGATTCATCTTCGCCATCGCACTATCCCTTTCCACACGATTAATTCCAGCATCAACTTTGCTCCGTGCCGGCGTCTAAATCAATGTTACGATTTACCGTTCACATACTTGCCCGCTTTGACAGTTGGCTACCGGATAGCGCAAAACTTCTTCGGCTAAGCCCGGCCGTCCAAAATGTCGCCCAATATCTTAGTAATCCGCTCGTTGGCGTCCTTCAGCCGCTCCTCCAGCAGTTTTCGGTCGGTGATATCGATGACCATCCCTATGAACTTGCGCGGCCGATCCTGCTCGTCCACAAGCACCCGCGCCCGCGCCAGCTGCCACCGCACACTGCCGTCCGGGCGGATAATTCTTATCTCCATGTTCATCAGCTCGCGCTCCTCCACTGCCCGGCGCACCCAGCTCTCGGCGTTCGCCACATCCTCGGGGTGCACGCGCTTGGTCCAGCCCTCGTACGTGCCCTCGAACGTCCCGTGCTGAATGCCAAACTGCTCCGACACTTCGGGCGACCATATCACCTCACCGGTCTCGATTACCCACTCATACACACCGATCCCGCCGGCCTCCTGAGCCAACTCCAGCCGCTTCCGGCTCTCCTCCAGCGCCCGGCGGCTGAGCACAGCCTCGGTCACGTCCACGCCGTACAGCAGCACGCCCAATACCTTACCTTCGCCGTCCCGGTACGGCTGAAAATTAATGTTAAACCATGACGGTCGAGGCTTGCCGCGCTGCCCGCGATCGCTCGTCACCATAGCCTCGTCTAATCGCATGGGCTCACCCGTGTCGAACACGCGCTCGTACATCTCGAAGTAGCCCGTGCCCTTCAAAAACGGCCATGCCTGGCGCATCGTCTTACCCGGTAGCGTTGCCCACGGCCGGTAACTCTGGGCCATATCGCTCACCAGCTCCACGCGGCCCTCCCGCCCGCGCATCATCACCACCAGAGCAGGGGACTCACGCAGCAGCCGCCGGTATATGTCTACATCGTGTCCATCCATTGCTGCTATTATAGCGATTTTGAGGATTTTACGACCTGCTCTACAGCCATTTGGTCTAAAACTTGGTCATTGACCAACTTAGATCGTCCAGATATAATAACGGGCATGAAGACTTACACGATTTATGAGGCGAAAACGCAGTTTAGCAAGCTTGTATCCCAGGCCCTGCAAGGGGAAACGGTGGTAATTGGTAGCCATGGCAAGCCGGCTGTTGAGCTGAAAGCCATTAAACCCGCCCCCAAACCCGCAACTTTTTTCGGCGTTTGGCGCGATCAGGTGAAATATGCTCCAGACTATGACCAGGCCGACGCGGAGATTGCCCAGGCCGTTAAGCGTCGCATTGAGCAATGACCTTTCTGCTCGATACCAACGTCTTTCTATGGTTTGTGACAGCCGACCCCAGGCTCAACCCGTCTGTCATCCAGCTTATGGAGCAGCAATTAGATGAATGCGCCCTGTCCATCGTTTCGCTATGGGAGGTTGTCCTCAAGCTCAGACTTGGCAAGCTGGAGCTCCCCGGGGACATTTTCGACCTGCTTGCAGCGATGCGCCTACGCCAGTTCGATCTGTCTGAACGTCACCTCCGGACCCTTCGCCGGCTCGATTATGGCCAGATATCAGACCCATTCGACCAACTCCTGGTCTCCCAAGCCCTTACCGAGCGCCTGGTGCTGATAACATCGGACAGCAAAATATTAGCCTCGCGCCTTGGCGGGCTGGCCGTCATGGACTCCCATTCGTAAGCCCTTCCCCTTCAGCGCATTCTCAGCCCATTCAGAGTATTATGCGGCCATGAGAGTCCTAGTTGTCGAAGACGAGCACAAAATCGCCGGTGCCATTAAGCGCGGGCTGGAGCAGGAATCGTACGCGGTTGACGCTGTGTTTGACGGCGACGACGGCCTGAGCAACGCCCTCACCGACGAGTACGACGTGATAGTGCTCGACCGCATGCTGCCCGGCGGCCACGACGGCGCCGAGATCTGCCGTCAGGTCCGCGCCGAGGGCATCCGCACCCCTATCCTCATGCTCACCGCCAAAGACAAGATCGCCGACCGCGTGGAGGGCCTCAACTCCGGCGCCGACGATTACCTCGTGAAGCCGTTTGCTTTCGAAGAGCTGTTGGCTCGCATCCGCGCCCTGCTGCGCCGGCCCCAGGACACCGTCGGCAACGTGCTGCGGCTGGCCGACCTCAGCCTCGACACCGAGACCTACGAGGTCAAGCGCGCCGGCCGCCGGGTGCAGCTGTCCCAGCGCGAATACGCCCTGCTCGAGTACCTGCTCCGCAACCAAAACCGCATTCTCACCAAATCCAACATCATCAGCCACGTCTGGGACTACGACGCCGACATCTTGCCCAACACGCTTGAGGTCTACATCGGCTACCTTCGCGCTAAAATAGAGAGGCCGTTCAAGGGGCCGGAGTTAATTCACACCGTCCGCGGCTTCGGCTATAAACTTTCCACTTCAAGCGATTAACATGATCCACTCAGCCATCTTCAAGCTCACCCTGTGGTACTTGGGCATTATTTTGGTCCTTTTCGGTGCTTTTTAGTGTGGCTTTGTACCGCGAATCCACCAGCCAGCTGGCCGCCAACGCCGACCACCAGCGTAACGCCATCGAGCGGCTGCCGCTGCCGGGCGGGCTCGAACCGCGCCGCGCCGAATTTCTGCAGGCCCTCGACGACCAGCTCGACGCGGACACGCGCCAAATCCTGCTGCGCCTGGTGGTTTTGAACATCTCCACGCTGCTGGTCGGCGGCGCGGCCGCGTATTTCTTGGCGCGGCGCACGCTGCGGCCAATCCAGGACTCCATGGAGGCCCAGGGGCGCTTCACCGCCGACGCCAGCCACGAGCTGCGCACGCCGCTCACCGCCATGCGCGCAGAGATCGAAGTGGCCCTGCGCCAGAAGCAGCTCACCAGCGCCGAGGCCCGCGAACTCCTCGGCTCCAACCTCGAAGAGATTGCCAAGCTCGAGGCGCTGTCGGCCGGCCTGCTGCGCCTCGCGCGCTTCGAGAACGGGCTCGACCCGCGGGCCGTCAGCCGGGTGCCGGTGCGCGAGCTGTTTGCCGCTGCTGCCGCCCGGTTCGACAAGATCGCACATGCCCGCCGCCTCACCATCGACCGTCACGCCGGCGCCGAAACCGTGGCCGGCGACCGCGACAGCCTCCTCGAGCTGGTGGCCATCCTGCTCGACAACGCCATCAAGTACAGCCCCGAAGGCACCACCATCACGCTGCGCTCAGAGCTGGCCGGCAATGCCGTGCGCCTGAGCGTGGCCGACCACGGCGCCGGCATCAGTGCGGCCGACATCCCGCACATCTTCGACCGCTTCTACCGCGCCGACCGCTCCCGCTCCAAAAACCACCCCGGGGGCTACGGTCTCGGCCTGTCCATCGCCAAGCGCATCGCCGACCTGCACCATGGCGAAATCACGGTCGAATCCACGCCCGGCGAGGGCAGTACCTTTAAGGTCAAACTGCCTACCCAGTACGCTCCCAAAAAGCCTCTGCTATCTTAACTTTCTGCTATAATTAATCCATGACAGGCGAATTCGACAATCCGGATGCTGGTGGGTTTGATAACGCCGGCGAGTCGGGCCGTTTAGGTGAGCCCGCAGCAGAGCAAACGGAGCGTCGCGAGCTCACCGAAGCTGAGCGCGAATTTGGTCACAAGCTCTACCAATGGTGCTTGGAGCGTGTTGCTGAAGGGGTCGAAATCAGCCCTGGAGACGTCCGGGCTCAGTTGGAGTCTTACGAGGACAAACCATCGGTCGGGTCAATCTTGCGAGCCGCTATTGCCGAAGCCAATTTCCGCCGCAACGAGGCCGCAGACGCCGTGGATTCTGCCGGGTTGGACAGCCCGCATCTTCCGGTTCAGGACGCCAATGAAGTTGTCGCCGGGCTGCTCATGGATGCCCAAACCGAGATTTGGGATGAGCAGGACCAGCCAGAGCAGTACACCTAATCTCGCGTAACCCTGTGCATGTCCGCCGCCGCGCCGCAAATTTTTCCGGGCACGCATACTTAGTGAGATGTCTCAAATTGGGACATCGACTAGCCAAAAGCGCTTTCGCTATCTGTAAAACACTCCAGAAAAATCCTATCTCTCAAAATGAGACACCGCCCACAGTCTGCGTCTCCGCAATAAATCGCGCGTACAGGCTATCGGTGCTACATTAGCATCATGAAGCCAAAGGCCAGCTCATCGGTCGCCTACATCGCGCTTGCGAGCGCAGTTTCGGGAGCGTTGTCGGGCTATTTCTTACTCCCGCCAAGTGGTAAAGACACATTTAACCTTGAACTGATTTTTAACGTGGGCCTGCTCTACGGTCCCGGTATCTTTTTCGGAATTATCATCGGCGCCCTGTGCTTATGGCTGTACCGCGGCCGGCGCAAATGGGCGGCCCCGTTGGTCTTGGTATGGGCAGTAGCGTCAGTTGTGGCTTGGCGGATCGCGCTACAAATTGCGCTCAGCCACTTCGGATTTTCGACCGCCTCAGACAGTGAAATTGGCAGCCTGTCCTATACCATAGCCGGCTTGGTCGGATCGTTCATCCTGTCCGCAGCTTTTTGGTTATTAATCAAGCGTATCCACCCCGCGCGGCTGCTGCTAGCTATCGGCGCCGGTGCTGTTCTTGGGTTTGCAATGAGCTACATAATTTCGGGTGATAACCCCGGCTATAACGGCCTCGGCGTCACTAAACTCATAGCCGCCTTCATGCTCTGGCAAATTGGTGTGGCCCTGGCGCTCGTTGAACCGCCCCGAGATGCTTAGCCAAATATTGTCGCAGCTTAAGCAAATCCTCAGCCGGGCGCTTTAAGTTTAGTCCAATTCAACCAAGGAGTAATTTATGAGTACCGTTGTCCGGGGGGCCCGCAACGCGTTTCGCAACGGCATCAGGACTGCCTCCGTCATCGCGCTGCTGGGTATCAGTACCGCGCTCGCATTGTCACTGATGCTGGCCAACCAGGCCGTAAAGGCCAAAATCGTCGACCTCAAGAAAAGCGCCGCCACCACGCTGACGCTGCGGCCGGCCGGCCAGTTTGGCGGCCAGGGCGGGGGCGAGCCGCTCACCACGGCCGACCTGGACAAGGTCAAAGCGCTCGCCAACGTGAGCTCGGCCACGGCCAGCCTGCAGGTCGGCGGCCCCACACGGGCGTCCTTCGGGGCTCGCGGCGATTTCCAGGCCCCGGTATCGCACGTATCGCTCGATTCGCCCATTGATCCCGGCACGCTCGGCCGCCGCAACGCCGGCGCCGACAGCGGCAGCGCGGGCACCAGCACCAGTGGCGGTGCCGCGGCCCCCGTCCCGGACTTCAAGCTGCCCGTGAACCTCACCGGCACGGCCGGCGGCGTGGACCAGGAGGGCAACGCCCTCAAGGTCACCTCGGGCACGGCCAGCTACAGCGCCGCCGACGTCGCCGAGGCGGTGGTGGGCCAAGGCATTGCCACCAAAAACAACCTCAAAGTGGGCTCAACCTTCACCGGATACAGCACCACCTTCAAGGTCGTCGGGATTTTTGACGGCGGCACAGAGTTTGCCAACGCGGCCGTCTTTGTGCCGCTGGCTACTGCCCAGCGCCTCGGCGGCCAGGCGGGCGAAGTGAGTAACATTTTCGTGAAAGCCGACTCCATCGACAGCCTCGACAGCGTCAAAACCGCCATCACCAGCGCCCTCGGCGCCGACAAGGTCGACATCAGCTCGCCCGCCCAAAACACCACCGACGCCATCACCGCGCTCGGCAACATTCAGCAAATCGCGCTCA
This sequence comes from uncultured bacterium, assembly GCA_963740635.1. Classification (GTDB taxonomy): domain Bacteria; phylum Patescibacteriota; class Saccharimonadia; order UBA4664; family UBA4664; genus UBA5169. The sequence goes on along the minus strand of CAVUEQ010000003.1, from coordinate 169,761 downwards.
TCGGTGAAACCGCCACCCTCATCGCCGCGTCGGTCATTACCTTCCTGGTGATGATCATGATCGTGCGCGAGCGCCGCCGCGAAATCGGCGTGCTCAAGGCCATCGGCTCGTCGAACGTGCGCGTGGTGGGCCTGTTTGTGACTGAGGCGCTCGTGCTCACCCTCTGCGGGGCCGTGGTTGGCATCGCGCTGGCCGCGGCCACTTCAAACCCGATCACGGGCGCCCTCGTCGCGGCCAACGCGCCCACCGCCAGCTCCGGCAGCGGCCAGGGCGGCTTCGGGGGCGGCGGATCCGGCCGGGCCTTCGGGGGCGGCCGCGGCTTCTTCCGGTCAATCGGCCAGAGCACCCAGTCGGCCGCCGACCTGCTCAAGTCGGTCCAAACCACCATCGGCGCCGACCTCCTGCTCAAAGGCCTCGGCGCCGGCGTCGGCATTGCCATCCTCGGCAGCGCCATCCCCGCGTTCTTAATCGCCAAGGTCCGCCCGGCAGAAGTGATGAGAGGAGAATAAACATGCTAACCCTGAAAAATGTGCGCAAAGAATTCAACTCCGGCGGCGGCAAAGTCGTAGCCGTCGATAACGTCAGCTTCCAGGTCCCGGACGGCCAGTTCGCCGCCATTGTCGGCAAAAGCGGCTCGGGCAAAAGCACCCTGCTCTCGCTCATGGGCGCGCTCGACAAGCCCAGCTCCGGCGAAATCAAAGTGGGGGACCAGGACATCACCCGCCTGGGCGACATGGCCCTCATCAAATACCGCCGCGACCAGATCGGCTTCGTGTTCCAAAGCTACAACCTCATCCCCAACCTGTCGGCGCTCGAAAACGTCATGCTGCCGATGGAGTTCGCCGGCCTCTCCCGCGCCCATCGCCGGCAACGCGCGGCCGCCCTGCTGCGCCAAGTCGGCCTCAGCGACGACAAACACGGCCGCAAGCCCAGCCGCCTGTCCGGTGGTGAGCAGCAGCGCGTGGCCATCGCCCGGGCGCTGGCCAACAAGCCCAAAGTAATCCTGGCCGACGAGCCCACCGGTAACCTCGATTCCGCCACCGGCAAACTCATCGTCAACCTCCTCCACCAGCTCGCGCGCAAAGAAAAAACCACCATCGTGGCGGTCACTCACGATTTGGAAATCGCCCGCCAAACCGACCTCACCCTCACCATCTCCGACGGCAAACTCCGGTAGCTAGTTGCCCGCCGGGGGCTTCTGGCCCTTGTCCGGTGCGCCCTGCTTCTCGGGTTTATTAACTACCCTGGCCCGGGCCGCCTCAATCCGCTCGCGCGCCCGCCTCAGCATGCCCTTCGCCCAGTCGTACTCCCGCGCCCATACCGCCAGCCCCGCCGCGATCACCAGCAAGCCGGGGCCGGGTGTCACGAGCATCACCGCCCCGGCCAGCACCAAAATTCCGCCTATCAGCGTCACCGCCGGTTTGCTCACCACAGACATAATCCCATTGTACCGCGACACGGGGTATAATAGCGCTATGCCTAAGCGTATCCTGTATGTAATTGCCGCCATCGCTCTAGCCGTCGCCGGAATGTCACTGCGAGCCGCCAATGCCCGCGAGGCCCGCTCCCAGGCCGACAAGGTGGTACAGGCCGACACCTTGAGCACCGACACCAACGCGGCGCAAAATACCCTCAAGCAGTTTGTAAACGCCCACATGGGCGCATCAGTGAGCTACACGCTGCATGGCAGCTACGACCGGGCCACCGCCGCCGCCTTAGCCGCGGCTGCCGCCGTGAATGCCAACTCCCAGATCTACGCTGCCGCCCAGGCCGCTTGCGCCGGCAAAAGCGATTCCATCACCCAGGCCAAATGCAACCAGGCTTATCTGGCCACGCACCTCACCAACGTTCCGGCCCCCACCAACGTCCCGGCGCCGAACCTGGCCGACTACAAAAAGACGCTGACCGCCCCGTTTTGGACCCCCGACCTGGCCGGCGCCTTGCTGCTGGGCGCTTTGGTGGCGCTGGTGATGGCCGGCCTGCTTGGCCGCCCGGCGAGGAGGCGAACGTGAGCGTGCCGGTATCATTTGGCCGCCGCTTGGCCTCTGTCGCCCTGCCCACCAAAGCGCAGGTGGTCATGTCGCTCATGGCTTCACTGGTGCTCATCATCGGCGCGCAATGGAGCCAGGTGCTGACCCGCCTGGGCATCGGCGACGCCGCCCTCAACGCCACCCGCGACCAATTCCACGAGCGGTTTTCGGCCGTGCTCACCTCCCAGATCGCCTCGTCGGCGGCCCTGGTGACCTTCTGGGCGGCGGTCGGCCTCATCGCCTACATTATCTGTTGGGGCGCCTACAATATACTCATCGAGGCCCGCAACGAAGTCACGCTCGAAACCCAATACACCAACCGCGGCCACTGGCGCGGCCCGTTCGAGACCATGGGCCTGAAAGCGGCCGGGGCGGTGCTTCTGGGCGGCGCGTTGCTGCTGCTTAAGCCCGGTATCGCTCTATGGCTCAGCCTGTCGGCGCCGGTTTTTGGCGCCAGCACCGCCGCTGACGTGCTCCAGGCCATCGCGGCGGTGGCCGGCCTGGCCGTCCAACTCTACCTCATCCTGGCATTCGCGTTGCTCACGTTTACGCCTTGGTACCGCGCCGTAACATTTACAGACCAGCCGGAGTAGGCTATAATGCTCGCGTAAAAGTTAATCCGCCCCGAAGGCGGAATAATCGTCCCGGCTTCTTTCACAAATCCCATACACTGATGCAGTTCAAGGAAGAGCTGCGCACCGGAACGAGGCGTAGAACCGCCTACGTTGAGTGAGGAGCGTAAAGGTCTGACGCAGAAATGCGCAGCGTATGGGATTTGTTGGCTTGGCGATGTAAGTGGAGAGCCAAGTAAAAGTGGCCAAGAAATTGTTCGTCGGCAACCTGCCGTATACAACTACCAATGAAGATCTCGGAGAGTTCTTCGCTCAGTACGGTGAGGTTTTGTCCGCCGCCGTCATCATGGACCGCGCCACCGGCCGCTCTAAGGGCTTCGGCTTTGTCGAGATGGCCAACGACGAGGAAGCCGACGCCGCGATCGCCCAGGGCGACGGCGCCGAGCTGGACGGCCGCAAGCTGACCGTCTCTGAGGCGCGCCCCAAGACCGAGCGCCCGCTCGCTGCCTAGTCCGCGCATTAAAAAGAGCCCCGCCGGGGCTCTTTTTAATTTTGGTGAGTTTCAGGCTCGGGTTATTTGTTGCCCTGGGCCTTATAGTCGGAGATGGCCTTGGCGACTTTGCCGTCGCTCTTGAGGTTCTCCCAGAACAGGACCTGCTGCCGGCTCACGTACATCACATCCTCAGGACCGTGCAGTTCGCCGCCTAGCTTGGCCAGGGAGACCTGCTGGTTGTTGGCGTTCGCCGCACTTTGGTCTTTGGGCTGCACCGTCTGCTGAACTTGCAGGTAGTAAATGTCAGTCAGCTTCACGTAGCTCGAGTCCACATGCGAAACTTTGCCGAAGTACACCTGTCCGTTGGTCAAAAACAGCGCCTGGTACTGCTTGCCCTTTACCGCGGTGTCAGCGGCCAGTGAACCCCAAGCCCGGTTGGCAAACCACGCCAGCAGGACGACAGCTACAATCACGAGCAGAACTGCCAGGACTTTGCTCAGCATTCCGCCTCCGCCCGATCCACCTCTGTGCGCTACCGGCATTTCGGCCAGGCCGTTATCGCCTGCTTGTCTTTGCTGTCTAACATCCATACGAAATTTATCTCCACCTAAACTTAGCGTTAGAGCTATGTTACATTAGCCGTCTGTGGGTGTCTAGTGCTTCTAATCTTGAAATTCGGCTGAAAACCGCTTGGCTTGGAGGCGCAAGGGAGATATAATCATAACCACTATAGAGGTGACTTTTCAGAGTGACTTTTTAGAGGTGGATGTGAGGAGAGCCAAACGCACGTGATCTTACGGCACAGAATCAAGGGGCTTGCGGCCGCCGCCGCGCTGGCGCTGTTCGCGGCCGCGCCCGCTAGCGCCAGCCTGTCGCAGGGCTACGCCACCACGTCGCCGATAGCTACCGGCAGCTTGGTGGCGCTTGATCCCAAATCCAGCGGCACTGTGGTGGCGGCCGACCTCACCAACGCCGGGCGCCTGTTTGGCGTGGTGGTAGCGCCCACAGCGGCCTCCATCTCGCTGTCCGGCAGCGGCAGCGGCCAGGTCCAGGTAGCGGTTAGCGGCAGCGCCGACGTGCTAGTGAGTACCTCCGGCGGCGATATCCACGTGGGCGACTACATTTCGGTGTCGTCCATCGCCGGCGTCGGCCAAAAAGTCGGCGCCTCGAGCACCCGTGTCATCGGCACGGCCCAGGCCGATTTCAACGCCGGGTCCGACAACGTCACCAAGCGCAGTATCGACGACGGCACCGGCAAAAAAGAGGTTGCCATCGGCCAAATCCCGGTGGTTGTGGCGGTCTCCAGCTACACGGCCACCAACGGCAAACAGCAGTATGTGGTACCCAACTGGCTCCAAAACTTGTCCAACACCCTGGCCGGTAAGGCCGTATCGCCAATCCGCATTATTATTGCCGGGGCGATACTCATTGTGGCCATTATTAGCATTAGTGTTTTGCTGTACTCGGCGGTCCGCAACAGCATCATCTCCATCGGCCGCAATCCGTTGTCGAAAAAGGGTGTGCTCCAAGGCATGCTCACCATCGGTGCCTTCGCGATGGTGATTCTAGCCGTCACAGCCGTATCAATGTATCTGGTGATAGCGAGGTGAACGTGCAGATTATCATATTAGCAGCCGTCGTTTTGGTCCTGGTGGTGGTAGTAATCGTCCAGGGCCTGCAACTCAGCCGGGCCGGGAAGGCCGCGGCCACCGCCGCCAAGACCAAACCCGTGGGGGTCACCGAGCCCACCGCGGCCGAGCTCGAGGCCAAGCTCAAAGCTGCCTACGAAGCCAAGATCGGCGAGGCCACCCAGACCTTCGGCACCGACCTCAAGGCCACCTCCACCCGTCTCAGCGAGCAGGTCTCGCGCCTCACCACCCAGGTGATCGAGGAGGAGCTCGAAGCCTACCAGAAAACGCTCGAAGAAGTGCGGCAGGTAGCAACCCAGGCGATGGAGCAAATCCACCAAGCAGTCGAGCACCAGCGCATCGAATTGCGGGAGGGCATGGAGGCGGAACTGGCGGGAGAGAAAAAGCACCTGGCCGACAAATTCGACGCCAAAATCGGCGACGTTGTCTCCAGCTACATCTCGGAGTCGCTCGGCAGCGGCGTGGATCTCGGCGCCCAAATGCAATTCATTCTGACCAGCCTCGAAAAGCACAAGGAAGAAATCCGGAAGGACCTGCTCAATGGCGTCTGAGACCCCCCAGCCTCAGTCGCAGCCGGCCCAGCCGGCCCAGCCGCCCCAGCCGCCCCAGCCGGCCCCGGCCCCCCCGGCCGCCGGCGAGCCCCAGCCCGCCCCAGAATTCGATCTTCCACCGGCCGTCTACAGCCCCGCGTTGCTTGAGTCGGTCATCTACGACATCCAGTTTTACCTCGACTGGGTCCGTCAAAACCAGATCCGCAAAACCGTTGGCGCTCACGCCAAAGACGAACCCGGCCACTCCGCCGAGACCGTACTCGTGATCGAGGCCTGGCTGGCCGGCAAGCCAGCCACGCTCGAGTCTCTCGATGCCCTGCTCGAGCACCTCCGCCACCTCAAACTCCCCGAAGTCCACCTCATGCTGGCCGCCTTGCCCAACCGTCCGCAGCGCGAAGCTCTGGTGAGTTGGTTCCGCACTAATGTTACGCCCCATCTCCTGGTGTCCTTTGTGGCCGACCGTAACCTGGGCGGCGGCTTGGTTGTGCGCACGCCCAACCGCGTGTTTGACTATACCTGGAAGCAGCAGCTGGTAGCGGGCCGCGCCAAGCTAGCGGAGATATTGAAGCGTGTTTGATAACCCCAAATTCGCCAAACTCGTGGCGGACGGCCGCCCCACCGGCGAAGTCGTAGGCGTCGACCGCTTTCTGGTGACGGTGCAGGGCCTCGGGAGTGTGGCGGTCAACGCCCTCATATATTTCGACAACGGCCACCAGGGGATTGTGCGCGAGGTGCGCGCCGAAACCGTCATGGTGCTCAACATGTCGGCCGAAACTATTCCCATCGGGACGCTGGCCGTCATCGAATCCGAAGAGCTCGTGACCGGGGTGGGGGATGCCCTCATGGGCCGGGTCATCAGCGTCACGGGCGCCCCGCTCGACGGCAAGGGCCCCATCACGTTTAGCCACTACGATTCGGTCTTCAAGGTGGCGCCCGGCATCATCGAGCGCCGTGCCCTCACCGAGGCGCTGCCCACCGGCGTCGCCATCGCCGACCAGCTCTTCCCGCTCGTGAAAGGCCAGCGCATTGCCGTGCTCGGCGACAACAAGACCGGCAAGTCGGCCTTTACCATGCAGCTCACCCTGGCCCAAAAAGACACCGGCCGCTTTGTGGTCCAGGTGCTCATCTCCAAGCGCAAGGCCGATGTCGACCGCCTCATCGCCAAGCTCAATGAAACCGGCGCCATGAGTTACTGCACCGTCATCGTGGCCTCCGTTTTCGACTCCCTCACCCAGAGCTACCTGGCGCCCTACATCGGCGCCACCATCGCCGAGCATTACTGGACCAGTGGCAAAGACGGCGTCATCATCTACGACGACCTCTCTAACCACGCCAAGGTCTACCGCGAACTCTCACTCTTACTCAAGGTGGCCCCGGGCCGCGCCAGCTTCCCGGGCGACATGTTCTACGCCCACTCCAGCCTGCTCGAGCGCGCCGGCCGGCTCGAAAGTAACGGCGCCTCCCTGGCCTCCATACCGGTCGTGCTCACCCCCAACAACGACATCACCGCCCCTCTGCCGACCTCCATCATGTCCATCACCGACGGCCAGCTCATCTTCGACACCGAGGCCTTCCGCGCCGGCATCCGGCCGGCCATCTCGGTGGGCTTGTCGGTGTCCCGCGTGGGTGGCGTGGGCCAGGACAAGCGCCAAAAGAAGCTCACGGCCGCGCTGTTCAAGAAACTGGCCGCCTACCGCCAGGCCGCCGAATTCTCGCACTTCGGCTCCGAACTCGCCATCGAGTCCCGCGCCGACCTCGAATTGGGCAAGAAAATTTACGAGGCTCTGAAGCAGCCGCCCGACATGATTTACTCCAGCAACGAGCAAGACCTCATCCTCGGCACCGTCATGAAAACCGAGGGCAAAATCACCATCAACATCGACAGCCTCAAGCGCAAGGCCAAAGAGTTGGCGCCCACTATGACAGCCGATAGCGACTGGGAGGGGACCATCACTAAGCTGCTCGCCGAGGTCACGGTCCAAGCAGCCGCCCCGCCCGCGCCCGCTGCCCCGCCCCCGGGTGCACCGCCCGGCCAACCCCCGGCCGCACCCCCGGCCGCCGCCGTCCCTGCGGCCCCGCCTGCCGCAGCGCCCGCTCCGGCGCCGGCCGTCCCGGCAGCCACCGCGGAGTCCAAGCCATGAGTAGCCGCTCGCTGTCAGTTGCGAAAGAGGCCGGCCAGGTCGGCACCGTATCCGAGCTCACCGGCATTTTCGAATCGATTGCCTCCATGCGCATCGGCAAGATCAAAGACCGCGTCTCCCGCAGCCAGGCCTTCTTCGCCGAGCTCTGGCAAATCTACACCCAGCTGCGCGTGGACCCCAACGACCGCCTCACCGGCAACAGCGCCATCAAGCGCGACAAACCCAACGTATTCCTGGCCCTCACCTCCGAAGGCGGCCTGTCCGGCGACATCGACCAGCGCATCGTCCGCACCGTGCTCGACAACATCGACCCAAATACCACCGACCTGCTCGTCATCGGCGCGCACGGCGCCACCCAATTCGTCCAGAACCACGCCAAAATCAAGCGCTACTTCCGCCTCCCCGACATCGACCAGGCCATCGACGTCTCCCCGATCGTCGACGAGCTCCTGGGCTACAAGCAGCCCACGGTTTGGTTCCAGCGCTACGTGTCGCTGAGCGTCCAGGAGGTCGGCCGCATCGACCTGCTCGGCCGCGTGCGCTCGCTGGCCACCGGCGCCGAAGCCGCCAAATCCGGCGATATCATCAGCCCCCGCGACTACCTGTTTGAGCCGAGCGTCGACGACGTCGTCCGCTACCTCGAATCGGTCATGATGGAAATCGCGCTCTCGCAGGTCATCCTCGAGTCGCGCCTGGCGCAGTACGCCTCCCGCTTCACCGCCATGTCCGCCGCCAAAAAGCGCGCCCGCGAGCTCCAGGTTGAGCTCGTGATGGCCTACAACCGCGCCCGCCGCGGCGAGGCCGACGACCGCATCAAGGAAATCGTCAACGCCATGAACGCCCTCTCCGTCGGCTAGCCTAGCGCAGAGTGCCGGTTCCGAAGTCTCATTTCGAATTTTTCGAACCATCACTTTTAGAAGTTACATCCCGTAGTTAGCAGAACGAGATCACTCCACCATTAAAAGTAAAAACTATTTCTCCCGAAACGCCCACAATTTATAAAGCGTGAAATTCCAAATCGCGCTGCCCACCACGCCCATGCCGAACGCGATCGTCTTAACCAGCCAATCATGTGTTAGCAAATCCGGCGCCAGCCCGGTGATTCCAAGCGTGTAAGCCAAGTGGTACCACCACCCGCCAAACGCCTGCCCGAAGCTTGTCCCCGAAAACAATTTCACCATCCCGGGCTGTATCGCATATACGCTCACCAGCGTCGCCGTCAGGAATTTCGCCCCCGACTTGCCCACGCTGGCGTGGCTCTTAAACGTCCACCTCCGGTTCCAATAAAAGCTGTTGAGCATGGCCACCGTCCCAGACAGGTATTTCACCAGGTAGCTCAGGTCGAGCGGCACATGCAGAAGGCTGGTCACCGTAATAAAGATGGTGTAGTCGATGACGGTATTAGAGATCCCGACCAGCCCAAACTTCGCCCCTTGCTTCACGACTACCGAGGCGGTTTCGGTCTTTTTGGGCTGACGCTTAGCGCTCATTACGCTTATGCTACCACAAACCCCCGCGATTATCGTGTAGAATAACAATAAGCATTATGCGCATATCGCAGTAGGTGAGGTGGCAGCAGGATTTACCGGTCATATAGTTAGCATTCGCGGACTCATCGTGGAAGTGGCCTTCCAGGGTGATGGCCGTCCGGCGTTGCGCGAAGTTTTAACTATCGAGGGCCATCCCGAGATCCTGCTCGAAATCCAGTCCTTCACCGAGCATCGCGAAGCCATTTGCATCACTTATATGACCAGCACCCTCGTGGCCCGCGGGGCCAAAGTGGTGTCCACCGGCACCACCATTTCGGTGCCCACCGGCGCCAAAGTGCTCGGCCGCCTGTTCAACTCCGTGGGCATGCCGGCCGACAAGCTCGAGCCCTTCGGCCCGGACGTCCCGCGCCGCAGCGTGTACACCAACGCCAGCTCAAACCAGCTTTACGGCAACAAGGACGAGCTGCTCGAGACCGGCATCAAGGTGCTCGACTTCTTCACGCCTTTCGTCAAAGGCCGCAAAATCGGCATCATCGGCGGCGCCGGCGTGGGTAAGACGGTGCTCATCATGGAAATCATCAACAACGTCGGCAAAGACCCGAGCAAGCTGGCCTTCTTTGCCGGCATCGGCGAGCGCATCCGTGAAGGCGCCGAGCTCTACGAGACCCTCAAAGAGCGCGACATGCTCGGGGCCACCGCCATGTTCTACGGCCAGATGAACGAGAACCCGGCCATGCGCGCCATGGTCGGCCCGGCCGCCGTCACCCTGGCCGAATACTTCCGCGACGAGGAGAAGCGCGACATCCTGTTCTTCGTCGACAACGTCTACCGCCACATCCAGGCCGGCAACGAGCTATCCACCATGATGGGCCAGATCCCGTCCGAGGGCGGCTACCAGGCCACCATCTTCTCCGACCTCAAGCGTTTTCAGGACCGCCTCTACAGCAACGAAAACGGCTCCATCACCGCCGTGCAGACCATCTACGTCCCGGCCGACGACCTCACCGACCCCGCCGTGCAGGAAATTTCGTCCCAGATCGACTCCGTCATCGTGCTCTCGCGCCAGGTCGCTGAGGCCGGCATCCGCCCCGCCGTCGACCTCATCAAAACCACCTCCAGCCTCGTTACGCCCGAGGTGGTGGGGGAGCGCCACTACTTGCTGGTGACCCAGGTGCAGTCGATTATGCAAAAGTACGACTCGCTCAAAAACATCATCGCCATCATCGGCGAAAACGAGCTCTCGCCCCAAGACCGCGCCGACTACCAGAAAGCCAAGAAACTGATCGAATTCTTCTCGCAGTCATTCTTTGTCACCGAGAAGCTCAACGGCGTGCCCGGCATGTACTTCAGCCGCGAGCAAACCCTTTCCGGCGTGGAGGAGATCCTCATTTAATGGACAAGAACCAAAAGCGTTTCAAGATCAAAATTTTCAGCCCCTACCAGACTTATTACCAGGGCGAAGCCATCAGCCTCAGCGCCGAAAACCGCACCGGCCCGTTCGACGTGCTGCCCGGCCACATCAACTTCTTCTCGCTGCTCACGGGCGGCGCCGTCACCGTCAACACCGGCTTCCAACAGCTCGAATTCCAGATAGCCCGCGGCATTTTGCGCGTCACCCGCGACAATGTCACCCTCTTCGCCGACGTTTAGAGTTTCTCGAAATCCTCGGGCTCCATCTCCCAGCCCATACACCGGCAGTTCAAATCCGTTCCTAAGATGCTTCTTCGGAATGTTCATGCGCTGATGATACCACTTCCCCGTCACACGGTCGGAGCTCCTCTTGGTGCACTATAGCGAATTTTTGACCCATTGGGTCAAAAATCTGGTATGGTAACGCAACTATGTTTCCTCCAGAGGCAATGCACACCGAGCTTTTGCGTTACGGTTTGAGCCGCACCCGTCAGCGCAGCGAGGTATATTACCTGATCGGCGCCATTGGTCCCTGCCGGCCCCGGGCGCTCGTCGAGCCATTAGGTCAACGCGGCGTCAGCAAGCGCACCGTCTACCGCACGGTGCGGCTGTTCATTAACACTCGTATCATCCGTGAGCTGCCCGCGGGTCTCGTCGAACTTCAGCCACCCTTTCGTCACCAGCATTACTCCATCGTATGTACCGGGTGCGGTCGCTCGACGATATTATGAAGCGCCGGCGTTACGTTATGCGCGAGAAACAAGTAGAACTTAAGGGATTCTGCGACCTGTGCACGCAAGTAATTTGAGCCCAGAGCACAAAAACAGTTGACAACAGATATAGCATAAGCATAATACAGATAACAGTATTAATCAGGAATACATATGGCTTATTCCCAAACCAATTCCAAAGGTCAGCAGTATTTCCTCCACATGAAGGACGTCACCCTCAAGGGCGGCCGTCTCCAGAGGATCTACTTCTTTGCCCGCGATGTCCGCGACGGCGCCGTTGACGCCATGCCCGAAGGCTACGTCTCGGTCGAGAACCCGCGCACCGGCCTGCTTGTCCTCAAGAAGGCTTGGTGATACGCTACTAGGCGGCATGCCAAGTCCAATCCTAGAGGTAAATAATCTCCGCAAAACTTACGCTGACGGTTTTGAAGCCGTCAAAGGCGTAAGTTTTAGCGTTAAAAAGGGCGAAGTGTTTGGCATCCTCGGTCCCAACGGCGCCGGCAAAACCACCACCCTCGAAATGATCGAAGGCCTGCGCGAAATCACGGGCGGCACCGCCCGCCTGGACGGCCTCGACGTCAAACGCCGCCCCTACGCCGTCAAAGAACGCATCGGCATCCAGCTGCAATCATCCGCTTTCTTCCCGAACCTCAGCCTCGTCGAGCTGCTGCGCCTTTTCAACGACCTGTACGCCGAGCGCAGCGACCCGATGGAGCTGCTGCGCGAAGTCGGGCTCGAAGAGAAGGCCAACGCCAAGGCCAAGGAACTGTCGGGCGGCCAGAAGCAGCGCTTCAGCATCGCCACCACCCTGGTGAACAAGCCGGTCGCCGTCTTTCTCGACGAGCCCACCACCGGCCTCGACCCCCAGGCCCGCCGCAACCTCTGGGATCTGATCAAGGCCATCCAGAAAAAAGGCACCACCGTCATCCTCACCACGCATTACATGGAGGAGGCGCAGGTGCTGTGCGACCGCGTGGCCATCATGGACGAGGGCAAAATTATCGCCATGGACACGCCCGACCACCTCATCTACAAGTTGCTCAGCCGCGGGTTCAAGCCGCACACCAAGGTCCAGGCAGCCACACTGGAAGACGTCTTCATTGAGCTAACCGGCAAGGAACTTCGCGACTAGCATGGGCAAGCAGCGCACTATCATCGCCTTCCGTGGCCTCCTCATCGCCTCGCTCAAGATGTACTTCCGCAACCGCACGGCCATATTTTTCTCCCTCTTTTTCCCCATGGTCTTCATCACGGTCTTTGGCCTCATCTTCAAGAACAATTCCAGCACCTTTAAGATCGACATCGTTAACCTGTCTGGTACCACGATGGCCACTCAATTTGAGCAAACGCTCAAAGACAAGGTGACCGCCTTCAAGATCAAGGACGCCTCGGCCGATCAGGCCTCCCGTGACCTCGACAAAGGTGACGCCGACCTCACGGTGACCCTCCCAGAGAATTTCGGCCAGACCGCCAAAAACGGCCGCGTCACGCCTTCACAAATCATCGCCCATTTCAACGCCGAGCGCCCGGGCAACGGCCAGGCGGCGGCCCAGATCCTCTCAGAAATCACGAGCGCCACCAACGACCAGATCACCAAGGCCCCCAAGGTCATCTCGGTGGAAGCCAGCGGCGTAAAAACCAAGAACCTCACCTACATTGACTTCCTGCTGCCCGGCATGATCGGCCTGTCGGTGATGCAGATCGGCATCTTCTCGGTGGCCTTCGGTTTCGTGAGCTACAAAACCACCGGCACGCTGCGCCGGCTCCAGGCCACGCCCATCCACCCCGGCAGCTTCCTGGCCGCCCAGGGCCTCACCCGTCTGATAATGGCCGTGCTCCAGACCATACTGCTGGCCACCGTCGGCGTGGTGGCGTTCGGCTTCCACCTCAGCCCGGCCAGCTGGGCGGCCTTCATCGCCCTGTCGCTGATCGGCAGCGCGGTCTTCCAGCTCTTCGGCTTCTCCATCGCCGGCTGGGCCAAAAATGAAGACCAGGCCCAACCTGTCGCCCAGCTCATCCAGTTCCCCATGATGTTCCTGTCCGGCACTTTCTTCCCGCGCGACGGTTTCCCGCCGGTGTTGCAATTCGTCACCGGCTACCTGCCCCTCACCTACCTCGCCGACGCTCTCCGCCACGTGGCCAACGACGGGGCGACGCTCTGGGCCGTCCGCTCCGACGTCCTCGGCCTGCTGGTCTGGGGTGTCATAATGGGCTTCGTTGCGGTTCGCGTGTTCAGCTGGGAGTAATCTGTTAGAGTAAACGTAATACTTGTGAAGGGAGTGCTTAACTGTGTCACGCGAAGCTAAAATTCTCATCGGCATCCTCGTAGTAGTCGTCGGCGGCATGATTGGCCTGTTTGCCATCGCCAATAACAACCAGCAGGCCAACACGCCCAAGGGCGACACCAAAGTCATCCGGGATTCGAGCCACAAAGAGGGCAGCGGGTCGGTCCAGCTGGTGGAATTCGGCGACTTCCAGTGCCCGGCTTGCGGCGCCGCTGAGCCCAATGTGGAGAAGCTCCTCAAGGACTACGACGGCAAAATCACCTTCTACTTCCGCAACTTCCCGCTCGTCAACCTCCACCAAAACGCCAATGCTGCGGCCAATGCGGCCGAGTCGGCCGCCGACCAGGGCAAATATTGGCAGATGCACGACAAGCTCTACGCCACCCAAAAGGACTGGTCCGAATCTTCCGACCCCACCGACACCTTCGTGGGTTATGCCAAAGACCTCGGCCTTGACGCCGATAAGTTCAAGGCGGCCCTCACCAGCAAGCAATTCCAAAACGTCATCGACCAGGACTCCGCCGACGCTACCGCCTTGGGCGTGAGTGGCACGCCCACCTTCTATTTCAACGGCGTCAAATTCAGCGGCGCAAGCACCTACGAAGCCCTCAAGGCCCAGGCCGACACGCTGCTTAAGTAGCGGCTGCTGCCTGCTGGATTTCGACGTCGCCGGTTTCGTGCGCCACATTGTGGCTCATGACTTCATAATGCACCGTGGTCTCCGGACCGCAGTGCACGTGGACGAGCTGGTTTACAAGCACCGCGCCGTCTTCGGCGTGCAAGTTCGATAGCACCACCGACACCGCGTGTGGCGTGATCCGGACATTACGGCGCGAAAAGCCCGGCTTGGGCAACGTGAGTTTGGGCCACGGTTTGCGCCCGCCATCTAGCCGCTCCGGCCGCTCCGGCGGCTTCTTCACGCTATCTACACGGCCGCCCTTCACCTTCACCGTCACATGGATCCCGCGGTCGGAAAATTCGGCGTCGTTATATACCGCGAACTTGACCGGCAGAATCCCGCCGTCCACATCTTCTTCATATTCTTCAAGCTGACGGGCATATTTTTCCAACTGGTGCTCATAGCGCTTCCAGTCATCCTGGCCGTAAAAGCCCAATTTCGGCAGCGAAATCCCCCGGGCAGCGGCCAATTTCCGCGCCACCAAAGCCTTTTCGGCTGCCACAAACTTCATCTCGTCACCGTATTTCGGCTCGCACACCTGGGCCATCACCAAATAATGGCGGCCGTGCTCCGGCTCGTTATGCTTGCGCTTATCCATGTGAACATCGTACCACCAAAAAAGTGCGGCCCGCTATTGCCCGGCTAACGAGCGCGTCAGACGGACCCGAGACGTCAGGGTCACGGTCTCGCCCGCACCGAGTGCCACCCCGTCGCTTTGCTCGCGGCCCTCACTGTCCATCGCTACCCCTGCAACGGGCTCAAAGCAAATGGTGTTTGTCCCTGGACGATGCCATATCAACAGGCTCACAGCCTGTTTCTGTCCTTCCACCTGGGCGTCGGCGCCCAATTCGATCACTCCCAGGCCGGGGATGCTAATCGATTGGCTACCGGTAAACCCTTCGATATGCAGCGTTTTCCCGTCCATAAGTTCATCTAGGAAGTCAGAAAGTTTTCCGTGGGCATTGCCCTTATCCTCGACTCCGGTCGCAAAGGAAGTTTCTTCACCGGATTCGTTCAGGAATTTCACCTGGGCCAACTCGGCTTCTTGCACGGGAAAATAGAAATGCTCGCCGACGCTCATTCGTGCCTCGTTACCGCTCAAGTTTACGACTTCGTCAGTAATCGTCGCTCCGTCGGCCTCAGCCACTAGCGTCTTGAGGTGTCCGTAGCCTTGCGGATCCCGGGCCGTCAGCTCAAGCCTATTAGCTGCCGATGATGCGATATTGTACTGGTTATAGCGCGACGGGCCATGCTGAGGACCGGCCGGGCTGGGACCATAAGGCAACACTGTGATCGTGCCGTCGCGTTTCAACGGTCGCAAAAAATCGTCTCCCGTCTCGGGGTCCTTGACGTCAACGCTAGTCAGAACCTGCGTATCACCAACCCGCAGATCCTCGATGAGGGCGCCCTCAGTCTGAACCTGCAGTGCCACCGGGCCGTCATGCCCAGGGACTTCGACGGTAATTTCTTGAGCTGTCCGCTCCCCGATACCGTAGGCGTTTGTCGTCTGGCGACGGAATTTCCGTGTTCATAGACCTGGCCTTACCTAGTTGGAGTCAATTATTGGTGGACTTGAGTTTAACTCGGTGGAACCTTATCAAGAAGGAGCTGGTGGATTGGTACCGGGTGCTACGGGACATGCCGGTCGCAAGCACTACTTAGATGTATGTGAACCCAAGCATCTCTAAGCTCAAGCCTCTAGCCTAATTCCACGGTAGATTGTAGAATAACTGCAAGTCACGGGACCAAATTGTGCTTCACGCAAGGAAAATATTGAGGTCAATTAGGCTGCTTCTACCGGCAGTCATTTTGGCAATGGCTTGGTTGCCAGGTGTAGGCCTCGCTGCGACTCCAATGTACGGCCCCTACTGCAAAGCCATTCACGGTTGCAGCCTGGCAAACGAGTGGTTTACGGGGCAGCCAGTATGGAATCAATGCGGTTCCAGCTCGGATTCCGGGTACGACTGGTTTGCTCAAGGCCTCCATCACTATCGCTTTCTAACAGATGCCAACGAGACGGTCGTACATGTCGAGACTGACGGAGTACTTGGAATGGGGGCTCTCTACTGCAATCAGTCCTTGCCCAGCGGCCAGTTTAATATCGTCGCGTGGGAAGGCGATCTAAAATACGACACGCAGGCACCAACGGTCTCGATTTCCTTGCCCCAGAACAACACGAATACCGCCGCCGCAAACGTGAGCGTAACGGGATCGGTGAGTGATAGCGGTTCCGGAATCCAATCAGTCACGGTAAATGGCCACGCAGCGTCCGTGCAGGGCGGGGCATATTCGGTCACACTACCTCTCACGATCGGGCTAAATGCCGTAACCGCCGTTGCCACCGACAACGCTGGCCATCAGACAACGAGCGCCCAGGTGACTGTATTCCGCTATGAGGATCAAAAGAGCGCCTCCGGTAGCTCCAATTCGTCCACAGGTAGTGGCAAGTCCCAAAATGCTGTCTCAAATAACAGTACCCAGCCATCTTCGACCGCATCTCCCTCGCCCAGCGGTTCTCCAAGCAAGGCGGCTTCGGCTGCTGCAGCGGCTGCGGCTCCAATCAAGACGCTCGTTAAAGGCGTCTCAACTCCCGCCGGGACAGGCCTAGCAACCGTTCTCGGCGTAATTATCCTGCTCCTAGTGCTGGATAAGTTTAGGATCATAGAGATCAAGCTTTTCCGACACCTGTATCAGAGGAGACTCGCTCGGGTGGACAAGAGCGACACCGGCCGGGAGAAGTAAGCTCTTTGCCGTTGTTGCTGGTAGGCGAGCCGGGTCATGATTCTTGCGATTACGCTAAGGCGGGCGGATTCCCCATGTGCTTGCAGGTCGCTGGCCTCGCGTATATGATCAGCTCCTACCAAATCACGTCGGACTCTTTGTAAGAATCCTGTAAGAAATACCAATAGTTTCGGTTGGTGTTCGGTACTACAATCCGTGATAGCATAAGCATAAAGGTTATGGTAAAAAACACCTCAGCCGAATCAGTTGAAGATCCTATAACACTGAAGTTTTCGCTTCAGGATAACGTTGATGGCGTACCGGTCACTCCTGACCATGTCAGCCTGTCCATGCTCAAGGACTTTGTATCCCAAGTGGCCGATTTTGTGAAAGGTTCACGACGTCTTGATGCCAAGATCAGCACCGCCGTCGAGGAAGGCTCCCTGGTGCTTGCTACAAGCGGCCAGCCCGCGTTTATGGCCGAGGTTAAAGTAGATTATGAGAAAGCGGCCAGCTCGGACGACATCAGCGATCTAGACCCAGGCCGCCGCAAGATCATCAATCAGTGGCAGAACCTAGCACGTCTCAACGAGGGGCGGGTATATACGCTCACCCTGGGCGGCAAAGATGTGAAGAGAATCGTCATTAACGCCGATTCGGAATACCACGCGTCCAACAACGTCTGGGTGGAGGTCGAAAAGTATGTTTATGGCGAGATATACGATATGGGCGGTAAATCCAAGGCCAACGTGCATGTGCAGCTTGAGAACGGCCGGTCTCTGACTGTATCGTCGGATACCAAACTCTTGGCCAGCGACAAAGAAAACCGCCTCTACCAGAAGCAACTACTCCGGATCAAGGCGCTCTACAATGTGAAGACCGAACTGCTCAAAGACGAGGAGCTACTTGGCTACGAACACTATTACCCCCACTACGACGAAGCCCAGCTTGTCGCTATCCAAGAAAAGGGTGCGGCAGTCTGGGAGGGTGCATCGCCGACCTCATGGGTAGAAGCGATGCGAGGAAATGATGGCTGATGCAAAAAAGACCGTCATGGTGGACACTACATTCCTCATCACCCTCGCGAATCCCAAATATCCGAATTACGATGTAGCTAATCGCTACTACAAATACATGCTGGGGAACGACATCAAGATGCATCTGTCGGCCATAGTGATTGCCGAGTATCACCAGCTGGTATCGGCTGCGGAGTGGCTGTCGAGCGGCAACTTTATTCCCATGCCTTTTAATATCTACGAGGCAACCCACCTTTCCAACGTCGCCCACAATCTCGGCAGTACCGCCCGGATTGACGCACGAAACGATTCCGCGAATGACGGCACAACACCCCGAAGTGCGCGCGCTGAGTTCAAGGATGATCTGAAACTTATTGCCCAGGCCGAGAAAAATAAAATTGACTACATCATCACTGAGGACGCATCCACTCTCGCTAAACAACTCCGCACCCTTCACGCTGCCGGTCTGACCGAGGTGCAGCCCATCGTAGTTGCGGACGGCTTTGACAGCTCCTGGTTTACCGGTGGCCAGAAGTCACTTCTCGACTAAAGCCCCGCGCTATTACCAGGTGCTGTAGTCGGGCTGGACCATGATGTCGGCCAGTGAGGTCGAGGAGTGGCAGAACTTCTGCATGGTCGGGTCATTGGAGCTAACCCAGTTGGCAAACTGCTGCTTTGTGTAGTTCTTATACCACTCTTTGCCATCCAGGGCGGCTTGGCTGTCGTACTCACCCAGGTACACGCTGTTCCACGAGGTCCAGTTGCTCGAGTATTGTGAATCCAGGTTCTTTGCTTGAGTTTGCGCGTTGCTGATAATGCTCCTGCAAATCTGGGTTTCGACTACAGTGGTGCTTGGCGCGACCGGAGCCGGGGTAACAACCACTATTGTCGTAGTGCTTCCAGGCTTCGGCGAGGTTGGCGTTGCAGTTAGCGATGCACTAGTCGCGTAGTCCGTGTTGGTTGGTAGCTCCGCACCGCTATTCAGGGCAAAGACGGCTACACCGCTGAGCAGGCAGGCAGCCACTGCGGTTGGCACAATCCAGTAGAGTTTATTGAATCTCTTTTTTGACTTCATAAGGCCGAATAATAACACATTGTTTACAAATTGTAAATGTTACAGATTGTAAACACTCAATATCGTGTATGCAATGAAGCAGCACGACGAAAAGCAGATTTTGGCTAGATTTGGAGGGCATGTTGCTCAACTCCGGGCCGAAAGGTCTATTACCCAGGAACAGTTGGCCGAAAAGACGGGCTTGGACCGTATGACCATAGCATTTGTAGAGAACGGCAGACGCTGGCCGCGAATTGCTACACTCGATCGACTAGCGCAGGGGCTTGGTGTGCGCATCTCGGATCTGTTCAAGGGCATGTAACTTCCGCGTCGGACCTACGCTCTCAGAGCCTCCCCGATCCGCCACCGAAGACATGTGGCACCCAATCCATTCCGTGTACACTACCAAGCCAACACCCGGGTCATATTGCACCCCGTGCACCCCCGTCGCACAACTACCGGGTCACGAGCATATGCGTTGGCAAATCTCGCTGCGGGCACACATAATTTTTTTGAGCGTATTCGTGTTGTTAGTTGTACAACCATTTCATGACATTCAGTAACACAAAAAAGCCCCATATACCCGCAATCATTAGTCTCGATCCGTGTCCCCATTCACACCCGGCGTATACTTGTTTACACCATGGAGACTACGACGCCCAACCTTAGCGAGCATACTACGCGCATCGCTACCGCTTTGGTCAGTCACGAAGAGAATTACCAGGCTGCTTCGCTCGGTTTGGACGTGGTAGTGCAGGCGTACGCGGATACCGACGAGCCGGACCAGGAGAGCGAGACAGGGATTGGGGAGTTTTGGCGGTACCTAGAGCAGCAAGGGGCCGTGAGAGTGAACCATGAGAAGCAAGACGGCTTCATGACGCGAGTCAACCCGGTAGGCTCCGTATTCTCGTTTAGGCAAGAATACTCGATAAAGTTACTCAACATCCGGCCAATTCAGCTATTGTTACCTCAAGGCGGCGTGAGCTACGAACCCGACCGTGCAGTGCTGCGCTTAAACGGTGGCCAAGTGAGGATTCGGCCCAATACCAATCAGGCCGCTCTGCTGGCGGCTCTATTCGGCGCGAGTAAGGCTCCGGGCGAGGCGTGGAACGCAGACGAAATGTTGGCTGAGTTTGGAATACGTGAAGATGATCAACACGCGTTGGACTGGCGGAAGGTATATACCGCCGCCACCAGTGTGAATACCCGCGTTGCAGCATTGTCAGGCACCCCGGATCTACTGCTAGTCACCAAGTACACGGTGCGCTTGAACCCGGCACTCACTACAAAAAGTTAGCTAACTCTAGCGAACTCCCGCACGTGTAGCCTTTGTGTAGAAGGCTACTTTTGTTTCCAACCCGAGGGGGACCCATGAACTCGACTATCGAAGAATCAACGAGACTAACGCGCATTGGCACCAACCAGCACCAGCGGTTGAAAATTATTGCGGCCATGGACGGGCGGTCGATGATCCAGCTACTGAATGATCTAATTGATGACCTAGATGCAGAGCAGGCCAAGCTCGCGACTGGTAAGCGCGGCAACCGGCGCAAGGGGTAATCGTGGCAAACTCCGAGCAAAACTTCGGGGTGGCAGAGGCACGCAAGTTGCTCGGGGCCAAATCTGAGACTATGACCGACGATGAGATTCGTGCGCGGGTCGAGGCCGTAGACCAGCTGGCCAAACTAGTGGTGGATATGTTCAAGGTTCAAAAGTCCAGGCGGAAGTCTTGAAATGTTAACAAGTTAGCATATAATCAAGGCTTCAAAGGTTCAAAATATGAAGACAGCCATTATCTACACCAGGGTCAGTACCGACGAGCAAGTCGAGAATATGAGCTTGGGGAATCAACTCGAAGCCTGCGAGAAGTATGCCGAGGCCAACGGGCTCGAGGTGCTAAAGGTATTTGTCGAAGAGGGCGAAAGCGCCAAAACTGCCAACCGGCCACAGCTCCTCGCCCTGATCAGGTATTGCCAAGAGCACAAGGGCCAAGTTAGCACCCTGCTCGTTTGGAAGCTGGATCGGTTCTCTCGCCGCACCAAAGACCACCATGCTATCAAAGCGGTGCTCAAGAAGGTAGGAGTGAGCCTCGCATCGGTTACCGAGCCGATAGAAGACACTACCCTTGGCAGATTGATGGAGACAATGTTGTCGGGATTTGCGCAGTTTGACAACGAGGTACGCGCCGAACGCTCCATTGGCGGAATGGCAAAGCGGGTGGAAGAGGGAAGTTGGCCCTTCATGGCACCAATTGGTTACCGCAACGTCAAAGACGCAATGAACCGGCCTACGCTCGAGGCAGACGAAAAAGGACCACTTGTAGCAAAGTGGCTCCGGGAGTTCTCTAAGGGCGTCTATACGCAGCGTGAGATGCACAAGCTGGCTTGGCAGATGGGCATCACCAACAAGTCTGGCAAAAGGCTGGTGTACCAGTACACCTGCAACATGCTCCGAAATGGTGTTTACGCCGGTATCGTGAGAAGCAAGTTGGTTGAGGGTGATCGCAAAGGCCTACATGCTGGCCTGATAACTATGAGCGAGTTTGAGGCCAACCAAGACATACTTACCGGCAAACCGCGCAAGGGACTGCTCAAGACCAAAATGGGCGGTGAGTGGCCTCTGCGCGGTGGATTCGTGGTTTGCCACCTCTGCTCTACGCCCATCACCGGCAGCACACCTCGCGGCAACGGCGGCGTGTATCTCAAGTACAGCTGCCCAAAGTGCCGACGCTCCGTCACCGGCAAGCAAGTCTCGGAAGATAAAGAAGCACTTCACCGGCAGTTTCTGGAACGTCTAAAAGCCGTCAAGTTTACCGACGATGACCTCTTACTGTTTCGTGCCACAGTCCTCAAGCGATGGGAGTCTGAATATGCGGATGCCCGCAACGCTAGGCGCAAGATCGATAAGTCCATGCAGGTTCTTGAAGAGGAAAAGGACACCGTCGTGCGCAACCTGGCAAAAACCGGGCAGTTAGCGAAGAATAAGCGCGTGATAGATCAGATTGATAGTGAGCTAGTAACGATGCAAATGCAGCGGGGGCAGGCGTGGGAGGAGGAGTTGGACCGCGATGCGATAGTAGGTTATGCGGCTAACTTTATTGGTAACCTGGCGAAGATGTGGGAGGATGCGGAACCGGAATACAAACGCCGGTTCCAAAAGATGATCTTCCCGGGTGGAATTAGGTATGACTTCGGGATAGGTTTTGGAACCGCTAAATTAGGGCTTTGTTTTGAGGTAATTCAGCAAATCGCTGACGATAAATCAACATTGGTGGGTCCGGCAGGATTTGAACCTGCGACCAAGCGGTTATGAGCCGCCTGCTCTAACCACTGAGCTACGGACCCCCGGGGGTTAGTATATTATACTAAGGCTAATGAAGCTGCCAAAAATCAAACTGACCGGCGTAAATCTCCTCAACCTCATCGGCGCGTTGGTTATCCTTTACCTCGTGATCGTGCTCACCCAGACGATTCAGCGCAACTACCAGCTGGGCCGCCAAATTGAGTCGTTAAATGTCCAAATAGCGCTGCTGCAAGACCAAAAAAACCAGCTCGCCGACTCAATCGCCTACTACAACACCAACGCTTTCCGCGACCGCCAGGCCCGCTCCAACCTCGGGTTGCAGCTACCGGGCGAGAATGTGGTGATCATCCCGCACGCCAGCCCCGCGCCCGCGCCCGCGTCGGGCAACGCCAACCCGGCCGCCAAAACCTCGAACCTCCAGCAATGGTTTGATTTCTTAAGCGGGCGCGCCGACTAGCCGAGCGCGCTCGACCGGGTCATGGCCAGCACGACGCCGCCGAACGTCCAGATAGCCGCGGCCAGCCCCACCAGGACTCCGAGCACCGGCACCCAGACGGCCAGCATCACCAGCGGCACGCCCACCAGCGCGGCCAGCGCCATGCCGCGGCGGTTGTCGTCTTCGCGCGTCAGGATTAGCCGGCCCACGGCCACGCCGGCGAACAACTGCGAAGTCAGCAGCACCAGCAACCAGAACGCACCGGCGATTAGGGCCACCGGTATGCCGATAACCGTGATCAAAAGCACCACGAACACGGCCGGCCCCAGCAGCAATACCGCCAAGCCCCAGCCCGCGCTGGCCGGCCACCGGCGCAGCATTGGGCCCGTCACGGCCCGCACCAGCCGCGGCGTCAGCCACACCGCCACCAACGCCGTCGCCAGCCCGGCCACTATCCAGTACAGCAGCATGGCCAGCCGCGAAGCCGCGCTCGGCGCCGCCGGCTTGGTGGCCGGCGGCTCGTGCCGGGTCACCGTCCCAGCGACCTTGGCCTTGTCGATCGCAAACGTATTTTTGCTAGTGTAAACGAGGTTGCCACCGATTTGGGCGGCATTGCCCAAGCTCAGGTCCTGCCCCCAAAAGCCCACGTCGCCGCCGACGGCAGCGTTCAACGCCAGGTTCTGGCCACCGGCGTACAGGGTGCCCGTCACCGGCGCGTTCACGTTCACCCCAGCGCCCGCCGCCGCCATGTCGCCGCCCACTTTGGAGGCGCTGCCGACCGTCACGTCCTGGCCGGCCGCCGTCACGTTGCGGCCCACGGTGCCGTTTACGTTTACGACCTGCCCGGCCGACCGCACGCTGCCTCCGACCGCGCCGTTAATGGTGATGGTCTGCCCGGCGCACAGCACGTCGCCGCCGACAGAGCCGTTAATGGTGACGGTCTGCGCCGCACAGACCACGTCGCCGCTCACATCTCCATCGACCGTCACGGTCTGCCCCGCGGCATAATAAGTGCCGGTCCGGTTATCGCCCTTGGCCAGCACCACGTTGGCGTGCGAGTCCACCGCGGCCACTGCCGCCACCGGGACCAACAGCGCTATTAATACTCCCGCCAGAACCTTGATTCTCCCCATCGCAAAGCTCCCAATTAGGCAAACATCATACACCTTTTTCTCAGGTTCGTCATTGACCATTTCACCTCAATCTGTTAGATTATAGTGCGGTACATATCGCGGGGTGGAGCAGTTCGGTAGCTCGCTGGGCTCATAACCCAGAGGTCGCAGGTTCAAATCCTGCCCCCGCTACCAAGGATTTATCAGTCGCCGGTCAAAATTAGATACATTCTGAACCTATTCCAAAAGTATCTGTTTTTAACACAGTGAAGCCTCATCCTGTTAAGGGATATAATTTATCGCTTAATCCAAAAAGCTAGGCTTACCTGGACGTATGCACAATAAAATTGTATAATTCCTCAGTCCTAGCCCGCTGAACCTGAAAAACGAGACCCCAGGAGAGGGGATGATCGGCCATGACCGCATGGCAATGGGTACTGATCAGTATCGGATCGCTGTTCGGTCTGGTCCTGTTGATGCTTGCACTGTGCACGATCGATCTGTTCGCGTTCCACCTCATGAGGCGGCCGCAGATCGAGATCGTTAAGCGCCCCGGCCGGAATCACTCGCGGCTCATCATCTACCTCACGGGGGCGCAGAGTTCGGCCGTCAAGCACTCCGCCGGCATGCTTCGGGTGTGGCTCGAGTACGCCGACGTCTGGCTAGTGGAGTACGACCTCAACCGTTACACCGGCAGGTCCATCGTGAAGCGGGTCAGGGGTCTGCTCCGCTCCACCGAATACCAACGCATCGACCTGATCGGCGCCTCCATGGGTGGTCTGACCGCCGACGACATCGTGCTCGGTATGAGCAAGCCCGGGCGGGATGTTCGCAACCAACTGGTCGACGCCCCTTTCACTTCTGCGGATCTCGTGGACCCGGCCGCACAGCTAGCGAAGTTCATCCCAGCCGGACGGCTGTTCGACCTCCTGCTCAACCGGCCGTTCTGGAAGTTGACCTTCAAGCCCCCCAAACCGGACTTGCTCGGCGAAGGGGTCAATTGGGAGCTCCTAGACGCGCAGCACGCACTGGCCAGTCGCTGGCCGCTCCACCAGCTGTTCGACGAGGCACGCTCCATTCTGGCTCACCCCACGCCGCAACCCAGCCCCGAGCGGAACGGCGTTACCGCGAACTACCTGCAATCCCGGCGTCCCTATGCGCCCGACGCGGACGACACCATCAAACGCGAGGCCTACGAGCACTGGCGCCGGGTGTACCCGAACCTCGGTCTCGTGGAGGTCGCGTCGACCCACGTCGGGTTCCTCGAGTTCCCGGGGGGGCCGAATGGGTGGGAGGCGGCGTTCCGCAAGGTTCTGGCCTAGTTCGCTGGAGACCGGCCTGCCACCACGGCGGGCCGGTCTCCCACCGCAGTCTTTATAATACTTTTATGGACGATCTATCTAAACGCATCGCCGCCGGCGAACAGCAGCTAAGCAAGCTCGACCCCAAACTGGGCAAAATCATTGCGCTCCAAGCGCCCATCGTGCACGAACCCCGCACGAATTACTTCATGTCGCTGAGCCGGTCGATTACCGGCCAGCAATTATCCGTGAAAGCGGCCGCCACCATATTCGCCCGCTTCAAAGCGCTCACCGGCCTCGACCCGCGGCGCGTCATGGCGGCTACCCCCGAGCAGCTGCGCGCGGCCGGGCTGTCCGGCGCCAAGGCCCGCTACATCCAAGACCTGGCCGCGCATTTCGCCCACGACCCCGCCGTCTACAATCATCTCGACACCTTCCCCGACGACCAGGTCATCGCCGAGCTCACCGCCATCAAGGGCGTCGGTACCTGGACGGCGCAAATGTTCCTCATGTTTACCCTCGTCCGCCTCGACGTCTTCGCGCCCGACGACGTCGGCCTCCAAAACGCCATGCGCCGCCTCTACGGCTGGGCCGACCTGCCGCCCAAGGCCCAGCTCATCGCCACAGCCGACCGCTGGCGCCCGTACCGCACCATCGCGTCCTGGCACCTCTGGGCCTCGCTCAAAAACGAGCCCTCCCCTCGGAGGGAGAGCATTGGCTAACAATAATGGTGTAGCTGCTTTTTAGCCTCAAAACCCTAAACAGCCGCCACCGCCAGCCGCCTATAAGCGGCCAAAACTGATCCGGACTGCGTTCCGGCTAGACATCAGATCACAGACCCCTATCTGTAGATGTTATTATGCCATCGATTTAAGAATCACCGCCCCCTCCGAGTAAGTACTGCACGAGCAAAATCATGGTCTAATAGTTTCAGGAGGTTGCGTTCTCACCCTCAAACTTTTACAATTCGTACCCGTATGGCTGCGTAGCTCAGTGGTAGAGCAGGGGACTCATAAGCCCTTGGTCGCTAGTTCGAATCTAGCCGTAGCCACCATAAAATGTGCCCGACTTCGGTCGGGCTCATTTTATGTCTGTGTCAAATCAATGACTTTGCATAAACAGTATATATGTCATAATCATTCTGTTCATTCCTGTGCTCGCCGCCGAGTCAGGACCGCACACGCCCAGAGAGGCACCGACATGACAACCGAATCGACTGTCCTTGACTATGCCACCACCCTTGTCGGCGAAAACCCCGGCGCCGACCGCATCAAACTGGTCAAGTACCTGCGCAAGGAGTTCCCCAAGCTCACGGTCAGCGAATCGCTTGACCGGGTCAACCAGGCATTGAATGCCGTTTACGGCGTCTACTGCCTGGTGTCAGCCGACGGGTTGGTCTTGGACCGCAACATCCTCGGCCTTGCGAAGGCGTTAACAGTAACCGCGCAGACGACCGGTATTCGTCTGGTCCTGCTCGTGAGAGGCTGGCCCGAAGACCTCGAGGACGCCGTGATGCGGTTCCTGGGTCTCTGCCCGGACAACCCCGCTCTCGCGAGCACGTTGCTACGCCAGCTCATGCGCTACCAGAAGCACGCACGCTTCGAAGATGAGGGCTACCGCGGTCAGATCATCGATGCTGCGCTCCGCGCCTCTCAGCGGTAAGGCCCGGAACAGAACCAGAACCACCCGCACGGGTGAACGCGCCTCGTTGTATCAACGAGGCGCTTCGCTTTTAGCGTATGGCCAAGGCTACTTTGTAACCGCTTTGAACCCGGCCTCGGTCACCACCGCCTGCAGCCGCACGTCGCGCTCCGACGCCGGTATACCCCCGGGCACTTTCAGGGCTTCGTAGCCCAGCCCCACAATCATCGCGGCGCTCTGTGAAGCCAAAAAACTGTCATAAAACCCGCGCCCGTAGCCCACCCGGTTGCCGCTGTCGTCGAACCCCAGCAGCGGCGTGAACACCAGGTCGAGAGGCTCATCGGCCATCGGCTGAGGGCCGTCAAACGGTTCCGGAATGCCCCATCGGCTGGTAGTGAACGTTGACCCGGACGTAATCCGCACCGCCTGTATGCCCCCGCCCAGTATCACCGGCGCGTACACCGCCAGCTGCGGTTGAGTCTCCCATAGCCAGATCACCAGCGGCCAGGTGTTAATTTCGTGCTGGCGCTCAATCGGCAAAAACACCATCACCTGCCGGAACCCGCGCCAATCCAATTCCGTGCGGCACCGCTCCACCAGTTGCCGATCGAGCTCGGCCCGGGCGGCGGCCCCGAGCTCTGCTCGCATTCGTTTGCCTGCCTCACGAATTTCCGGTTTCGTGTTCATGGTTTCATTCTACATGTAAAACGCTTGCGTGTCGTTTTACGGCGTGTTACGTTGTACGCATGAAATCATCTTCTACTCGCGGCGACTCCACAGTTTCGTCGAAATATCAGATTGTTATTCCGAAAACGGTCCGGGAGCACTTGCACATCCAGCCCGGTCAGCGAGTGACGCTTTCGGTCGGGAAAGGCAGCGAGATAATTCTTGTGCCCGCCAAAGCGGTTGAAGATTATTACGGTCTGTGGGTCGCTTCCGAGGACCCAGTGGCCTATCAGCGCCAGGTGCGCCGGGATAAGCACTACGCTTAAATGGCAAACCAGGCCGTCGACACCAACATTTTGATCTACATTCTCACAGCCCACCCGAGATATGGTCCTCTCTCGTTGCGGCTCTTCCATTCGCCAAGAGAGATGCACTTCGAAGCTTCAGAGCTGGTAATAGCCGAGTTGCTCAGCCATCACACGGTCAAAAATGATGGGGACATTGAGGCCGTGCGGGACTTTTTGCGGTCGCTCGATCTGCGGCTCGTACCGGTGACCGCGCCGGTGCTCACAGAAGCCGCCCGTTTGCGGCGGCACCACCGGCTGGCTCTGGCCGACGCGATTCACCTCGGCAGCGCTATCATTTCCGGCGCCGGCAACTTTGTTACCAACGACCAGGCTCTTCTCGGGGCCAATGTTGCCGGCTTAACCTTGCGGAGCCTCACCGATGTCTCAAAATGACCTTACCAGGCAGGCCGTCGCCGCCACCCGCCATTGCCTCACCGGCTGCGCCATTGGCGAGGTGCTCGGCATGGTGCTCACCACGGCGCTAGGTCTGAGCAACGCTTCGTCGGTCATCATTTCGACCGCCCTGGCGTTCGTGTTTGGCTACAGCCTCACCATTGCTCCCTTGCTGCGCACCGGCCTCTCGTTCAGGCGCGCCCTCGGCCTGGCGCTGGCCTCCGACACCGTGTCCATCGCCACCATGGAGCTATCCGACAACGGCTTCATATTGCTCGTGCCCGGCGCCATTAACGCCGGCCTCAACACCATCCTGTTTTGGCTCAGCCTAGCCATTTCACTCGCAATAGCTTTCGTGGTCACGGTCCCGGTCAACCGAGTACTCATCGCCCGCGGCCTTGGCCACGCCGTTCTCCATGGCCACCATGACTAACGTTTTTCCGTTTGGCGAGGGTATATAATGAAAAGCCCAAGACGAGGAGCCGAACCATAGACGACAACCCCGCCACCACTTCGCCGAAATCCCCCGATCCGCTAACGCTAGTGCTGCGCTGGGTTCTGGGGCTCATCGTCCTGGCTGTGGTTGCGGTCGGCGGCTGGTACGCCTACGCCTACGCCAGTACGCCGGCGGCCCTGCGGCACCCCGTGAGCGCCCATTACCACTTCCGCCTGCAGGTCATCGTGGGCGGCCAGGCCGTCAATTTTGCCGACGCCAAGTACCAAACCGAGTTCAATAAGGACATTTGCAGCGCCGCGCTCACCAAGGAGCCGGTGCATTTCCATGACCAGCTCGACCAGTTCGTGCACATCCATTGGAACCACCTCACAGGCGGCATCGTGCTCAAGGATTACGGCTGGAAACTAATCGGCGGCACGGCCAACACGCTCGGTTACCGCTTTGACCAGTTTCCAAAACTCGTGCGGGTGCCGGTGCACGGCCACGATCTGCCCAACCCCCCGGCGCATGCCAATTATTACGTGTACACCGGCGATAAAAACGGCTACAAACAGCGTGACTGGGACGCCTTTTTGCACGATGACTTGCGCGATTTCTTTGCCGGCCAGCCCTCCACCAGTTTTTTGAACCGGCTGGCGCCACCGGACGCCGCTGCCAGCGCCGGCACGAGCTCGGAAGAAAAGCTCGCTAAACTCAACGACGTCCTGGGCAGCGTCGTGATCTTCGCGCAGGACAAGGCGCCGGCCGCCGCGCAAATCAAGGAGCGCTTCGAGCATTTGGTCGCGCTGCCCGAATCGGTCTGCGGCGGCTAACATGGCGGCGGCTAAGGCTGTGAATCCGCGCGTGGACTGGCCGCCGGCCGGCCGCTACGCGTTGGCTGTGAGCGGCGGCGCCGACTCCATGGTGCTGCTGGATTTGTTTGCGGCCGCCGCCCCGGCGCGCGGGTACGAGCTGGTGGTGGCGCATTTCGACCACGGGTTGCGCGCGGACTCCGCGGCCGACGCCGGGTTTGTGGCCGCCGCCGCCCGCCGCCTCGGCCTGCCGTTTGAGCACGCGGCGGCCGGGCTCGGCCGCGCCAGTGAAGCCCGCGCCCGCGCCGCCCGCCACGCCTGGCTCGAGCAGGTCCGTACCGCCGCCGGCGCCACCGCCATCCTCACCGCCCACCACCAGGACGACCTGCTCGAGACCAGCCTGCTCAACCTGGCGCGCGGCTCCGGCCGCCTCGGCCTGGCGCCCATGTCGAAGACCCGCCTGGGAGGGCTCACCGCCGGCGCCATTGCCCGGCCCCTGCTAGCCGCCACCCGCGCACAGCTTCGGGCCTACGCCGCGGTCCACCATGTCGCCTGGCGCGAGGACCCCACCAACGCCGGCCTCGCCAACCCCCGAAACCTGCTGCGTCACCGTCTCCTGGCGGCCGCCGGCCCCTCCTGGCGCCGCCGTTATCTGGCATTGGTCGCAGAACTAGCCGCCTTGAATACCAAAATTGACCAAACCCTGGGTGACATCATTGCTCCCGCGCGCATGAGTCCGGACACTCTCCAATTTGACCGGGATTTCGTCAATAGCCTCTCTGCCCCGCAGCTCCAGGAGCTCATCCTCGCCGCCGCCCGCGCCCTCCATCCCGGCATTCAGCTCGACCGGCGTCTCGTCACTCAAGCCGCGGCGTTCGCCCGCACCGGCCGCACCGGCACGCACCGCCCGTTGCGCCTAAACATCTTGCTTATGCTAAAAAAGGGCACTCTGCACATCACCACAAACGCCCCTCTTTAGGGTATACTGTATGGGTATTTTCTAAAGGCGAGTATTACGTGAAAATGAAGAGAAGCACCCGGAGTTTTTTCTTCCTGGTTGGGGCCATCCTAGTGGCCGCAGTCCTGGTAGTTGTGTCACTCCCATCTGTCCGAACCAAAGACGTCTCCTTGTCGCAGCTTATCGACGAGTCCAAAAACGGCCAGGTCGATCATATTGATGTCGATGGCAACAAACTGACGGCGACCCTCAAAGATCCCTCCGAGCCGAAGCAAATCACCAACAAGGAATCCTCCGCCACCCTCAAGGATTACGGCATCGACTACTCCAAGGTCACCGTGAACACCAAGTCGAGCGATTCCGGCACTTCGAGCATTTGGTTCCAGCTCCTGATTACCGTGGGGCCGATCGCGCTGATCATTGCCTTCTTCTACTTCATGATGCGCCAAGCCCAGGGGCAGGGGAACCAAGCCATGAACTTCGGCAAGTCCCGCGCCCGACTCTACGGCTCCGACAAAAAGAAAGTCACGTTCAAAGAAGTTGCCGGTGCCGACGAGGCCAAGCAGGAGCTCACCGAGATCGTCGAATTCCTGAAATTCCCCAGCAAGTTTGAGGCCCTGGGCGCCAAAATCCCCAAGGGCGTGTTGCTGTTTGGCCCTCCCGGCACCGGTAAAACCCTGCTCGCCCGCGCGGTGGCAGGGGAGGCCGGCGTGCCGTTCTTCTCTATCGCCGGTTCCGACTTCGTGGAAATGTTCGTCGGCGTCGGCGCCTCCCGCGTGCGCGACCTGTTTATGAAGGCCAAGAAGAATGCACCTTGCATTATCTTCATCGACGAAATTGACGCCGTCGGCCGCCAGCGCGGCACCGGCATGGGCGGGGGACACGACGAGCGCGAGCAGACCTTAAACCAGATCCTGGTTGAAATGGACGGCTTCGAGCAAGGCACGAACGTTATCGTGATGGCCGCCACCAACCGCCCCGACGTGCTCGATCCGGCCCTCCTGCGTCCCGGCCGCTTCGACCGCCGCGTCACCCTCGACTCGCCCGATTACAAGTCCCGCCTGGCCATCCTCGAGGTCCACTCGGCCGGCAAGCCGCTCGACAAATCGGCCGACCTCGACGAAATCGCCAAGAAAACCCCCGGCTTCTCCGGCGCCGACCTCGAAAACCTGCTCAATGAGGCCGCCATCCTGGCTGCGCGCCTCGACCAAAAGAAAATCACCCGCCGTGACCTCAACTCCAGCGTCGAAAAGGTCCTCATGGGCCCCGAGCGCAAAACCCACGTGATGAACCCGAGAGAAAAGGAGATCACGGCCTACCATGAGGCCGGCCACGCCATCGTGGCGCACATTCTCCCCAATGCCCACCCGGTCAACAAGGTGTCGATAATCAGCAGGGGCCGCGCCGGCGGGTTCACCTGGCAGCTCCCCGATGAAGACCGCCACCTCAACTCCGTCACCGATTACAAAGACGACCTGGCCGTGATGCTGGGCGGCCGCATGGGCGAAAAGATCGTCTTCGGCGACATCACCAACGGCGCCAGTAACGACCTCCAGAAGGCCACCCAGCTCGCCCGGCACATGATCATGGACAACGGCATGAGCCCCAAGCTGCCCAACCGCGTGTTTGGCACCGGCGAGGCGGCCGTGTTTCTGGGCCGCGAGCTCGGCGAGGGCCGCAACTATTCCGAGGAAATCGCCGGAATGATTGACGAAGAGGTGGCGGCCCTCATCGACGAAGCGGCCAAGCGCGCCGGCGAGGTCATTAGCACCCACCGCGAGCAGGTCAACAAAATTGCGGCCAAACTCATTAAAGACGAGGTCATCGACCGCGACGAGTTCACCGACCTCATTGGCCCCAAGCCCGGCGCGCCAAAGCCCACCGACCCGCGCGAGCCCGGCGCCGATCCCCAGGACGTCGCCCCCGACATCTCGAGTTCCCCGGCCGCGGCCTAGCGCCAGAAAGGGTTGGTCCCTACCCCAGGGATTGGCCCTACAAACCAAAGCATCAAATTCCGGGCTGTCGCCCAATCTGACCTCAGCGGGTATAATGTCCGCAGCATGAAACTAACCGGATATCTATGAACATCCATTCCGGGGGCAAAAGAATCTTAATTTACGGCGACTCCATTGTCTGGGGGCGGATCGGGGGCGAGTCAGGCCGCTACGATGAGCACACCCGTTGGACCTGCCAACTGCAGGAGCGGCTCGGTGCCGGCTTCGAAATTATCGAAGAAGGCCTCCGCGGCCGGATGCTTGAGGGCGACAACCCCAACTTCCCTGAGCGCGACGGACTCCAGCAGTTCGGCCCGATTCTCGGCAGTCACCTCCCTCTAGATTTGGTAGTGGTTTCCCTGGGTGCGAATGATTGCAACGCGGCGTCGAATAAGTCGCCGGAGCAGATCGCGTCGGGGCTCGATAAATATTGGGACAAAATAGGTGAATGGGCCCACGACTTCGGAATGCCGGTGCCCAAACTGCTCATTGTTTCTCCGCCCCGCATTATGGAGGAGCACCTCCGCGGGGACACGAAATTCGCCGGCGCCGGCGACAAATCGGCACAATTAGCGCCGCTTTATGAAGCCAAGGCCAAGTCCCTCGGTGTCGCCTTTTTCGACGCGGCCCAAGTGGCCGAAGGGGGGACAGCGGACGGCATCCATCTGGATGAGGCCGCCAACGCCCGCATCGCCGAGGCCCTGGAGCCAGTCGTAAAGGACCTCATGGCCGCCGTGCCGGATGGAGCGGGCAAATGGTAGACCGCGCCAGACGTCTGCTCTCCCAGGCCAACTCCCGCCAAACCGTCGCCGGCGCCACCATGGTCATCACCGTGGCCTACCTCTTCAGCCGCCTGCTCGGCCTGCTGCGCGACCGCCTGCTGGTGGCGCACTTTGGCGTGGGGCCGGAGCTGTCGGCCTACAACGCCGCCTTCCGCATACCAGAAATGTTATTCACGCTGCTGGTTTCCGGCGCCTTCGCCGTGGCGTTCATCCCCGTGCTCACCGAGCGCCTCCAAAAGGACGAGAAAGACCAGGCCTGGCAGATTACCTCCAGCCTGCTTAACCTCCTGGTCCTGGCTACCGTGGCCGGCGGCCTGCTCATTATCATCTTTGCCGATCCGCTCACGCGTCTCATCAGCCCCGGCTTTGACCAGCCCACTCACGACCTCACCGTCGAGCTCACCCGCATCATGTCCATTACGCCCATGCTATTCGCCATTTCCAGCGTGCTCGGCAGCGTGCAGCAGGCCTTCAACCGGTTCCTGATATTTTCGCTCGCCGGGGTGTTCTACAACCTGGGCATCATCACCGGCATAGTGGCGCTATCGGGTCGCTTCGGGATTTTCGGCGCCGCCTGGGGCGTGGTGCTAGGTGTGATGTTGCAGGCTCTGCTGCAATGGGCCGGCCTCTACGGCCTCGGCTTCAAGTACCGGCCCGAGCTCAATCTCAAACTCACCGGCGTTATCACCACGCTCAAGCTCATGCTGCCGCGCAGTATCGACCAGGGCATTGACCAGATTAACTATTCGGTCGAAACCATCATCGGCTCCACCGTCAGTCCCAGCGCCATCGCGCAGTTTGCCCTCGCCAACAACCTCAAAAACGTGCCGTTGGTGCTCATCGGCAGTTCCATCACCACGGCCGTGTTCCCGCGGCTGGCCGCCAGTGCGGCCGGCGGGCAGCGCGAGAAGCTGATCGAAGGTTACGTGCAAACCGCCCGCCTTATATTGTTCCTGGCCATCCCGTCGGCACTGTTCACGCTGGTGGCCCGCGGCTACATCGTGCGGCTGCTGTATGGCTTTGGCGACCAGACTACCGCCAACACTCTCGGTTGGTTCGCCGGCACCATCGTGTTTACCAGCCTCTTTATGCTCGTCAGCCGCGTGTACTACGCCATGCAAGACACGCGCACACCGCTCTACACCAGCCTGGGCAGCATTCCGCTCAACATCGCGCTCAGCATCCTGTTTTCGCGCTCGTATGGCGTGGTCGGCCTGGCCATGAGTGCCAGTCTTGTGGCCGCGCTCGAGACCATCAGCCTCGCCGTCATCCTGCGCCTGCGCTACGGCCGCTTCGGCGAGACGCAAATTCTGCGCGGCGTCTGGGTAATGCTTATCGGCGGCGCTATCATGACCGGCATACTCTACCCGTTAATCTCGCAGGTCCTGCCGCTTTACGCCGCCGACCGCGGCTTCATTACGCTGATGCCCAAATTCCTGGCCATCACCGGCGTGGCGGCCGTTAGTTACTTCATTCCGTGCTATCTCATGCAGCTGGCCGAAGCCAAACATTTCGCCCGGCGGGCCCGCGAGCTGCTCAACCGTCCCGTCAGCCTCACTTAGTTCAGCACGCGATAAACTGTACAACTTGATAAATTAAAAGAGAGAGAGTACTTTATTACCCACCACTCAAGCTGGCGAAGTGGAAAATGGCAATAGCCACCACGACAGTACCCAGCGCTCAGAGTGAGTACCCCGGGCGCCGAACAAGAGTAGGCCCCAAAAGTTGCCTGGAGGCAACAGTGGTCAATTACAAGTTTAGGGCGGACCTTATCCGCCAGCGCGAGATCGACGTCTACACCTTCACGGTGTCGGCGGAAGTTCTGGTCGCTATCTCCCGAGTGGAACGCTTCGGCGACCACTCCGACGGCGTAAACCGGCAGTTCGACGAAAGAAAGGTCCTTGCAATTGCCGAGTCAATGCTCCGGCCGGACACCGTGATGCTCGACTCGATCTGCGGGGATCTTAAAGGTGAGTGGACGCTAGAGGATGGCTTCCTCGTCCCTGGAGACGACGCGTACCTGTCGGTCGACGATGGCCAGCACCGGCGCGGTGCCTGCGAGGTTCTCAACCCCGAAGAGCGGGCGAGGTGGACCTTCCCGGTTGTGGCCACCCGAGGGCTGGATTACGAGACGCGGTTGCGGATATTCCGGCAGCAGCGCCTGCGCAAGCCCATCGACACCAGGCTCGATCTAGCTATGCGCTACAAGCTGGACGAGTGGGGCTCGGCTGCCGAGCGCCAGGCGTACGAGCTGATCCTTCGGCTCAATTCCGACACGAGCAGCCCCTTGAGGGGCATGCTGATCCTGGAGGAGAAGGTCAAGCGCCCGTACGAGAACCGGCACCGCACCGAAGGCATTAACGCCAGCGGCGTTTGGGCCTCGCTGAAGTCGGTCATGGGCAAGGGCTCGCCCCTCTACGCTCTATCGCTCGAAAAGCGCGCCGAGGTAGCTCTCAACCTGATCTTCGTCGCCAGCGAGGTCTGGTCGCGGGCATGGCGCAGTAATGAGCACGTGCTGACAACGGCCCGTGGTATCAACGCGGTGCTGTCGCTCATCGTCAGCGGGCCCAACTTTCGGATCGTGATCGGCGACGATTTCCGAATCGAGAGCCTTCGCGCAGCGCTCGAGATGGGCGTCAAGTTCAACTGGACAGCCAAAGCCCACCGGAACTCCAGCCAGCGTGAGATCACTCTGTCACTCGATGAGGTCATCGGTCGAGCTCACCAGCGAAAGATCGAGTCCGGCCAGACTGAGATTGTGGCCTAACCTCGGAGGTCCCCAAGTCTAGCGCCGCTAGCACAAGCGTCTTTGGCGCAAAATCGTCGAAAACTTCGGCGTCCCCGCACCATCATGGTGCGGGGTTGATTTTTTGGGTTGGTAATTCTTATTACAATTAATTGCAATGAATTGTAATAAGTGCTATGCTCCGCGCATGAAAACCGTAGCCGTAATCTTTGGTGGCCGATCGGCCGAGCACGACGTCTCCATCATCACCGCCCTGTCAGCCGTCATTAAGCCGCTCGAACTTACGGGCGAATACCAGGTCGAACCCGTCTATATCGCCAAAGACGGTTCCTGGTATTGGGACGACAAGCTGGGAAACATTGGCCTCTACCAGGGCGACGGCCTCGAGGAATTCTTGCGCAAGGCGCCCAAAGTTCACCTGCTGTTCGACGATAGCCTCACGCTCGTAAAATCCAGCCAATTCGCCGGGCGCAAAATGTACCGCCCCATCGACATCGTGTTCCCGGCCATGCACGGCACCTACGGCGAAGACGGCGCGCTCATGGGCCTGCTCGACATGGCCGGCGTGGCCTACGTGGGCTGCGGGGTGGCGGCCGCGGCGGTTGCCATGGACAAGGTGCTGGCCAAGCAGGTCACGCGCGGCGAGGGCATTGCCAGTACGCCGTGGGTTTGGTTTTACGCCCGCGAGTTGGCCGAGGACCCGCGGGCCGTGCTCAAGCGCATCGGCTCGCTCAAGTACCCGCTGTTCGTGAAGCCGGCCCTGCTCGGTAGTAGCATCGGCATCACCCGCGTCACCGACAAAGCCCAGCTCATGAACGCCCTGGAAGTCGCGGCCCACTTCGATGACAAAATCGTCGTGGAGCAGGCCGTGGACAACCTCGTGGAGGTTACCGTGCCCATCATTGGAAATGACAAACCCCGCGCGGCCTTCCTCGAGCAGCCCCTCGTGAAACCCGACGATTTCTTCGATTTCGACACCAAATACCTGTCCGGCGGCAAAAAGCTCGGCGGCACTGAGGCCGGCGCCAAGAAGGGCGCCCAGGGATACAGCCAAATCCCGGCCAATCTCCCGCAAAAGCTCTACGACGAGGCCGAGCAGCTCGCGCTCCAGGTTTACCAAGTGCTGGGCTGCACCGGCATCTCCCGCGTCGACCTGCTCATAGACACCAAGGCCGAAAAAGTCTTTTTCAACGAGGTCAATCCCTTACCCGGCAGCCTTTACGCGCACAACTGGAAGCTTAAGGGCCTGTCCGGTGTTGACCTGGTCGCCGAGCTCGTGCGGCTCGGCTTTGAGCGCCACGCGGCCCGCTCCCGCCTGCAGACCACCTTCACCACTAATTTCCTGAAGCAGTTCTAGGGCTAGAGTACACTTAATTTAATGAATCTCGTCGTCGACGGTATTTTGCTGAACTACCACGAGGCCGGCGAGCCTGATGCGCCGGCCGTCCTCCTGCTACATGGCTGGGGCGCCACCGCCGCCAGCTTCGACGGACTGGCCGCAGCGCTCGCTGCCGCCGGCTTCCGAGCCGTTGCCCTCGACCTGCCCGGCCACGGCGGCAGCCAAATCCCGCCCGCCGGCTGGCAGCTCCAGGATTTCGCCCGCGTCGTGGCCGGCTTTGCGGCCAAAGCCGGCCTGACTCCAGACCTCGCGGCTGTAATCGGCCACTC
This sequence comes from uncultured bacterium, assembly GCA_963740635.1. Classification (GTDB taxonomy): domain Bacteria; phylum Patescibacteriota; class Saccharimonadia; order UBA4664; family UBA4664; genus UBA5169. The sequence goes on along the minus strand of CAVUEQ010000003.1, from coordinate 132,344 downwards.
GTTCGGCGGGCGCGTAGCCATCAAGGCCGTTGCCGGCGGGCTGCTGAAACCGCGCCGCCTGGTGCTCCTGGACTCGGCCGGCGTCAAACACGCTGCGTCGGCCCGCAACCAGGCCTTTAAGCTGGCGGCCAAAGCCGGCCAGGCCGTTACCGCGCTACCCGGGCTCGCTCGCCTCCGCACCGCTCTGCGCCGCCGCCTCTACACCGCTGCCGGCAGCGCGGATTACCTGGATGCCGGCCCCATGCGCCAGATTTTCGTCCGCGTCATCAACGAGGATTTGCAATCCGCAGCCGCCGCCATCACAGTCCCCACCCTCCTGATCTGGGGGCAATACGACCAGGACACCCCCCTCGCCGACGGCCGGCTCCTGGCTGCCAAAATCCCGCACTCCAAGCTCGAAGTAGTGCCCGGCGCCGGCCATTTCGTGTACCTCGACGCTCCTGATGTCACGGCCCGTTACGTGGAGGAGTTCCTCAAATGACCCTGCGCGCCTACCTCACATGCTACGATCCTCGTTTCGTGGGCTCGCTCGTATACATGTTGCAATCGAGCGAATATGATCTGTCCGAATACTTTGCCTGGTTTGCCCGGGCCGGCGATCTGCGGCATGTGGCCCGTCGCGGCCGCCTCGTCCCCACCCCCAAGGCCCGCCTGCTACTCATGACCGGGTGGTTAATCCTGGCGGTTATTATCGCAGCGTTTCTGGGCGCCGTTCTCACTGCCCTCGGCCAGCCGGTCTGGTGGTTGATGGCGGCGTTTCTGCTCTCCGCCGCGCCTCTGTTCCTCCTCGCCGGCCTCGCCCTGCCGCTGTATGCCGGCGAGCAGCTCATCCAAAAACCGCGCACGCGCCGCACCGTCGCCCACTCCGCCCAAATCCTGCGCGCGCATCCCGGTTACCGCATTGCCATCGCCGGCAGTTACGGCAAGACCACCTTCAAGGAAAACCTGGCCGCCATCCTGGCTGAGGGCAAACGCGTGGCCGCTACCCCCGGCAACATGAACACGCCGCTGGGCATCAGCCGGTTTGCCCAAGATCTCCGCGGCGACGAAGACGTCCTCATATTTGAACTGGGCGAATATTACCCCGGCGATATCGCCGGGCTTTGCGAGCTGGTGCGGCCGCAATTAGGCGTCATTACCGGCGTCAACGAGGCCCACCTCAGCAAATTCAAAACTCTCGAACGCACCACAGCGGCCATTTTCGAGCTTGCCGATTATTTGAAGACCGGCCCGGTCTACAAAAACGGCGACAATCAGCAGGTGCGGGCCCGGGCGCACACCGGCGACCCGCTGGTGTACACGTCCGGAGGCGTCAACGGCTGGAAGGTCACCCACGCCCAGGTCAACGCCAACTCCACCGCCTTCACCGCCCGCAAGGGCCGAACCGCCATCCATGCCACCACCGCCTTGCTCGGCCGCCAACAGATCGGGCCGCTCGTGGCCGCCATCGACATCGCCGGCGGACTCGGCCTCACTCCGGCCCAGATCACCGCCGGCATCGCCCGCACCCGGCCCTACGACCACCGCCTGCAGCCGCGCGAGCTTGGCGGAGCCTGGGTCATCGATGACACCTACAACGGCAATGTTGACGGCGTACGCGCCGGCCTGGCGTGGCTCGCGGAGGTGCCCGCCGCCCGCCGCATCTACGTGACGCCCGGGCTGGTGGAGCTGGGGAGCCGCACCGCCGCTGTCCACCGCGACATTGGCCGCCACGTCGCCGCCGCCGCCGACGTGGTGGTGCTGATGAATAATTCCGTCACAGCCTACATCCAGGAGGGGCTCACCGCGGCCGGCTTCTCCGGCGAGCTCAAAATCGTCGACGACCCCGAGCATTTCTATGCCAACCTCACGCATTTCGTGGCCGCCGGCGACGTCGTCCTGATGCAAAACGACTGGACCGATAATTACGCTTAAGCCCCGCAACCTAACTCCACCATAGAAATCCGCTTACGCTTATTGACTTTCGGGCCTAAATTGGCCATTGTTAAGGTACTTGGAGGAAGCCGTCCCATGACCCTGCGTGCCCATCACCTGGTTGTTTCATTGATGCTGGGCGCCGTGGTGCTGAGCTCGCTGGCCCTACTCACCGTCAGCCCGCCCTCGGCCCAGGCCGCCTGCGCCACCGGCTCGAGCGTTGTCGTTACCTGGCCAAAAAGTACCACCGGGACCGTATCTGGGGTTGTTACACTCCAGGCCCAATCCACGCCCACGACCGCTAGCGGGCTCACATTCATGCTCCTGCAGCCAGTCCAGCAGGTGATCGGCGAAGCGTCTCAGTCCGGCTCTACCTGGGTCCTTAAATGGGATACGCGCAACCAGCCCAACGGCGGATACCCCGTGGCCGCCATTGCCCACTTTGGCACCGCCACCAGTCTCGATTGCGCGAGCCAGGCCGTTCCTATCGACATTAATAACCTGGCCACCCAAGCACCAACATTGCAGGCCACCGTTTCGCCCAATACCTGGCAAGGCGCGCCGGGCTCAACCGGCTCTTTCTCGGTCGACACGCTTTACACCGACCAATACGGCCGCCAATCGCACGTCAGCCCGCAAGGTGTTAACTGGCATTCCACCCTTGGCGTCGCCAACCCGCCCAATACGCCAAACACCTTGTTTATGGCCGGTACCGCCCTGACCTCGGGTCAGCTTTTCGCCGACGTAGGTTATAACGGGCTGGCGGCGCACGGGATTGCCCAGATCAAAATCGCTACCTCGGCCTCCGGATCCGGTTCCGGCACCTCCAGCCCTCGCCCCACGCCCGCAGCCACAACCTCATCAGACGGCTCCCTGCTCAGCCCCACACCCGCGCCCCTGAGCACCGAAGACGCCAACCGCCTGGCCGCCATGCCGACCATCTTCCGGCCCGCCGCCCCGACCAACTCCGACCCCATCGTGAGTCTCCCCACGCTTAGCTGCCTCGAAAAGGCGGTGGGCAAGTCGCGGTTTGCCGAAATTTCGGGAGGCAAAAGCCAGCCCACCGCGGCCGAGCGCAAACTGGCCCAAAGCTGCTTCGTGGGCCCCAATCCGATACCGGCCGTTCTGGCCCCGGTCGCACCGGCCCACCTCACCGAACTGCCTTCGACCGCCGACCTCGTGTCGCTCGCCAGCGTCAAGAACCATACCGTCACCAGCGGCGGCAAAAAGATCAACGGGTTGCTGCTTACCGGCACCGGCGCGCCAAACTCCAGCGTCTTCCTCTATTTCTTCTCCGATCCGTTAGTATTGCGCGCCCAAACCGATAGCAGCGGGACGTGGAAGTATGTGCTCGAAACCCCGCTCAAGGCCGGCAAGCACGAGGTATATGCCGTGGCCGAGAAGGATGCCGGCAACTTTGTGCGCACCTCGGCCGTGCCGATTACCGTGGCCGCCGCCTCGGGCGGTCAAGACGGCAGCCTGGTGGTGGAGCGCAGCTGGTCCACGGCCCAAATCGGCTTTGCGGCCGCGGCCGGCGTTTTGGTGCTGGCGGCGCTGGGCGTGCTGTTTACGATTCTGCGCCGCCGCCGTCGTCCGGCCGCCGTAGCCGGCACACCGCCCCCCGGGGGCGCCCCTCAGGCCGCCGTCCCCACGGCGCCCGCCCCCGTGATTCAGCCCACAGCGCCGGCTCCGCCCGCACCCCAGCCCGCCGCACCTGCCCCGGCCTCGCCGCCCGCACCTGCCGGCCCCACGCCCGCCGCACCGGCCCCGGCCCCGGCAACCCCCGCGACACCGGCCCCGGCCCCGCAGAACCCGCCGCCCGCACCTGCCCCGCCGGCCGGCCAACCAGGCCATGACGCTCAAGTTTAACCGGCAGCGTGTCGAGCTCGCCTACTCGATCTTTCTGGTCATTCTCATCCCCGCCCTCGTGGTGGCCGGCACCATCTGGCTGACCACGCAGGTCAAAGACGATTTCGATCAGGAATTACGCCGCAAAGCCAACCTAGCCAATGAAGTCTTCGGCGTATCAGTGGTCAACATCATGAATAGCAACTCGTCCGACCGCGTCGCCGCCCAACTCCAACAATTAATTGACCAGACCCGCGCCCAAGCCCCCGAAATCGATGCTCTCGGCGTCTCCACGCCCAGCAGCAGCGGCTTCCGCACCCTCGCCAGCTCCGATCCGTCGAAGGCCGGAGCCCTCGATTCCACCATCCAGACCCAACTCGCCTGGTCCAAATCCCAAGCCGTGGCCAGCCTCATCGCGGCGGGCGAGGGCGGCGACCGCGAGTGGCTGGTGGCCACGCCCCTCATCGGCCCCAGCGGCCCGGTCGCCGTCGCCGTGATGCGGGTCTCGCTGGCCAGCTCCGACCAACTCATGAGTGCCACTCTGCGCAATTCCTTCATTGGCCTGAGTGTGATGATCGTGGTCATAATTCTGCTATTGCTCAACCATTTCCGCTTCGTCCAATACGCGGAACTCTTCCGCCAGCAAAAAGAGCTTGCCCAAATGAAAGATGATTTCATATCCATCGCCACCCACGAACTCAAGGCGCCCATGAGCGTCATCAAGGGTTACATCTCAATGGCGCTCGAAGAAAAACTCGAGCCGGGCGTGCGAGATATGCTCACCATCGGCTTCGACCAGACCAACCGGCTCACCCGCCTCGTCACGGACCTGCTCGACGTCTCGCGGCTGGAGCAGGGGAGAACCAAATACAATCTTGCACCCGTGAACTTGCCCGGCACCATCGGCCCCATGATGAACACCTTCCAGGTGAAGGCCAAGGACAAGGGCCTGGCGCTGGTTTACCAGCCCCCCGCTGACCTCCCGCCTGTACTGGCCGATCCCGACCGCGTCAGCGAAATCTTCACCAACCTCATCGACAACGCCATCAAATACTCCCGCGCCGGCACCGTCACCATCCGCCACGACACCGCGCCGGGCGTGCTGGCCACCACCGTCGCCGACACCGGCATCGGCCTCACCCCCGACGAAGTCTCGCACCTGTTCGCGCGCTTTTACCGAGCCAAAAACGCCGATACCCGCGACATCGCGGGCACCGGCTTGGGACTATGGATAATTAAGCAATACATTGAGCACATGGGCGGCTCGATTTTGGTCGAAAGCGAAAAGGGCAAAGGCTCACAGTTCATCGTAACCCTGCCGGTGGCGCTCAAGTCGCCGCCGACTCCGCCCAAACCGGCCGCGGCGCAGCCTCCGCCCGCCACTTAGCGCGGGGTGCGCATGGCCGTCTTGAGGCCTTTGCGGCTGCGCGCCCAGGCGCGGCCCGCGTACGCGATCGAGCCGAAGCCCACCACGCCGCCGAGCGTCCCGGCGCCGGTTACCGGCAGGGTGGCCGGCGTGGCCGACCCGGTGCCCGTGGAGCTGCCCTTCACCGCACCGGCCGAGGTCGGCGAGGGGGTTGAGGCCGGCTTCGGGGTGGTCGTGGGCGCCGGAGTGTCCGCAGGGCTGGGGCTCGGACTCGGGCTCGTAGCCGCCGGCGACGGGTTGGTGCAAAGCGTATCAGCGTCGACGGTCAAACTGCCAAAGTCGGCCTCCACCGCCTTGTTATCCGTGGCTCCCACTACGGCTGTGCCGCTGCGAAAGCTCAGCGCCGACCAGCCGGACCCCTTGGTAGTAAACGTGATTACAGCCACCAGCTGGCTGCCGCTCAGCGTGGCGCCGCTTTTGCCGCGGGCAATATAAACCGTGCCGCCGCCGTCGCGCTCATCAGCCTTAATGTCGAAGGCGCTGCCGCTGGTGTCAATCTTGGTCACCGCCAGCTTGGAGGCCGGGTATCCCACCTTGGCCTGCACCGCGTTCACGAGCGTGCTGCCGCTGTCTTCGCGCACCTCCACGCTGATTGTCTCGCCCATGTGCACCACGGGAGTGGTGGTCGCCAGCGTTAGGCTACCGGTGGCCGCAGCCATCGCCTGGCCAAAGCTCAAGCCGGCCATTGCCGCCGCCATCATAACAATAATTACGTATTTGGACATGGATCTGAGGTTCACGCGTCCTCCTCTTTCTCACCGCCACAAACGCGGTCTTAAAAACGAATTCGCAAGCATACACCTCCTCCCCGCCTTTGTCAAGCCATAACTGCACCGGTTCTGTCCACTAAACCGGAACAGCCATACTCTTAAGTAATGTGAATGGGTCTCGAAATAGTTCAGGGTGGCTCCTCCGTGCCTGAAACTCCTGCAGTATGCCGGACAAGAAGCGCTTCAAGAAGCGGTCGCGGGTTCGGATGACAAACCGGTCCAGGCAGCTCCAGACATTCTCGGCCCGGTTGGTTGGCCCGAAGTGCCCCCGGTCATGGTTGCAGACGACGAGTCCGTAGCCGACGTCCTCGAGCCCCAGATGGGAAGCGTGGGCGTCAGCATGAATGAGGCTGCCGACCTCAGCGTGACGGTCAAGGAAGCCCTCAACGGTATCTTGGGCTACATCCGGAATGACCTCTAGTCGCACTTTGTTTGTTTCCCGGTCGACCACCCCCATGACAATAGCTTGGTTGCCATATTTCTGGTGACCCAGGAAGGACTCGTCAATCTCCAGGAGGCCAGCCAATGGGTCGCCCTCACTGCGGGGCAACCGGGACCGGAGCCGTTCCAGCCACCGCTGCACCGTCGGGTAGCTGAGGCCGGTCGCCACCACAATGTCGCCTGGAGAGTGCTTGCCCTGCCAACAGATGACGAGGGCCAGGATCTTGACCCAGGACAGCTTCGAGAACCCGAATCCCAGGTTGCGCTTGAGGCTCCATTTCCGGCGGCAGGTACCGCACCACAGGTATTTCTCCCGTACAAGTATTGTCTTGTGGCTTTGCCAAGGGCAAACCAGGCCATTGGGATATATTTCCCGGACCACCAGCTCGACACACTCCTGGTTATCCCGGGGCAGATTTATTAAGGTATACATTGGAACAAGTCTCCTTGCTTTAAGTTATTGCCGTAACTTAAGTGTAGAACTTGTTCCGCTTTAGTTTAGAGAACCAACTGCACCTGATTATTGACAGATATACAAGAAAGGTTCAAAATAAGCACGTCCCGTCCACGCCCCGATAGAAAGGCTTGTGAGATGCAAGGCGTCAAAACCTTCATTGCCGGCTTCATGGCGCTGGCAATCGTCATCGGAACTTTCTGGATGCCGACTTGGGCGATCATTGCCTTCGGCAAGCTCAATCATGAGAGCGAAGTGCTGCAACCAGCTATCACGTTCTACGTGCTGTGGATCATCATCGCCGTCGTTGTGCTTGTCTCATTGTCAGCAAGCAATGGTTTTGCCAACGGCTGGACAGTTATCGCAACGATTGCGGCGTGCATTCTGTTCATCGTGATGTTGGTCTGGGGCTTCCACGCCGTCCACCGTCATCAAGTGATCAATGATGGGTACGCCGCCACGCACACGTCCACTGGCCAGAAGATCACTACCCCGTTATGTGAGTCCTTACCCGGAAAACGGATCAGCAACAACGACGGTGTCGTGTGCCTCGAGGACCCTAAGCACCCAGAAGACGCCCGTTCAGTCGACAACAATGGGTACGGGGTTATCAGATGCAGACTTTCCGGCGCCAAAGTGTACAGCATTGAGTATCAGGGCGGGTACCTCTACGGCAAACCAGGCGGCATATGGCGCCGCTCATCAGATTCAAACGCTGCGTTGAATCTGGCCGACAGTTGCTAACCGTCGCGCCGATCTTGGGTGCGACCCCGCTCCAGGCAGTCACGCATTCCTGCCACGGGGCCACCCCCACACCCCGAGAGACCTCCCCGTTTGTGAACAACCGGGGAGGCCCTCCGGGGCCTTTTTCATTTTGGAACCAACACAGGTATAATCAAGTACCGTGAACCAAGCCCACACCCGCAATTTTTGTATCATCGCGCACATCGACCATGGCAAATCGACCCTGGCCGACCGCATGCTCGAGCTCACCGGCACGGTCCAAAAGCGCGACATGCAGGCACAATTACTCGACAGCATGGACCTCGAACGCGAAAAGGGGATAACGATTAAGCTCCAGCCCGTCAAAATGGCCTGGAAAGATCACACCCTGAACTTAATCGACTCGCCCGGGCACGTCGACTTCAGCTACGAAGTCAGTCGCAGTCTGGCCGCTTGCGAAGGCGCCGTCTTGGTGGTGGACGCCTCCCAGGGCATCCAGGCGCAAACCCTCGCCAACGTCTACCTGGCCATCGAGGCCGGCCTCGAGATCATCCCGGTCCTCAACAAAATCGACCTCCCAGCGGCTGATCCCGAGCGTGTAGCGGGCGAAGTGGCCAGTCTGCTCGGGGTCAACCCCGACAGCATCCTGCGCGTTTCAGGAAAGACCGGGGAGGGGGTAGGCGCCCTATTAGACCACATTGTTAGTGATATACCTGCTCCCCAGGGGAACACTGAAGCGCCCCTTCGGGCGCTGATCTTCGACTCCATCTACGACATCCACCGCGGCGTCATCTTGTTCGTGCGCATTGTCGACGGCGTGGTGAAGCGCCACGACCACCTCACTCTCATGGCCACTCGCGCCTCGGGTCTGGCCGTGGAAGTCGGCACCTTCGCGCCCAAGCAAACCCCGGCCCCCGACATCCAAACCGGCCAAATCGGCTACATCGTCACCAACCTCAAAGACATCTCGGAAGCCCGCGTCGGCGATACCGTCACGCTCAAGTCCACCCCTGCCACGCAGGCCCTTCCCGGCTACAAACAGGTTAAGCCGTTCGTGTTCGCGGGCTTCTTCCCCAGTTCCGGCGAACAATACCCATTACTAAAAGACGCCCTCGAGAAGCTCACCCTCAACGACGCCGCCCTCATCTACGAGCCAGAATCGTCCCAGGTGCTCGGCTTTGGCTACCGCGTCGGCTTCCTCGGCCTGCTCCATCTGGAAATCGTCCGCGAGCGGCTCGAGCGCGAATACGGCCTCGACCTCGTGGTCACGAGCCCCAGCACCGACTACATCGTCACCGACACCGCCGGCGCCGATTACACCATCCGCTCCGCCGCCGGCCTGCCCGAGCAGTCCAGAATCGACCACATCCGCGAGCCCTGGATCCGCGGCGAAATAGTGGTGCCCGGCCCCTACGTCGGCGGCTGCATCCAGCTGATTAATCGCATCCGCGGGATTCAAAAGTCACTCAATTATCTCGACGAAACGCTAGCCCTCATCGACTTCGAAGCTCCCCTCGCCAACGTCCTCACCGACTTCTACGACTCGCTCAAGTCCATCACCTCCGGCTACGGCAGCTTCAATTACGAGCTGGCCGATTACCGCCCCGAGCGTCTCGTGCGCCTCGACATTCTGGTGGGCGGCGAGCTCATCGACAGCCTCTCGCAGATCACCCACGCCGACGAAGCCCCCCGCGCCGGCAAGCAAATCGTCGAAAAGCTCAAGGACCTCATCCCGCGCCAAAACTTCGAAGTGTCGCTCCAGGCGGCCATCGGCGGCAAAATCATCGCCCGCGAAGACGTCAAGGCCGTGCGCAAAGACGTCATCGCCAAACTCTACGGCGGCGACGTCACGCGTAAAAACAAGCTCCTGGACAAGCAAAAACGTGGCAAAAAGCGCCTGAAGCGCATCGGCAAGGTCGACATCCCGGCCGAAGCGTTCATGGTGCTTGTGAGCAAGGATTCATGACAAAGAAGATTGCTTTTCGGATCAACGTAATTACAATGTTATTATGACGACGCGCCCCAAGACCACAACTAAGCTCACAAGGATCGGCAATTCCCGCGGCATCCGTATCCCCAAAGCCCTTATCGAACAGGCCGGCCTCGCCGACGAGGTCGAGCTCATTGCCCGCGACGGCGAAATTCTTATCTCTAACCATCGCAAACCCCGCGAAGGCTGGGCCGAGCAGATGGAAGCAGCCTATGAGCGCGGCGACTTGGAGCCGACCCAAGAAGAACTCGACTGGCAGGTCGGCATATACGTAGCCCCCGAATTGCTCGAAGACGAGGACGGTTGGTGGGAAAAATAAGACGCGGTCAGGTTTACCTGGCTACCTTCGATGGTGTTGGCAGCGAAGTTAAAAAGCCAAGGCCATGCGTGGTAGTGTCGCCCGATATCTCAAATACCAAAGCGGCTACTTTCATTGCAGTGCCGCTGACAACTAAGGACCGGCCATACCCCACGCGTCTGCGCATCGAGTTCCGTGAACAAACATGCTACGCAATGCTAGACCAAATCCAGGTAATGAGCCCACTCCGCGTTATCGGCCAGCTGGGCGAAACCCACCCCAGCGACCTGGTGCGCATCCTCGACAGGCTGCAGGAGATGTTCGCGCCCTAACCCTCGGCCGCACCTCGCGCCTGCCCGGTCGCCGGTTGCTTGCGCAGGAGCACAAACGCCAGCACCGCGGCCACCCCAGCGATGGCCGCCCCCACCAAAAACAACTGGTTGATGGCCACAATGAATGCCTCCTTCGACGAGGTTTCTACCAGTGCCCGCACCGCCACCGGCGCCGCTTGGGCAGCCTCATGGACTCGCCCCGACGACACGGCCACTGTCAGCCCGTCAAGCGCGCCCTTCGGTATCGGCAGCGACCCCAGCGACCCGCGTAATTCGTCGCCCACCCGGTGCTGGAAAATCGCCCCCAGCACAGCGATGCCAGAGGCAATTCCCACCTGCCGGAACGTATTGTTGACCCCCGAGGCCGTCCCGGATTCCGCTGCCGGCACCACCGAAATGGCCGTCGACGCCAGCGGCGGGTTCACCATCCCGATCCCGATGCCGGCCAAAATAAATCCCGGCAGCAGCGCGGTCCATTCCGAGTCGGCCCCCAGCCCGTACATCAGCAGCAGCGACTCCGCGATCAGCGCCAGCCCGAAGCTGATCAGCAGCTGCGGCCGCACCCGCGCGCTCAGGCGCCCGGCAATCGGCGCCACGAAAAACGCCAGCAATGTCGTCGGCAAAAATCTCAGGCCGGCGTCAATCGCCGAGAAGCCGAGCACATTTTGCAGATACAGCGTGAGATACAAAAACATCGAGAATATCGACGCCGATATCCCAAACGCCGCCAGCTGCGTACCCGTAAACGCCGGTATCCTAAACCAGCCCAGCGGCAGCGACCGGTTCGGCGACAGCGCCTCATTCAGCAAATACGCCACCGTCAGCGTGCCGCCCGCGTTCAGCAGCCCGAGCGTTTTGGCCGCCGTCCAGCCCCAGTTATTGCCTCGCAGCAGCGCGAAAATCAGGCAAAACAGCGCCGCCGACAGCGTCACGACGCCGATCCAGTCGGTCTTGTTCGCCCCCGGGTCGCGCGATTCGCGCACCTTCCAGGCCCCCACCACCAGCGTCAGCAGCCCGATGGGCACATTAATGTAGAAAATCCAGTGCCACGATATCCACGACGTCAGGGCGCCGCCGGCCAGCGGCCCGATCGCCACCGCCGCCCCCGTCACCGCCCCCCAGATCCCAAACGCCGTCCCGCGCTCGCGGCCATGGAAGCTGTTGGCCAGCAGCGCCAGCGACACCGCGAACATGATCGCGGCACCCACGCCTTGCAGCGCCCGCATCGCGATCAGCATAAAGTCGCTCACCGCCGCCCCGCACAGCGCCGATGCCAGGGTAAAAATGCCCACACCTATCAGAAACAGCAGCCGGCGCCCGTACCGGTCGGCCAGGCTGCCCGCGTTGAGCACGAAGCTCGCCAGCGTCAGCGCGTAAGCGTCTATCACCCATTGCAGGTTCGAAAAGCTCGAGTTAAAAGCCTTCTGTATATCCGGCAGCGCCACATTCACGATCGTAATATCGATCAGCAGCATAAAAATCGCGGCACACACCACCGCTAGCGTCCACCAGCGCGTGGGGTCCGGCTGCTTAGGGGTAACCGCCTCGTCCATGCGCCTATCCTATCATATGGTTCAGGATTTGCCCGTCATAGCGGCAAAATCGGCCAAATACTGGACCGAGCCCGGCAGGGCTCTCAGAATAAGTGGTAGCATAAGTGGTATAAAGGTATTGAACCGTTAAGCAAGGTCCTTCCAATGTCAGACCCTCAACCCGAAACCAAACCGGCAGCCAACGCCGAGCCCGAATCCAACCCCGGCAGCTCCAGCAACGCCTCGGTTAACACCGACCCGCCCCCGCCCACGCCTCCGGCGGCCGATGCGCCGGCGCCGCTCACGCCGCCCGGGCCAACCGTGCAGCCGTTTGTATCCGGAGGCGGCCCGCCGCCCCCCGAGCCGGTGAAGCGCAAGCACTCGGTCGTCCCGGTGATCCTCACCATCCTGCTCGTGATCGTGCTGGGCGGCGGCGCCTACTTCATGCTCAGCGGCCAGCACGTCCCCGGATCGCCAGCGACCCCCACGCCCACGCCCACCCCCATCCCGGCCACCAGCGATCTGGACAGCTCGCTCCAGGCCGCCGACGCCAGCCTCAACGACGCCAACACCAACTTCAGCGACGCCGGCGCCGCCCTCAGCGACACCCAGGGAGACTTAAGCGAATGAGTACCGTCACCGTCACGCGCCGGGTCCTGGCCGCCGTCTTGTTGGCCGCCATGCCCACCGCCACCATCAGCGCTGTCAGCACGCCCACGCCCACTCCCGGTGCCGCGGCCGCCCAGCACCTCACCAACCTCAAGACCCGCGGCAATGCCGAGATCGACCGCCGCATCACCAACCTCACCGCCGCGCTCGACAAGCTGGCTGCCAGCACCAAGCTCACCGCCGCAGCCAAGGCTACACTCACCAGCCAGCTCAACGCCGAACTCACCGGCCTGGGGGCCCTGAAGGCCAAGCTGGCCGCCGACACTGTGCTCGCTACCGCCCGCACGGACGTCCAGAGCATCATCACCGATTACCGGGTGTACGCACTTATGCTGCCCAAAGCCCGCCTGGTTGCTTCCGCCGACCGCTTCGATGTCGCCGAAGCCCAGCTCACCGCCCTCAGCGTTAAGCTCCAGGCGAAAATCAGCACTGCCAAGGCCGCCGGCCAGGACGTCACCGCCGAGCAGGCCGGCGTTACCGACATGAACGCCAAAATCGCTGACGCCCAAACCAAGACCGCCAATGTTGTCACCCAGCTGCTGGCGCTCCAGCCCACCGACTACAATGCCAACCACACCGTGTTGCTGACTTTCCGCACCACCCTCGCGGCCGCTCAAACCGACCTCAAAACCGCCCGCCAGGACGCTGCCTCGGCCATCTCCGCCCTCAAAGCGCTGAAGTAGATGGCAGATAGCCCGACCGCCAACAATAAAGCTCTTGCTTTTCCTAGGAGCAAGTCTCCGTGTGGTTTTCGGCTATAGGGTTATCGGCGTCTGGATATCCGGCCTTTAGAGTTGTATCGGTATGTCTACTTACTAAGAAATATATGCATTCTGCATATATGCAAAGTGCATATAGTTTCCGCGCTTGGAGTTCCCGCCTTGAGCACACAGACGATCCACGCTTGGTTAGCACTCTTGACGGCCGAGTGCTAAACCATCTAAAATAACCCCATGACACCCCGGCAGCAACATGTCCTCGCCGCCATCGTGGAGACCTATGCCAAAACGGCCGAACCCGTGGGCTCCATGTCTTTGTGCGAGCGCTTCGAGACCTCGAGCGCCACCATCCGCGCCGAAATGGCGGCCCTGGAGACCGCCGGGTTCATCATGCAGCCGCACATTTCGGCCGGCCGCGTGCCCACCGACAAAGGCTACCGCGCCTACGTCAACGCCCTCGGCGAGCCCACCCACGACGGCCGCCACGAGCAGGCGCTGGCCCGCCACATCAAATCCGCCGGCGAGCGCGAGCGCACCATCAAAAACGCCGTCGAATCGCTCGCCCACGTTACCGGCAACCTCGGCCTCGGCACCATCTCCGGCAACCTCTACCTCTCCGGCATGGCCAGCCTCTTCCAGCACCCCGAATTCTCCGGCGGCGCCAACGCCTATGAGGTCGCCCGGCTCCTCGACAGCCTCGAAGAGTGGCTGGCCGAAGCCGCCCCCAATGCCCCCATCAGCGTCTACATCGGCCGCGAAAACCCCATCGGCCGCAGCTCCGGCGCCACCCTCATCATCAGCCGCTTCGAGTCGCCGTTCAGCTCCCGCAGCTACGTCGGCGTGCTCGGCCCCACCCGCCAAAATTACGGCCCCGTCATCGGTCTCGTCCAATACACCGGCAAATTGCTCGAAGAAGCACTTAGTTAGGAGAATATATGTCCAAAATGGATGACGCTCAGAAAAAAGCCAAGAAAATCCTCGAGGAAATGGGGCAGGATGTCAGCAATACTTCCAACACTGAGGTGAATGTCGAAAGCCACTCCGAGCAAACCGTATCCGCCGGCGGCGCCGATGGCGATCAAGTCGCCGAGCTCACCGCCGACCTGCAGCGCCTCCAGGCCGAATTCATCAACTACAAACGCCGCGCCGACGCCGAGCGCGCCGACATCGCCGGCTTCGCCACCGCCCGCGTGGTCCGCGAATTCCTGACCGTCCGCGACAGCTTCGACTCCGAGCTGGCCCACCGCCCCGCCGACACCAACCCGGAGTGGGCCAAATCGATCGATGCCATCCGCACCCAGTTCGACCAAACCCTGGCCAAGCTCGGCGTCGAGCGCTTCACCTCCGTCGGTACTCCCTTCGACCCGCACCTCCACGAGGCCATCGCCACCGACGGCGCCGGCGACACCGTCACCGAGGAGCTCCAGGCCGGCTACAAGCTCGGCGACACCGTTCTGCGCCATGCTATGGTGAAGGTCGGCGAGATGCGTGTAAATTGACCAGCCTCTCAGAAACTGGTTTACTTTAGTTAATCATTACAATAAAGGACTAATTCCATGTACGACACAACAACCACCGTCGATCCGGCGACAGCGGCCGCCGTTGGCGGATTTATACTTGCCCTGGTTTTTGGCACCTTGCTTTTCTACACCCTTCCGCTGTTAGTAGGTTTGTGGAAGCTCTTCACCAAAGCCGGCCAGCCGGGCTGGGCGGCTATAGTCCCGTTCTATAACCTCTGGGTCATAACCAAGGTCGGCGGCTCTGAGCCATGGAAATTCTGGGCCCTCGTAGCCTGCATAGTGGTGTCCTTCGTCCCACTGCTGGGCCTTCTAACGGGCTTGGCAGCATTGGTGCTCGAAATCCTCATCGTTGTCAGCTTCGCCTCTAAGTACGACCGCGATGCCGGCTTCTGGGTGCTGCTCTTCCTGCTGCCCATCGTTGGCGTGTTCTTTGTGGACAAAGCCAACTTCAAGGGCGGGCACGCCACCGCCGCACAGGCAACTCCTGCGAATCCTGCCCCGCCGTCCGCTCCGCCTGCCGCCTGAGTTTCCATAATTTTCCTCAAAATATTCCCTCTACAGTGACATTTTTACCGATGCCATGCCTTTGCCAGCGGCGTACGCTTAAGCGCAACAAGGGGTTGAGGAGGTAGGTATGAAGTTAAAAGCGTCATTAATAATTGCATCGGTACTGACATTTGTTCTCTCAATGTGGTCGGTACCGGCCAACGCCGGATCATTAGTCATCTGGGATTACTATTACGGTCATGGTTACGCCAAGTCGGCCAATATCTATTCCAACCGCAGCCCGTCGTGGCGTGTCCCGGCATCCGGCGGCCTTGCCGCAATAGTTTTCCAATCGGACGGTAACTTCGTTGAATATGAGTGGAGCGCGTCAACGGGTAGATACCATGCGGTGTGGGCATCGGGCACGAATATTTACTGCAAGCCGGAGCGGCTCGCCTTCCAAACGGATGGAAATGTGGTGATATATGACTGCGGCGGACACGCCCGGTGGTCTACGGGCATCAACAACCGAAGCCCGGGTGGGTACTATCTGTTCAGGCTGCAAACAAATGGCTGTATGACTGACCAGTATTACAACGCCGGCTGGAGACTGTGGTGGAATCCCCTCCACTGCTGAGCACAATTGGATCAACAAAATTAAAGCCGCGCGGTTAGCACTCTTGACATGAGAGTGCTAATTTCATACAATACTGCCATATCAGCACCCCGTATTAGTGAGTGCCAAACATAAGCAGTAGGAGATCCAAATACATGGGTAAAATCATCGGAATTGACCTCGGCACCACCAACTCGGCTATGGCCGTCATGGAAGGCGGCACACCAACTATCATCGCGAATGCCGAGGGCGGCCGCACCACTCCGTCAGTCGTGGCCGTCGCCAAGAGCGGCGAGCGGCTAGTGGGCCAGGTGGCTAAGCGCCAGGCCGTCATCAACCCCGACAACACCATCTTCAGCGTCAAGCGCCTCATCGGCCGTAAGTTCGAAGACTCCGAGGTGCAGCGCGACTTAAAGCTCATGCCCTACAAGATCGTCAAGTCGAACGGCGGCGTGAAGGTCAAAATGGGGGACAAGGAGCACACCCCCGAGGAAATCTCCGCCATGATCCTGGGCAAGCTCAAGGCCGACGCCGAAGCCTTCCTGGGCGGCCCTGTCACCGAGGCCGTCATCACCGTGCCCGCCTACTTCGACGACGCCCAGCGCCAGGCCACCAAAGACGCCGGCAAGATCGCCGGCCTGGAGGTCAAGCGCATCATCAACGAGCCCACCGCCGCCGCCCTGGCCTACGGCCTCGACAAGAAAAAAGAAGAGAAGATCGTGGTCTACGACCTCGGCGGCGGCACCTTCGACGTGTCAGTGCTCGAGCTGGGCGACGGCGTGTTTGAGGTCAAATCCACCAACGGCGACACCCACCTCGGCGGCGACGACTTCGACCTGCTCATCATGAACTTCCTGGTCGGCGAATTTAAGCGCGAGCAGGGCATAGACCTCAGCGCCGACAAAGCCGCCGTGCAGCGCCTCAAAGAGGCCGCCGAAAAGGCCAAGATCGAGCTGAGTACCACCACCGAATCCGAAATCAACCTGCCGTTCATCACCGCCGACGCCTCCGGCCCCAAGCATTTCACTTACACCATGACTCGCGCCAAGCTCGAATCGCTCGTGGGCGACCTCATCGCCAAGACCGCCGGCCCCTGCCAGGCTGCCCTCAAAGACGCCGGCCTCTCAAGTCCGACATTAACGAGATCGTGCTCGTCGGCGGCATGACCCGCATGCCCTCGGTGCAAGCCAAGGTCGAGGAGCTCTTTGGCAAGAAGCCGCTCCAGGGCGTGAACCCCGACGAAGTCGTGGCCGTGGGCGCAGCCGTGCAGGGCGGCGTCCTGGCCGGCGACGTTAAAGACGTCTTGCTCCTCGACGTCACCCCGCTGTCCCTCTCCATCGAGACCATGGGTGGCGTCGCCACCCGCATGATCGAGCGCAACACCACCATCCCCACCAGTAAATCCCAGGTCTACTCCACCGCCGCCGACTCCCAGACCCAGGTGGAAATCAACGTCCTCCAGGGCGAGCGCGAATTTGCCACCGACAACAAATCCCTCGGCCGCTTCGTTCTCGACGGCATCCCGCCCGCACCCCGCGGCATCCCGCAGATCGAGGTCACGTTTAACATCGACGCCAACGGCATCGTTAATGTGAAGGCCGCCGACAAGGGCACCGGCAAAGAGCAGCACATCACCATCCAAAACTCCGGCAACCTTAGCGAAGACGAGGTGAAACGCATGCAACAAGAGGCCGAGGCCAACGCCGACGCCGACAAGGCCCGCAAATCGCTCATCGAGGCCCGCAACCATCTCGACAGCCTGGTTTACACCGCCGAGAAGACCCTCAAAGACGCCGGCGACAAAGCCCCCGAAGCCGACAAGAAGGCCGTCGAAGAGGCCGTAGAGGCCAGCAAGGAACTGCTAGGGAAAGACGACGCCGGCAAGGACGCCCTCGAGCAGCAGGGCAGCGACCTGAGCGAGAAAATGCAAAAAGTCGGCGCGGCCATGTACGCGGCCGGCGGCCCCAGCGAGGAAGGCCAGCCCGGCACCGAAGGCGCCCCCGAAGAGGTCGAAGCCACCGAAGACGAGGGCAAAACCGACGGCGGCGAATCCGGCCCCGTCGAAGGCGAAGTGGTCGGCGAGGGCGGCCCCGACGACCAGAAATAAATGACCGCCGCCCAGGACTCGCTGCCCACCGTCACCACCGTCGCCTTCTGGTGGCGGGACGACGCCGGCCGGTTCTCGGCCGTTAAGCGACCCGATGACACCATCAGCCTGCCCGGCATCTGGGGTTTGCCCTCGCTGGCGGCCAAGCCAGGCGAAAGCCCAGAAGCAGCCGTGGTCCGCGGCGGCCAAGCCAAGCTCGGTGTGGATGTCGAAATCGTCCGCTACGTCGGCGATGACCGCGGTGAGCGGCCCGGCTATCGCCTGCACCTTATGGAGTACGAGGTCCGGCTCGTAAAGGGCAATCCCAAAGTCCCGCAATCCGACCCTTCCATCACCCAGTATTCCGCCTTCAAAATGGCTGACGACCCCAAAATCCTCCTCGCTGCCGCCGAGCAGGATTCTCTGTGTAGTCGCATCTTCTTACGCGAACAAGGGTTATGGAAATGATCGGTTTTAGTTCGCTTTTAGCCTCAAAACGTGCTACACTAAGGGCAGAATAACGCGTAGGGGGAATCACATTGGACCAGAAAATCGAAGCCACACAAGCCAGTTTTGAAGCCATCAAGCACACCAAAAACGGGGCCGAATTTTGGTCGGCCCGCGAGCTAATGCCGCTGCTCGGATACAGCAAGTGGGAAAACTTCGTCAAAATCATCGACAAAGCCAAAGCCGCGTGCGCAGAGTCCGGCCATAATGTCGCCGATCAATTTCCCGGCGCCAGGAAGATGACCAGTCGCGGCAAAGGCGCTCAATTTGAGATCGACGACATCGCTCTCACCCGCTACGCCTGCTACCTCATTGCCCAAAACGGCGATCCGCGCAAGCGGGCCATCGCCCTCGCGCAGACTTACTTCGCCTCGCAGACCCGCCGCCAGGAGTTGGCCGAAAAGCACAAGCGTGATACGGAACGTCTCGAAGCCCGCAATAAACTCCGCGAGACCGAAAAGCGCTTCTCCGGCGTGGTCGTGGACCGTGGGGTCGACCAGCCCGGCATTGCCGAAATCCGCGGCGCCGGCGACCAGGCGCTATTTGGCGGGCACAATACCGCCAGCATGAAGCACCGGCTTGGCATCAAGGCCACACAGCCGCTGGCCGATTACGTCCCCACCATTACGCTCAAGGCCAAAGACCTCGCCGCCGAAATGACCACCGTCAACACGCTCGAAAAAGACCTCACCGGCAAGCAGCCCATTAAGGGCGAGCACGTCAGTAACAACCAAGCCGTCCGCCGGGCGCTGGGCGAGCGCGGCATCCGGCCCGAGCATTTGCCCAAGGCCGAAGACGTTAAGCGCCTGGAGCGCCGGCTGGAACCACGGCCCACGGAGCTCGGCCGGTGACATTGACTTCTAGTGCCAACAGCATTAATCTGGACTCAAGTCACCCCGCTTGGAGTCCAGCCTCGCGGGGCTTTTGTTTCGCGGCGGGCGCATGTAAGGTGGAGCCAGTATGATCGTTTACCTAGACGGCGAAAACGTCGTTCACCAACTCATGGACGTATTGCGCCGCTCGGGCCGGCTCAAGTCGCGCGAGGACCTGCTCAAGGTCAACGTGGTGGAGCTCATCCAGCAACTCATCCGCGCCAAAGACGTCAAAATTAAGTACTACACCACCACCCTGCAGGTGGTCAAAACCGACGAGGACATGGAAAAGCGTTCGCAAGACATGATTGCCTGGACCGCGCTGTGGACCAACCATCTGATCGAGGAGGGGATTGAGATCGTCAAAGCTGGGCGGCTGCGGGCCCGCGATGGCATTGTCTGCAAAAACTGCGGCCATCAGGAGGCGGTGTTCCGCGAAAAGGGCGTGGACGTGCGCCTGGCCGTCGACTTGGTTGTGGACTCCGAGCACGACAAAACCCTGGTGATTTGGAGCTCCGACGCCGACCTCACACCAGCCGTCGAGGTGGTGAAGAGCCGGGGAGCTCGGGTCAAAATTCTGGCCAGCAAAGATTCGCTCACCTGGGGCCTCGCCCGCCAGGCCGGTGAGTGGCAGACCTACACCGACGGGCAATTGATTAAGATTTTCGACAAAGCCGAGGCAGCGGGGACCGAGGGCGAGAAGCAAGAGACTGGCGATGGCGACGAAGCGTGATTATTACGAAGTATTAGGGGTAAGCAAGTCGGCCTCGGCCGACGAAATTAAGCGTGCCTACCGCAAGCTCGCCATGGAGCACCACCCCGACAAGCACGGCGGGGACGACGCCAAATTCAAAGAGCTGGGCGAGGCCTACGAAACGCTCAAAGATGACCAAAAGCGCGCGGGCTACGACCAATTTGGCCACGCTGGTGCCCAGGGCAACCCGTTTGGCGGCGGGGGAGCGGGCGGCGGCGCGGGTGGCGCCCAGGGCTTCGGCGGCTTCGACTTTGGCGGCGGCGCCGGCTTCGATTTCTCGGACATCCTCAACCAATTCATGGGCGGCGCCGGCGGTGGCGGTTCTCGCGGCCCGGCCCGTGGCCGCGATCTGGAGGTCAGCGTCACCATCGAGTTTGCCGAGGCCGTATTTGGCACCGGCAAGAAAATTTCGGTCACCCTCGACGACGCCTGCGAACATTGCCACGGCAACGGCGCCGAACCCGGCACCAAGCTCAAAACCTGCCCCACCTGCAACGGCCGCGGCCAAGTCACCCGCGTGCAGCAGACCATCCTGGGCGCCATGCAGCAAACCAGCGTCTGCTCCAATTGCTCCGGCCGCGGGCAGATCCCCGAGCAGCCGTGCACCGTCTGCCGCGGCGCCGGCGTGCTCCGCCGGGCCAAATCCCTGGACATCAAAATCCCGGCCGGCGTCGACGACGGCGCCACCATGCGCCTGTCCGGCCAGGGCGCGGCGCCCAAAGGCGGCGGCCCCAAGGGCGACCTGTACGTCCAAATCCGCGTGCGCGCCGACCGCCGCTTCGAACGTGACGGCCGCGATATCCTCAGTGAGGCCACCATCCCCATGGTCGACGCCGCGCTCGGCACCGAGGTCAAAATCGAAACCGTCGACGGCCCCGTCACTCTCAAAATCCCGGCCGGCACCCAAAGCGGCAAGGTCTTCAAGCTCTCCGGCCGCGGCGTCCCGGGCCTGGGCGGCCGCAGCCGCGGCGACCACCTTGTAACGGTCGAGGTCGACATCCCCACCAAGCTCTCCGCCAAACAGCGCGAGCTACTTGAGCAATTCGCCTCCGAATCCGGCCACGCCAAAAAGGGCTTCTTCAAGCGTTAAAATTAAAATTACGTTCGCGCAAGCAAATATCTAATTTGTTACATATTAGAAATGCCGACATTTTTCCGAATCGCGAAATTTTGATCATTTAATCCTCCTCCGGCGCGAATGCTATACTGGAACCTAAGCATAAGCGCAAAAATGCAACTACCCGCCCTCAACGTCAACACGATCATCATCGCCGTCATGGTGCTCGTAATGCTGTACGGCCTCATCGCCGGCAAGCAGCGCCTGCGCATCCTCATCCTCAGCGTATATGTGGGCATTGTGCTGGCCCAGCAACTGGCCGGCATCGTCGCTCCCAGCCTCAAAATGCTCGGCCCCGACCAGGTGAGCTGGCTGCTCTTCGGCCTGCCCATCGTAATCTTCGGCGTGGTCGGCATCGCCCACAAAAAATCCCATGATAAAGGCGCTTTCATCGCCAACCTCATCGTGGGCCTGTTTACCGGCGCCCTCATCGTGGCCAGCGCCCTGCGCCTGCTGCCCGTCAGCCAAATGTCCGCCATTGACAACGATTCATTTCTAGCTCAAAACCTCCAGCAATACTACCTTTGGCTGCTCGGCCTGCTCCCCGTGGCAGCTCTGGTCTTCGGATTCATGCGCGGCGAGCACAAAAGCCACTAGATCAGGCGTACAATTAGTGCATGATTATCCCGCTAGCCATCGTTGACCTGCCTCTCGAAGAGGGTGAAGTCACCTTCATCGTGATTTTGGTGGCCGCCACAATCGCAGTTACAGCCTATATCCGCAAGCAACAAGCCGAGCTCCGGCGCCAAAAGCGGCAGCTCGACGAACAGGCCGAGTTCAACCGCAAACTCAACTCCACTGTTGACCGCATTCTCAGCATTGATCAGGAGGGCGGTATAGACGGAAAGCGCCGCAAACGCTAGAATATACCGGTCCATCTCGCGTGGGCCCATAGCTCAGTTGGTTAGAGCAGCTGCCTTTTAAGCAGCGTGTCGTGGGTTCGAGTCCCACTGGGCCCTCCATGGAATTATTAATGCGGTCTTGACAGTATTGTACTCAAAAAAGTACAATATACCGTACTATGAAAATCGCATCCACATCTGATTTCCGCAAAGACCTCAAGCGGTACGTTGACGAGGTCGACCAAGACCAAGAGCCCCTGGTCGTGACCCGCTCCGATAACGTCTCCGTCGTGGTGCTTCCGCTGGCGACCTACAACTCTTATGCTGAAACCGACTACTTGCTGCGCGGCCCAGCCAACGCGGAGCGGTTGCGGCGGTCACTGAAAAGCGCGCGCGCGGGTAAAGTAGAAAAGCACGATCTCCAGCAATCATGAGCAAAACCATGAGCTTCACCGCTGAAGGGTGGGAAGATTACCTCTATTGGCAATCTCACGACAAGCAAGTCTTAAAGAAAATCAACCAGCTCCTGAAAGATTGCCAGCGCGACCCTTTCGCCGGTATCGGCAAGCCGGAACCGCTGCGGCACGAGCTTTCAGGCGCCTGGTCACGCAGAATTACGGATGAGCATCGTTTAGTCTACTTCGTTGATGATGACGACGTCCGCGTAATCGCTTGTCGATACCACTACTAATACTTTGCTACAATGAGCGCAATGGCTACGTGATCCCGGCCGTGATCGTCTGCGGATACCATGCTTTCGCCTTATTCGGGTAAACCCACCCCCTGACCCTGTATAATGCCCTCATGCTTTACCTAATTCTCGCGGCCATCCTCTACACTATCGCCATCTGCGGCCTGTTCTTCATCGGCTACGCCCGCCCCACCGGGAAATAATGACTGACAAAGATCTAGATCAAGCCCTCAAAATCACCCGGGCCGCAGTCGTCACAGCGGGGCAAGAATTAAAGCTGCATTTTGGCAAAGTAGAGTCAAAAAGTAAGGGCGACGGATTCGGTGTCGGTGGCGTTGTTACGGAGCTTGATCACCGGACCGAGCGATTTCTAGTCAGTGGAGCTCGGCAAGTTTTCCGCAGACATTGGCTTCAGGGGCGAAGAGTTTGGCGTTCAGGCTCAGGCCGAAACCACCTGGTTGGTTGACCCAATCGACGGGACCTCACATTTCACCCGGGGCCTGCCCTTCTGCACAACGATGGTCGCGCTCATTGAAAATGGCCAGGTAGTGCTGTCAGTTATTCACGACTTTGTCCGCGATGACACGTATTGGGCTACCCGGGGCGGCGGCGCATTCTGTAACGGAAAAAGAATTTCCGTTAGCGAACGCGGGCTGAAACACGGTATGATTTCTTTTGAGACCAAGCTCGATAAGCCGCAGAACAACGCGAAATACCTCCAGGTCAGAGGGCAAGCCAACATCATCGCTACTCTTAACTGCGGCTTTGAATTTGCCATGATTGCTTCCGGGAAGCTCGAGGGCCGCATCGGGCTTGAACCCTATGGCGCGGATTGGGATTTTGCTCCTGGCTCACTGTTGGTCAGCGAAGCCGGCGGGGTAGCCACCAACATTGGCCAAAATACTTACGATTACCGAAACCACGACTACTTAATTACTAACTCTGTTGTTCACGGCGAGCTTACGGGCGGCGCGGACGCCATATTCCCGCTACTCAGATAAACTTATTCTAATGTTCGCGCCTCGCCGCTTGTGCTTGCGATTGGCCCTTAGTAAGGCCATAATCGCCGAGTGAAACGCACCACCCAGATCAGTTTGGTTTTTGGCGCCCTGATCGCCGGGGTGGCGCTCGGGCGCGCGGGGATACAGGCCGGGCCCGAAGCGCTGGCCGTCGCTCTGGCCGCCGGCCTGTTCGCGCGCCGCAGCCGCCTGCTGCTGGGCTGCCTCATGCTCGCGGCGCTGTCGCTCGGCCTGTGGCGCGCTACGGCCTGGGCCGGTGACCGCGCCCAGCTCACGGCCCTCATCGGCCAAGCGGTCACTGTCACCGGCACGGTCGCCGACGACCCCGCTGTAAATCCAACAACGGGCCAGGTCGACTTCAAACTCGGCGGCCTCAATGCCGGCGGCCGCATCCCCGGCACCCTCAGCGTCCATAGCTACCCGGTCCACCTCCAGCGCGGCTACCGCGTGCGGGCCACCGGCAAAGTCAAACCCGGCTTCGGCAATGCCGTTGCCGAGCTCAGCTTCCCCAAAATCGAAACTCTCTCCACCGCCCAGGACCCCCTCGAACAATTCCGCCAGCGCTTCTTCACCGGCGTGCGCACCGCCCTGCCCGAGCCCCTGGCCAGCTTCGGCCTCGGCCTGCTCGTAGGCATCCGCGCGCTCATCCCCAAACCCATGCAGACCGAGCTCGCCCTCGTGGGCCTCAGCCATCTCGTGGCGGTATCCGGCTACAACCTCACCATCATCATCGCCGCCGTCGATCGCGCCCTTAAGCGCGCCGGCCGCGGGGTGGCGCTGGTTACCAGCCTGTGGCTCATCGCCGGGTTCCTGATTGTCACCGGCGCCTCCGCCTCCATCGTCCGCGCCAGCCTTGTGAGCGTCCTCAGCCTGCTCGCTAGTTTCTACGGCCTGCGCTTCAACCCGCTCACCCTCATCCTCATCGCCGCCGGTGCCACCGCCGCCTTCGGCCCGGCCTACCTCACCGATCTCGGGTGGCTGCTGTCATTCTTGGCCTTCTTCGGCATCCTGGTGCTCGCGCCCGCCATCGAAGCCCGCCTGCACCATCCCAAATCCGTCATTATCCGGCTGTTCATCGAATCCACCACCGCCCAAGTTCTTACCCTGCCGCTCATTCTCTACATCTTCGGCCAGCTCTCCATCGTGTCGCCGCTGTCTAACCTGGTCGTGCTGCCAATGGTGCCGCTGGCCATGGCCGTCAGTTTCGCCGCGGGCATGGCCGGCATGCTCATCCCGGCCTTTGCGGGCTGGATCGCCTGGCCGGCCATGCTGGTCCTTGGCTTCATCACCGCCGTCATCGACCAATTCGCCGCCCTCCCTTGGGCCGGCCGCACCGACCACATCACCATGCCCGTAATGCTCGCCATGTACGCCATTGTCCTGGCCGGCACCATTTCCGTCAAAACCGCCAACTCCCGCCGCGGCCGCACCGAAAAAGCCAGCTCCCACCTCCTCGAACCGGTCCGAGGCTAAAACTCTCGAGCTTGCTTGTTCGGGAATTGTTCGCTAAGATGAGGAAACAAATATGCCTCGACTAAGATATACTGAAAATATTATGGAGCGCGCCACTTTTTGGGAGGTTTTTAAGCTCGGCACAGATGGTGCATTGGAGCCGATTCGGCGCATTCAGATCGGCGGAGTAGAATTTGGACCCGGCGTCAAGTTCTCTCGAGGCGTAGCGTTCGGCGGAATAGACCTATTTCAATATCTTGGAAAGAGCCTGCAGGTAGAGAAAACACCCGAAAAATGGGTTATTAGAGGAATATATACCTGATGCCAAACACTGAGGAGGTGATCGAGGAGGCGAGCGGGGAAGGCCTAGTCCCAATCCCCGCTGACAGCCTCACTCCAACTGCCCAGCAACGCAACGAAAGGCGTTTTGCTAACATCGAGACGCTTGTCTATGCTGTTGTGTTTGTTGCGCTTGTCACTCTGGTGGGCATTGTCGTAGCAGTCTGTGCGATGGTAGTTGACCAGCTACACTTCAACAACCAAACCTATCGCGAGCAGTCTGACAAAAATCAAGCGGAAATCCAGGCACTCAGAGCGGAACTGAATTCGCTCAAACCAACACCAACGCTCCCTGCGACGCCAACACAGTAGCCGTCGAATTGCTGCGACAGGGTATGGCCCAGGCCGAGGAAGCGGGCTTTGGGGTTCCAGACCTCGACGACGACGCAGTACAAGAGGTTAATAGATACATGCAGGCGGTTCTCGACAAACACAAGTCGGGTGATAGTTAGGGGCGGTCACAGTATTCCTTTGGTATAATGAGGCCGCCTGACAGATTAACGCGCGAGAAACCATCATGTCCGGACACTCCAAATGGGCTTCCATTAAGCACCAAAAAGGCATCAAAGACGCCCGTCGCGGCGCCAGCTTCACCAAGTTCGCCAACCTCATTTCCGTGGCTGCTCGCGCCGGTGGCGATCCGGAAACCAACTTCAAACTCCGCCTGGCCGTCGACTTGGCGCGCAAATCCGGCGTGCCCAACGCCAACATCGAGCGCGCCATCAAGCGCGGCGCAGGCCAGGATGGCGGCGGCACCTTCGAAGAAATCACCTACGAGGGCTACGGCCCCGGCGGCGCCGCCATCATCGTGGAAACCGCCACCGACAACCGCAACCGCACCGCTCCCGAAGTCCGCAGCGCCTTCACCAAGCACGGCGGCAGCCTCGGCACGCCGGGCAGCGTGAGCTACCAGTTTACCCAGCGCGGCGTCATCGTCGTCGAGGCCAAGGACCTCGAAGCCGCCACCATGGACGCCATCGAAGCCGGCGCCGAGGACGTCGAAGAAGGTCGAAGATCCGCCGAGGCGGAGGAGGGGAGCCTCATTGTTTACACCGTCCCCACCGACCTCGACCACGTTCGCCGTGCCCTCGCCGCCAAAAGCCACCAGATCGAAAAGGCCGAGCTGTCGTTCGAGCCCAACACCCCCGTCGCCATCACTGACCCGGACGCCGCCCGCAAGCTCATGCGCCTCATGGACGCCCTCGACGACCTCGACGACGTCACCGGAACGTTCGCCAATTTCGACATCCCACCCGACATCCTCGAAAAACTGGACTAGCTGTCCTTGACAGCGCAGCAAGCGGGCCATACTATCAGACATACCGACCGAGTGAGTTGATCGGTTTAACAACGCAAACCGCCATGAGGCGAGCATCTGTGAAATTCAGAGCAGTACCGCTACCGTAAAGCCGGACCGCACCCTCATGGCAAACGCTTATCCTTCGGATTAAAGGAAAGAGTTCGCCGCTATGGCTTCTCTTCCGGGAAGCTTTTTCGCTTTCTGGAACCCTCAACTCCGCATGGATGTGGGGGATTTTATGTTCAGGCGATTAAAAGTGAAGCCGGCCCGACTGCTGCTAGCGGTTGTGGCCGTGGCTGGGCTCGGCGGGGCCGCGGCCCTGGCCCGCTCGCCGCACCACCCGCTCACGCTCTTGCCTACACACACAGCAGTCACTCCAGATTCGAACCCCTCACCGTTGGCCACGCCGGAAGCGTCAGATAATCCGTCGCCTTCACCAGCGCCCACAGCCTTGCCGGCGGTTGCCGGTGCCTCCACCGCGCCCACACCCGCCCAAACGCGGACCCAGACACGTGTTGTAAATCCAGCCACACCCACGCCATCGCCTCGTGTCACATTGATCGTGACCATTGGCCAGGCGAGCTCGTCGTATTTGGTTGAACTCCTATCAGGAGCAAATGCCTGCACGGTACTCGAAGAAGCCAAGCGAGAAGGCGAGATTAGCTCTGTCACTATCACCGACAAGTACGCTTCCTTAAAAAGCCTCTTTGTGGAGGAAATAAACGGTGTCTCAGGGTGGGAATACGGTGTAAAAAACGGTAGTCCCCCTAATGGGAATATTTATGGCTGTACCTACGCAGGGTCAATGCAGCCCATCGACGGATCGATTGTCACATGGAAGCATCAATAATCAGGAGAACGTTCTTGAAAACACTATCAAAAATCTCGGTGATCGTTCCCGTCCTTGCTTTGGCTTTAGCCCCTGCCGAAAATGCCTTTGCGATTAGCGCCGATAACCAAACGCCGGTCGCCAACGGTGCGGCCTATTTGCAAACCCAGCAGGCCGCCGACGGCCACATCGGGGCCTCAGCCTCCGAGACCGGCTGGTCGGCTGTGGCTTTGAGCGCCGCCGGCTTCGACCTCAGCACCGTCCACACCAGCGGCGGCACCAGCCTGCGCGCGCACCTGGCCGCCAACGCGCCCGGCGCCGCAGCCGCCGCCACCGACTGGGAGCGCAGTATCATCGCCATCACGGCCGACGGCCAGAATCCGTACAATTTCGGCGGAACCGACTATGTGGCGCACCTCAAGACCTTCGCCGCCTCCGGCCAGATCGGCAGCGCCACCGCCGTCAACGATGACCTCTTCGGCCTCATAGCTTTGAGCGCCGCCCGCGACAGCCTGTCCGACACCGTGCTCACCGACGCGCTGGCTTTCGTGCTGGCTGCTCAGCACGCCGACGGCGGCTTCAGCTACACCACCGACCCGGCCACCGGCTCCGACACCAACGACACCGCCGCGGCCATCATGGCGCTTAAGGCCCTGCAAAACGCCGGCCTCGCCAGCACCGCTGTCACCACCGCCCTCACCAACGCCACCAGCTACCTGCTCGGCACCCAAAACGCCGACGGCGGCTTCCCGTACGACCCGCTCACGCCTCCCGCCTGGGGCGGCCCGGTCTCCGACGTCTCCAGTACCAGTTGGGTCGTGATGGCCTTCGACGCGCTCGGCCAAGCCAACGCGCCCGCCGGCACCAACGCCCAGGCCTACATCCGCGCCGCCCAATCCGCCGACGGCAGCTTCCCGTACCAGGCGCCCGCTGCCGGCGACGTGTTCGACACCACCCCGGCCGTCACCGCCCTCGCCGGCGGCCAATTCCCGCTCAGCGTCTACGCCGGCCTCCTGCCCGGCCAGGGCGACGACATCAACTTGCAGTCGCGGTCTCCCAGCCCCAGCCCATCGCCCAGTCCGAGCGTGACTCCCACACCCAGCCCCACCCCGGCCGGTTCGGTCCTCGGCGCCTCCACCACCCCGCCTGCTAGCGCCACCGGCACGGTCCTGGGGTCCAGTACCCTCCCCGCCGTGGGTGTAGTCTCGAATTTGATCCTGCTTCTAATGGCTGCAGTCATTGCTGCCCTCACTGGCTTGGCTGTTCGCCTGCACTTCGCCCGCGCCCGCAACCGCTAAACCAAGCCACATCAAACGTCCAAAACTAGGTATTCCAATCACTCACTAGGTGATTGGAATACCTAGTTGCGCCCAAACAATATTCCCAGACACGGTAGGACCACCCGCCAACCTAATTACCGTTAGTAGTATGATCAGTTACATGAGGATCATCGGCGTAGACCCCGGCACCGCCACCACCGGCTTTGGCATCATCGAAGTGGCCGGCGGCCGTCTCACCTTCGTGGATGCGGGCGTCATCACCACCCCGGCCGGCGCGCCCATGCCCGAGCGCCTGGTCACGCTGCACACCGAGCTCGCGCAGGTAATCGCCGAAACCGCTCCCGATCAGGCGGCCGTCGAGCAGCTGTTCTTCGCCACCAATGTCACAACCGCCATCAGCGTCGGCCAGGCCAGAGGTGTTATCCTGTTGACCCTGGCCGAGGCCGGCCTCATACCGGCCGAGTACACCCCCATGCAAATCAAACAAGCCACCACCGGATTTGGCGGCGCCAAAAAGCCCCAAATTCAGGCCATGGTCAAGACGTTGCTAAAATTACCACACCTCCCCAAGCCCGACGACGCCGCCGATGGGTTGGCCATCGCCATAACCCACGCTAATCAAACGAAGCTTGAGGCGCGTACAATTTAGAGTAATATTCCGAAAGCATCCGGGTCGCGGTAAATTGGTCCGCCACCAGCTTCATGTTTGCCCGCATCAGCTTGATCCACTCCCGTGGCAGTCCGTCGGCGCCGCGCTCGTAAAACATGGGCGCAATGTCGTCTTCCAGCCGCTCGTATAGTTCCGCCGCCGCGCGTTCCACGGGCAGCCGCCACCCGATCTCGGCCAGCTTCACCTCGTCGAGCCAGCCGTCCGAGGTCGAAAACTGCAGCGCGCCGTTGAGGCTGGCCTTCATGCCACTGGTTCCGCACGCCTCGTAGCCGCGAATCGGCGTGTTGAGCCACAGGTCGGCACCGCGCACCAGCAGCTTGGCCGTCGCCGGGTTGTAGCGCGGCAGGTAGGCAAAATGCTTGGCCAGCGCCGGCCGCTTCGACGCCGCAATCACCCGGTTCATCAGCTCGGTGCCCACCGCGTCGGACGGGTTGGCCCGCCCCGCCACCACGAACTGCACGGGGTGCGTCTGGTGGCGCACCAGGGCCTCGAGCCGCCCCAGGTCGCTCGCCAAAAGTTCCGGCCGCTTGTAGGCCGCCATCCGCCGCGACCACACCACCGTCAGCCGGTCCGGGTCGAGCTGGTCACCGGTTTGGGTTTTGATCATGCCGAACAGGTTACGGCGATTTTGGCTGTGCTTCGCCCAAATCTCGGCATCACCCAATTCCAGCGGCTGGTCGCCCCAGTTTTCGGCCACCCACCGCCCCCGGTACACGCCGTTGGTAATCGGGATCAGCCGGCTGTTGGAGTGCGCCTCCAGTTCTTCGGCCACATGGATTTTCGACACGCCGCTGGCCAGGTGGGTCAGCTCGATCATCAGCCGGGTATCGGAATAATCCCCGTTGGGCAGCCCGGCCATTCCGCGCAGCTCGTCGACCGATGCTCCGTGCGCCGTCAGCATCGGCCCGAGCTGGCGTGTCATGCTGCCCCAGTCGAGCAAAATGCCGGCGCCGGCCAGTATCGTGTGCTTGGTGCCCACCAGCCGGCGCCTGACTTTCGCCACCGCCATATCCAGGTTCAGGATGCCGGGGCTGGTCTCCAGCGCCCGCAGTGCCACCGCCAGGCCGGCCATGGCCGTGTGGCCCTCGTTGAGGTGGTAGACGTCGGGCTCCAGCCCCAACTCCTCCATCATTGCTACCCCGCCGAACCCGAGGCAAATCTCCTGGGCCAGCTGCAGGTTGGGGTCGCTGGCGTACAGCCGGTCGCAAATCGCCCGGTCGCGCGGGTCGTTCTGGTCCAAGTTGGTGTCTAGCAGCAGCAGCCGCGTGCGGCCCCACTTTTTCACCCAGCATTGCAAAATAACCGTGCGGTCCGCCACGTGCACAGTGGCGTTGATTGGCTTTCCTGAAGCATCCTTCGCCACCTCGAACCCATTGCCCACCAGCCGCTCGTTCATGGTGCGCTGGTCCGGATCCGACCCCGTAAACGCCAGGTGGTACACCAGCCCCAGTGCATAAAACTCCCGGTTTTGCGCGCCGGCCTCCAGTACCGTATCCGCCGCCAGTACCCCTAAGCCCCCGGCGTAGATCGGCATGTCGTCGGCTATGGCATACTCAGCCGAAAAGTAGGCGACGGTCGGGTCGGTCATGAGGGTCCTTTGCTTGTCTAACTTAACTATATGCTATTCCGTAGAACGTGTCCTTGAGACATACTTATAACTTCAAATTACCCATGTCCGCCGCTGATATTTCGAAACATCCCCTCTATAGAGGTGTTCCAGTATAAGGAATTATCGCGAAATTTTACGCTCAAAAATGGTAGCAAATTCCATATAGTAGAACACCCCTGCGCGATGGGCAACCGAATATTTCCAAACCCGTAGACCACTCTTTACAAGTAAAAACTAATTCGACCGCTGCTCCACCTGCCCGCCGCGGATGTGGTCGTATTGCGCCTTATATTCATCGATAGTTTCCTGCACCCGCCGGTTCGGCAGCTTGGCCTTCAGCATGTCAGTGGCGTACCAGGCGTCGTAAATATCTAGCTTGTGCTCGAGCTTGTACACCGCGTCGCGCCATAAAATTGCCGCCTCATAATCCCCGCGCTTCACGGCGGCCTTCTCCTCGCCGCGCATCAGGTCCATATACGCATGCCAAACCACGTTCTCCCGCCCGCCGCTCTCCAGCGTCCATTCACGCAGCGGAATACGCACCACGTCATCCCGGCCCGAGCTCACAATTTCGTCCACCTTGCCGCCGCGCTGCCACTCGTAGGCGAGCCACATTATCTGCCGGTACAGGTCGAGCCCCCGTTGCACTACGTCGGGGCCCACTCCCGGCATATGCTCCAGCGTGTCGAGCAGCATGTAGGCCCCAAATTCAATCTGCTCGACCATCCACCACGGCTTGGCCGTCGCCCAAAAAAATTGGTCGCTGGCCAGCGCCGGATCGAGCTTAGCTCGGGCCACCTCATAGCCGGGCGCCTTGTGGTCGGCCTCATGCACCGCATTCGTCACCAAATTCATCAGCTCCCATTGCAGCCGGTGGATTTCATTGTCGGGGTCGTCCCACGAAATAAATTGCGTGCCGCGCTCAATGTCATACTCGCTAGAAGCCCAGGTGCACGCCACCGTCGGCACGGTCACCACCGGCGCATCGGCAAATTCCGTTAGCAGATCGCTCGCCCGCACCAGATTAATCTCCGGGTCGCGGAACATCCCAAACAGCAGCTGCTCGTGGCCCACCCGGTGGTGCCCGAACGTCTCGCCGTCCATGGCCGTCACGATCATCCGCCGCTCGTGCAATGCGGTCCCCGCCGCCTTCTTCAGCTCACCCGTGTCGCGCGGCCCGGCGCTCATAATGGTCGCGCTCAGCCGGTGCTCCCGAAACAGCACCCCCAGCGACGTACCCTCCACCTTGTACCGCAACGCATAATCCACCGCGCCGATTTTGCCATTGCAGGCCAGTTCATCCAGCATCACCCACTCAAACCCGGCCGCCTCCAGCACCGGCGCCAGCTTCGGGTGCCAGGCCATCTCCGGCAAAAAAATCCCCTGCCGCTCGTACGCGTTCCCAAAATGCCGCCGCCCCGCCTCGTCATCGAGCTCCAACTGCCGCAGCGCCTCCGCCGGCTCCATCAGCGCCAATGTAGTGTGGTACTTGCTCGAGCCCACAAATTCCACCCGGCCCAGCCGTGCCGCCTCCGCGTACATGTCGATCACCTCGCCGTACCCGTATTCCGCCAGCTGGTCGAGCAGCACCCCCGTAAAATTTATCGTTACCGCTGCGCCCGGCTCAGCCAAAATCCCCTCAGCCACCGGCCGGTAGCACTGCGCCACAATCGCATCGATTATCTCGCGTTTTTGCTTATATGGCTGGTAATAATGCAGTAAAGTTGCCCAGAACACGACAGTACCCGTTACCTGGTCAAGTTTACCAAAATAAGCTCAGCCCGTCTGTGCGCTCGATTAATGTTACTTGCCGAATACCCCCTTCGTATACCCATACCGAAACCCGGACACCTCCCGCAAAATTGAGCTCAAATTATCCGGCACTCTCCGGATTTCGGTAACCCCGCCAGACGCCCACAAAGAAAAATCCCGGCGTTGTCCCCTCGTAGAGCGAGGGCGCCGGGTATTCCAGGTGGTGCAGTTTTGCCAAATGTCGTGCTCGTGCCCAAACGGCCCGTCTTTCACGGTCATGCGACAAGGTCTTGCGGTCAAGCTCCAGGTCGAGCTACGTGCAATGTCCGGCTACGCGAGCCGGTTAGAGCAGGTCAGACGGTGCGGCGTAGTACGCCATGTACCAGCCGTAGTCAAAACCATCGTTCTCGTAGCTAGCGTCGGCGTATTCGAGCCACGCATCAAGCGCCTCGTTCGACGTCACCTTGGCGACTGCCTCCGCCGTAGCGGAATAGTAGTCACCTTCGGTGTACGTCGTAACCACGACAGCGTAGATGGCCTTGCCCTGGTAGGACATTTCGGCAATCAGACTG
The DNA here is from genome assembly GCA_963740635.1 of uncultured bacterium. GTDB lineage: Bacteria > Patescibacteriota > Saccharimonadia > UBA4664 > UBA4664 > UBA5169. Next base: position 98,915 of record CAVUEQ010000003.1, on the reverse strand, counting down.
GCTAGGCGGGCAGGGAACTTGGGGTCGCCCCTATCGAACGCCAGTGAAAAAAATTCGGCGTGTGGCAAGGTGATGCTAGAGCCGACTTGTCGGTCAAACAGCATCCGAGCTACTTGTATGGCGTCCATTTCTGGACCTCCTGGTGGGTACGGCCACCGGGCGAATCCCGGTGGGATAACGAAGATAGTACCATAAATACAAAGATTTGTCAAAAATCACCCGCCCTTTCAATGTTCCGAGTAGAAAACTCCCCCCGCAGCCTATACCGAAACCCGGACACCTCGCGAAAAATTGAGCTCAAATTATCCGGCACTCTCCGGATTTCGGTAACCTAGCTTCACGGGCCAATTCTCCCGGTATATTCTGGGCAGCACGCATCTTAAGCGTATAATTCAGCTTAACTATGGATCTCTCGCCGCTTTCTATCCTGTTATTAGTTCTAAGCCTGTCTCTCGGCTTCTTTGTCCAAACTGTCATCGGATTCGCCGCCCCGCTCATTGCTCTACCCATCCTCACCCGCCTCCTTGGCCTGCAGGCAGCTGTGGGACTAATTTCAATCTACCTGCTCCTTTTCAGCATAGTCATGACGCGCCGCCATTGGCACGAGATGGATCGCCGAACAGTATTGGAGCTGAGCGGGGGCGGTATTGTCGGTATCTTCATAGGAGTCTGGGTATTGCAATACGGCAGCCCAGTTGTCCTAAACAAGCTCTTGGGCGTATTCATTCTTTTTTATGTGGCACACCAATTTATTGGCAAAGCCAAGGTCAAGCAGTTCCAAAAATTCGGCTGGATATTCGGACTCTTTGCCGGGTTGTTTTCAGGCCTATTTTCCAGTGGCAGCCCATTTTATGTGACCTACATCTATAACAAGCTCAGCCAGCCGAATGTGATCCGGGCAACAATCATTGGTTCGCTTGGGATCGGCAACACCCTGAGGTTTGCGCTTTTAACCTTAAACGGTACCATCAACGCACACATTGCTTCACTCGCGTTTGTTGTATTGCCAGGATTTCTGTTAGCAGTTTGGCTCGGTCAAAAGGCTCACTCGAAGCTAGATGACGTTGCATTCAAGCGCATTGTAATGGCCTTTTTAGTCTTGTCGGGCATTTCTCTAGTAGCTTTCTAGGAAGCTACCACCGCTTCGGGATCGACCACGCCACCCCTTGCTTCTCCTTAATCGCGGCCTTATAAATCCGCACGTACTTCTTGGCCGGGATCTCCCACGAGTACGACAGCGCCATACTGCGAAGCATCAGGTCCCACCATTTTTCCTTGTCGGCCCACAGCGCCAGCGCCCGCCAGATCGCCTCCGCCAGCGCCGCGCCCGTGTATTCGTCGAATACAAACCCGTTGCCGGTGCGGTTGCGCGGGTTGTAGTCGGCGATGGTGTCGGCCAGGCCCCCGGTCCGCCGCACCACCGGCACTGTGCCATAGCGCAAACTCACCAGCTGCCCCAGCCCGCTCGGCTCAAACAGGCTCGGCATCAGGAAAATATCCGACCCGGCATACACCAGGCTGCCGAGCTCATCGGCGTAGGGCCGGTACCCCACCTGGCTGGGATAGCGCTTCATCTTCTCGGTCAAAAACGCCGAATACGACGACCCCGAGCTCGAGTCGCCCACCACCACCAGCTGGATTCCCTTCGCGATCAGCTGGTCAAAAATCTTCAGCACCAGACTGAAGCCCTTTTGCTCCGTTATCCGCGAATTCATACCCAGCACCGGCACACTGTCGTCGATCGGCAGGTTCATGCGGTGCTGCAGCGCCCGCTTGTTGTCGTATTTGCGGTGCATAATCTCAAAGTCGTAGTTTACCGGCAGGTTGGGGTCGAACATCGGGTTCCAGTACGAATAATCCACCCCGTTGCGAATCCCGAAAAACGTCCGCGCGCGCGGCACCAGCACGTCGCTGAGGCCATGGCTGGTTTTGGGCACCAGCAGTTCCTTGGCGTACTGCTCGCTCACCGTGGTCACGATGTCGGCGCCCACGATGCCGCGCTTCAAAAAGTTAATATACTTCACCTTCTCCAGGTTGGTCGGCGGCAGCCCCGTCCCCGTGTCGCGCTCGCTCTCGGGAATCGCCCACTGGTCGGCTATCGCCACGTACGAGCTGTTATGGATGGTCTCCACCGTCGCAATGCCCGCGAACGGCGAGCTGGCCGGCAGGTACTTGATGATGTTGGGAATCAACCCGGCGTGCCAGTCGTGCACGTGAATGATATCCGGCACCCAGTCGAGCGTTTCGAGCAGCCGGAACACGCTCAAATTAAAAGCGTAAAACGGCAGATTGCCCCGCGTGGGGTCGTAGATAGTCGTCTGGTCCGGCGGAAAATATACCGCCGACTCCAAAAAGTAAATCGGCACCTCTTGCGCCAAGATGCTGGCCGAAAAACTAATCGGCGTCTTCTCGCCCCCCACGATCAGGTTGGTCGTTTTGCCGATCGGCACCATCGGGTACAGCTGCCGGTCGATCGAGCCGTAGCGGGGCATAAACACGCGCACGTCATGCCCCAGCCGCCGCACCGCCTTGGGCAGCGCCGCCATCACCTCCCCAAGGCCCCCGGTTTTCGCGTACGGGGCCACTTCGCCGGCTATCATTAAGACATTCATTAACCTCATTTTAGCTCGATTTAGCCGTGGGCACCAATGGGCCTGGCACAGGCTGCTACAATTACTCCATGATTGCTACATTGCGCGGCGTTATCACCGAGAAATTCGAAACCAGCCTCGTGGTGGAGGCCGGGGGCGTCGGCTACGAACTGTTCGTGACCACGGAAGAATGGGGGAGTGCCACGCTCGGGGCGGTCGGCACCTATTATGTTTACGAGCAAATCCGCGAAGACGCGCACAATCTGTACGGCTTCGCCGGCCTTGCTTCCAGGCAATTATTTGCCCAGCTACTGGGAATTTCCGGCGTGGGCCCCAAGCTGGCGCTGCAAATCCTCTCGGCGGCGGGCGAGCCGCGGCTGCGCCAGGCCATTGCCTCAGGCGACCCGGATCTGCTCAAAGGCATCACCGGCGTCGGCCCCAAGACGGCCCACCGCGTCATCATGGAGCTGCGCGGCCGGGTCGAGCAGGGGAGTGCCGGCCTCGCGCCGGTCGCCGACCCCACCTACCAGGCCCTCATCGGCCTCGGCTTCACCCCGCCCCAAGCCGCCACCGCCGTGGCCGCCATCCCTGATAAAATCACCGGCGACCAGGCCCGCCTCAAGGCCGCGCTCAAGGGCGCCGGCAAATAAAGCGTTAACCTTGACCAAACAAAAACCGTACATTACTCTATTTCTATGCTAGAATACTTGTATAGGAGCCTGTTTATGACCTCTCCCGATTGGACCAATATCAGCACCATCGCAACCACCGTCGCCATCGTCATGAGTGGCTTCTTATGGTTTGCCAGTAAGATCTTCAACCTCGGCAAGACCTCTCATCGCTTAGACACCATCGAAGCTGACCTCTCACAGTTTAAGCAGGAGTCACAATCCGAAACCCGTGCTGTCCGGGATGAAATTCGTGCTGTCCGCACCAACCTCAACCAACGCATGGACAAACTAATCTTTACCATCGCTGAATCGTATGGTAAACATTAATTCCATGATAGGTGTCAATGACTCTCATTAAATGGTACCCTCTGGAATAATTGCAAAAATTTGAGGCTCGTGAGCGGGAGGTGTCAGCCCCCGCCCACGAGCGACCTCGTCCCGCTTATGACAGCGGGTCGGAGGGTTGGAAATCACATTCCAGCCGCAGATACCGCGTCCCGCTGCCCTTCTTCGTGTACACGAGGTAAACGGACTGGCGTGCCGGCGCATTGCCGGTGTACAGCGCCGGGATGTCCGTGGGTAACGGACCCGGCTTGTACCACCAGCTGCGGTAGGCCCCGTCCCGCGGCTCGATGTGGGCGCCCGAGCGGACAATGGCCATCAGCGCGTTGACCTTCTGGTCCCAGGCGGCTCCTGGACCCTGATTCAGCGACTCGATTTCCTGGCGCCGCGACGCTACGCTCACATGCGGCTCGATGCCGTACAGCGCGTGATTCGTGAGGTCCACGAGCAACGCTGAGTTGTAGCACGCCCGCGTCTGCAGCACACCCAGGATCTCCGGCGCAGTCCGGCCCGATACTTCCGGGCCGAACTCATCGCCGGTGACGACCGCATCGTATACATCGTAGTGCGGGCGCTTAATCACCTGCTGGGAGTAGTACCCTGCGCACGGCCCGGCCGGAGCCGCTGCCGGCGGGGGACCGGTGGACGGATGGGCGCCCTTGGAGGGTGAAGCCCAGGACGTGATTAGCAGCCATACCAGCAGGATGGCTGCTGAGCCGGCCACAAGATTCCACCAAATCGGCCGCCGTTTTCTCATTTCTGGTCCCTCTTGCTAACCAGATACTCAGCGAGCCGCGCGGCAATCCCTCCGAACATCACTGCTGCCACAAAAGCCAGGCCGGCGGCCCAGCCGGCCCCTATCAGCACCAGCAACACCACCAAGAACACGGCGAAGAACGCAATCAGATCCGCCCGGTCGTTTCCCGGATTATTCCCCGGATCGCCCTCAGGGTTCTGCGGCGCGTAAACATCCGGCCGCCGGATGCCCGGCTTGATGTAAGTCGGCGGCGTGTAAGGCTTATCCCAATCTGGACCAGTCATGGCCCTCTCCTTTCGTCGGGTTGGACGAGCCATAGGTTGTCAAGCTCCGCGTTGCTAGCGAGCATTGATGCGGCCTATAGTACTCCATCTGGGACAGTAACTCCATGATGAGTCAAAAGCTGGAGCGCCGGGCAGGAGGTCGTTCAACCACCCCGCCCGGCGCCAAACGACCCCAGGGAGACTACCGGGTCGAAACCGTCTTGTGGTGACCCACCAGCACGAAAGCCAGTGAGTACCACGCAGCCGCGCCAACTGCCGGCACCAGCCCCCGCACCGCCAGTTTGTCGGCGATGTAGTGGCTGATGGAGGTGCTGGGATCATGAGCGCAGTTCGAGCACCCGTTGGTGGCTTGGTGCCTGCGGATCATGGCCTCGAAGCGACGACGCGGGGTGTGGCCCTGGCTCTCCCTGAACAACGTCCAAGTGAAACAGGTCAGGGCCGTGAGCCGCTCGCGTGCTCTCACGGGTTCCTGGGCCGCCATCGCGATCGTCCAGACGGTACGTTGACCATTGACACCCATCTCTATCACCCTTTCCGAGTGTCTTGCCACCGGCGGTTCCGGCAGCTTATCTTTTATTAAGCCAACCCTCCGAGGCTGTCAACTTGCAGACTGATACAATGGTGCTATGATCGAGCGCATCGTTAATCCGGAAATCCCCGAAACCCCCGCAGCCGAGGCCGAGGAGCGGGCCTTCGAGACCCTGCGACCCCGTTCCTTCGGATCCTACGTCGGCCAGCGGCTGCTCAAGCAGAACCTCCAGACTGGCCATCGAGGCCGCCAAACACCGCGGCGAGCCGGTCGAGCACGTTCTGCTCTACGGCCCGCCCGGCCTCGGCAAAACCACCATGGCCCATGTCATCGCGGCCGAGCTCGGTAGCGGCCTGCGCGTGACTTCCGGCCCGGCCATCGAGCGCGCGGGCGACCTCGCCAGCATCCTCACCAACCTCCAAGACGGCGACGTGCTGTTCATCGACGAAATCCACCGCCTGCCCAAAACCGTCGAGGAAATAATGTACCCGGCCATGGAAGATTTCGGCCTCGACGTCATGCTCGGCAAAGGCCCGTCGGCCAAATCCATCCGCCTCGACCTGCCGCGCTTCACCATCATTGGCGCCACCACCCGCGCCGGGGCCCTTCCGCCCCCCTGCGCGACCGTTTCGGCCACGTCCACCGGCTGGAATTTTATGCGCCCGCCGAAATGATCGAAATCATCGAGCGCGCGGCCGGCATCCTGGGCGTCACCCTCGACCGCGAGGCAGCCGAAGAAATCGCCACCCGCGCCCGCCTCACCCCCCGCATCGCCAACCGCCTGCTCAAGCGCGTGCGCGACTACGCGCAGGTCAAACACGTGGACACCATCACCCGCCGCGACGCCCGCGCGGCCCTTCATCTCCTCGAAATCGACGACCTCGGCCTCGACACCGCCGACCGCCAGCTCCTGTCCGCCATCATCATCAATTACGCCGGCGGTCCCGTCGGCCTCACCACCCTGGCCGCCCTCACCTCCGAAGAAACCGCCACCATCGAGGACGTCTACGAGCCCTACCTCATGCAAATCGGCCTGCTCGAGCGCACCTCCCGCGGCCGCCGCGCCACCCCCAAAGCCTATTCCCACCTCGGCCTCACCCCGCCGGCAGGTGCGGGCGCGTGAGCGAAAGCGGTCTCTCCTAAGCCGGATGTCAATGCGCGCATCTCTCACGCGTGTCGCCACTTTTTGCGAAAAATTCGCAAAAACCTGCTACACTCGCGCGTATAATCAGGAACTCTCAAATGAAGCAATATAAAGTGCTGACACAAAAGGATCGATTTTTTGGGAATAAGTTTGACCCGCAGAAAGTCGAGGCAGCTCTTAACGCGTATGCGCAAGAAGGGTGGGAACTTAAGGCGGCCACAACTGCGGAATTCCCTGGATTTGGAGGAAAGCGAGAAGAGATGATAATGATTCTTGAGCGCGGATAATGTCAAACCATGGCAATTATTCAGGCGGAATATACTTTACCGAGGGAGGCGAAATAAGGGTTCGCCAGACGCTCGGCCGGGAGCGTGTGGAAAGTAAGAGAATGAACTCAAACCTAGCCGAACTAAAAATGAAACTTGCCGAAAAAGCTAGGCGCAAAGGCGGTAATGCAGTAATTGACTATAAGTATGGACAAAAGCGAACCCTCCTATCGATCTGGGACGACACGATGTGGTATGCGGAGGGCGTGGTTGTGGTAGCTTCAGAGTTGCCGCCGGATCAGAAGAGTTAATATGAACGACCCCCAGCCACAATCCGGACTGGCCCAAAACCTCGCCCGCGCCGAAGCCATCAAAGCCGAAATGGCCGCGCTGCTAACCGAGCTCGAAACCAGGGCCACGGGCCAAGCGCCCGATCAAGCCCGGCCGCTGGCGCCACCACCCGCTCGAATGGGCCGAGGCCAACCCGCCGAAAAAGCCGCCCAAGAAACCGCCGGCACCCGAATCCGAACCTAATTAAACGGGTCGCCCTTGCCGAGGTCGCCGGTGGGCACGTCGCCGGTCACCACGTCGAGGCTTCTTCACCGCGTCGATCGTGCTCTTGTCGAATTTAATCTTCGAGGCCGTGGTGGCCGCCGCCGTCGTTTGCGCCGCCTTCACGTTCAGCGCCGCATTCACCTGCACCAACGTGTACCCAAACACCCCGATCAACACCAGCCCGAAGATGTAAGGCTGGGCCTGCCGCAGCAAGGGCAAGTATTTCTTGTAATCCCCGTCGAGTTTTAGATTCAAATTCATGGCTTTATGTAGGCGTTAAGTGCTATGGAATAAACAATGGGCTTAGTTTTGTCGGGGCGGCTGATGGCCAGGTTGGTGACGTTGGTAAAACGGTTGAGGCGCTCCACGCGCGCGGTGAATTGCTGGAGCTGGTCGTAGCTGCCGGATAGCTGGAAACTGATCGGCAGCGCCAGCACCGTGCCGGATTTCACGGTCTGCGACACCTCGGTCGGCAGCCCCAACGGGCTCGGCATACTCACGCTCGTGATCTGGAGTCCGACATTCGAGGCTATCGTTTGCAGCTGCGCCAAAATCTCGGTCTGCTTCTTTTCGCGCGGCAGGGCAGCGTCGAGCAGTGGCAAAATCGGCACAATATTGTGGTCATATTGGTACTTCAGCTTGCCCAGCGAATCATACTCGCTGTCGGCTTGGGCCTGCTGGGCCAGCCCGTCGGACAGCTCAACCGCATTGGCTTTCAGCTGCTTGAGAGCGTAATAATAGCCGCCGCCCGCCAGCAGCACAATGCCCGCGAAAATCCCCAGCAACACCAGGAAGAATTGCTTGGGTTTCATTTGGCCTGCCCCGGCTTAAATGCGATCACCACACTGGTCTGGTAGGTGGTGCCGTTGCTCGAGGCGATGGTCTCGAGGTCGGCGCCGGCGATGCGCGGGCTGGTGATGAGGGCGTTGCGAAAGGCCAGCGCCGCCGCATAGCTCTGGGCCGTCACATTGATGCGCACCGGCGCCTTGTCGTCGCCTGTGAGCGTCATGGCGTCGATCGACACGCCCTGCGGCACCACCTTGGCGATATCGGCCACCACGCCCGAGAACCGCGTTTGCGTGGCCAGCACGTACTTTATAGCCGTCAGCCGGTCGTTGGCGTCTTTGGCCTTGGGCGTAAAGGTCTTGTTGAGCGACGCGATTGTGCCCTTTTCGGCGGTCACCTTGGCCGTCACATCGTCCGTCTGTTTCTTCAGCTGCACCAGGGCGTAACCGAAAATAGCGCCCAGCACCAACACCACCGCCACTGTCGTTCGCACGTACACTAGCGCCAACCGGTTGAGCTTGGCGTAGCGGACCTGTTCTTTTTGGTCCGGCGGCAGCAAGTTAATCACAGCTTGCCCTCCAGCCGTGCCAACCCGATCGAGGTGGTGTACATCGGCGCGTCGTATTTGGACACGGCCGGCAAACGCTTCATCTCCAGGCCCGCCCATGGGTCGGCCACCACCACCGGGATGTTGATTTCCGCCGCCATGTACTCCAGGAATCCCGGCATACTGGCGCTGCCGCCGCCCACGATGATGGCCTCAATCTTGCGCTTCTGCGCGCCGCGGTCCTGGTAAAACTTGACCACCCGGTGCATCTCGTCGCACATCTTCTTCAAGGGCGCGCCCAGGCTAGCCATCACCTTGGGCTGCAGGCCCGACGGCCCCAATCCAAACTTAAACTTGATCTCGTTGGCCTGCTCCCGGCCGATCCCCAGGTCTTTCACGAGCTGCGCCGTCAGGCTATCGCCGCCCAGCGGGATGGTATCGGTGAGGCGGATCACCTTGTCGTGGACGGTGATGTCGATCGACGTGGAGCCGATATCCGCCACCAGTGTCGGCTTGTTGAGCTGCGTGGAGGCCATCACCGCCCGCGTTGTGGCCGCCATGCTCGATTCAATCAGCGCCACCTCGAGGCCCAGCAGGTCAAACAGCTTCAGGTAGCTGTCCACGATCGCCCGCGGCGCCGCCACCATCAGCACCTCATTGCGCTCAGCGCCGGTTTCAATCGTCTCAAAATCGATATACAGGTCGGGCAACGGCACCGGAATATATTGCTCGGCCTCCAGCCGCACCGCCTGCGCCAGGTCGGTGGGGTTCATGGGCGGCAGCTCGAGCACGCGGGTAAACACTTTCGCCACCGGCAGGCTCGCCGCCACTTTGCGGGCCGTCACCTGGCCGTAAGGCATTTTGGCTAGCAGCGGCTTTATTGATTTCACAATCTCCTGCGGGTCCACAATTATGCCCTCAGTGATGGCGTCATCTGGGAACATTGCGTAGCCGTAGCCCGCCACCTGCATGGTTTTACCGCTCGGCCGCAGCTGGATAAGTTTGGCCGTGCGCGTCCCCAGGTCAAACCCGAAAATTGGCTGGTCGCGGTAAACCAATGGTACCCGCATTACATCCCACCTCGTATAACCATAGCCATTATGAGCATTGTATCACCTCTGAGCCTATTTTGAGCAGATCAGGCCGGGCTTAATAGCCAACCGCAAGGCGCGGCAGGCCGCTGCCCCCGGTCCGATGCTGGTACCGGCGCCCGGCGTGGGCGTGGCCGATCCGGACGGCGGCACGGTTACGACCTCGTAGTCGTCCAGCTTTAGCCCCGCCCTTCGCGCCGCCTCGTCAAAGGTAGCATTGCGGCCGGCAATATTGTCGATCAGCTTCAGCCCCAGCGCCGTCACCGGATCGTAGGAGTACGCGCCAATCTGGGTGCGGATCACCGGCGCGGCCAGCTTGCGCCGCCCGGCTACAAAATTCACGAACGCGGCATAGTCGTTGTCCACGCCCTTCTGCACGTTCGCGCGTTCGGCCGGCGTCAATTGCCGGTACGGGTCGCCCTCGTCCTTGCCTGCCCCGGCCGTGATGTTGTACGAGCTAATCGTACCCGCCGTGACCTGGCCGTCCACCGGGTCGTTCACGCTCGTGACCTTGTCGTAATAATGGAACGGCCCCGAGATCACCCCGATGCTGCCAATGTCCGTGCCGTAATCCGACCAGATCGCATCCGTGCTGGCCGCCACCCAGTAGGCCCCGGAGTCGGCCGCGCCGGCCACCTGGGTGATGATCGGCCGCTTAGTGTCGGCACGGTATTTGTCCACCGCCTCGGCGATCGCCCGCGCGCCGTAAATCGTGCCGCCGGGGGAGTCCACCACCAGCACCACCGCCTTCACGCTGTCGTCCTTGGCGGCCTTGGCCAGCTGAGCCGCGATATCATAACCGTACGCCACGCCCGGCACGGGGTTGGCCGGATCGGCCGGCTCGCCGTCGATCTCGCCCTTCACCGTTATGGCCAGCACCCGGTTGTCCGGATTGTCGCCGCTCACCGTCGTGTAAGGCAGCTCGCCGGCAATCTTGGTTTGCTGGTCGGCCACCAGCGCCGTCAGCAGCGCCACCGGCAATAGCAGCAGCAAGCCCACTAGCGCCACCGTCCCGGCAATGCTGAACGACCGCACCACAATCGTGCGCACCCATGCACGCAAACTCCGCAGCCGGTAGCTAATCAATATGCGGCTCATGCTTAGCTGCTCACGGGTTAAATAACTGCTCCCGCCAGTTCAAAACGGCATAGGTCCCGGTCGTGGGGTAGCACGGCGGCGGCCCGTAGGTGAGGTGGTCATCAAACGTGTTGGTGTTGGTGCCGTATCCGGCAATCAGCGACCCGCCCCCGTTTATCCAGCTCCAGGTCCAATAATCAAAGGTGTCGATTGAGCCATAAAACGTCAGCGAGCCGGTTTTGGCCGGGCCGCTGCCGGGAAACCACACGTGCCCCTTCTGCGCCAGCATGGCCGCGTCGATCTCCAGGGTGTTAGGCGAGTACTTGGCAATCTGGACGTTTTTTTGCGCAATCAATCCCACCACCGCCGAACCGTCCTTGGCCGCGTAGGTGAGGTTGCCCACGATCGTGATGCTGGTGTTGGTCGCGGGGTTGTCGGGCAGTCGGCCGCTTAAGATATTGATCTTGCCGGGAAAATTCGTGCCCTCCACCCACACGTTGTCCTCCACGTACAATATCCCATTGGTCGGTGGCGCCAAGTTGGCGATGGGGGAGCCGGTGGTGGTCGAAAACCCGCTCGAGGTCTCGTTCTTCACGATATACTCGTCGATCGTGCCGTCGGATCGAAGCTTGAGGTAGTAGCCCTGCTTGTTGGTTTTGGCCAGGTAAATTCCCTGCGCCTGGGCCGAGGCGATGCATGTGCTGTAGTCCGCCGTCACCTTCGAGAAGTCGATGAGCGGCACCGGGAACTGCCACTGGCTGGTCGGCCCGCCGTTGCCCCACACGCCGTTGTGCGTGGCGCCGTCGCCGCCGAAGGACGGCGTGGGCTTGTAGGTGGCGTTGGCCGACGTCACGGTGCCGTTATTGGTGCCGTCCATGTGTACGCCCACGTTGGAGTGTACCGGGCCGTTTGAGTCCTCGCCCGGCCCAAACCACACCTCCGTGCCAGTCAGTAGGGCGTAATTGGCAAACGACGGCTGCCCCAGCTGGGCCAGAATCGTCCGGGTGCCCGAAAAATTTGGCACCTGCCCAATCGACTTCACGGTCGTGATCGTCGACCCGCCGGCCGGCGGCGTCACGTAAATCGTGTACGTCCCCAGCAATTTATTGCTTGAATCGTAGTAATTATGGACGTACGGGCCGTAGGGCGGCGTACTCGGCGTAGTGCCCCCGTCCTTATAGTCGGTTGAGTTGTGTGACATATGCCACAGGTAATAATTAATCCCCGCCTCGGCCACGTTCAGGGCCGTCGCGCTGCGTACCTCGTATTGGTTGTAGCGGGCGTTCGACACCAGCAGTTGGGCGCCGGTCATGCCCAGGGCCGACAAAATAAACGCCATTATCAAAACCGTTAGCATGATGAATCCGCTTTTTTGCCCGTTCGTTTTCATAGGTTCGTCTTAAAATTACGCAATGTTACCCTGGTGCTCACCGCGATCGGCACGCTCAGCTGCTTCACCCGCGGATTGGCCGCCACATATATCCCGATCGCTTTCACCTGGCCCACCGCGAAGCCGTTCGGCAGCACGTTGCCCTGGTCGTCGTAGTAGGTGAACATCGAATTCGCGCCCATCGCCAGGTCCACGCGCGTGGTCGTCACCACCTCGTCGGCAGCATTGTAGGTGTAATTTGGGGCCGTGCCTGTCGGGGGAGTCACGCCGATGTTGAGGTTCGTTCCCGATACAAAATACCGGATCTTCTTCACGACCGTATCCTGAGGCGAAAAGTAGCCGTAAATCGTAAGCGTATTCGCGCCGGCGCTGATGATGCCCGTGGTCCCGCGCACCACTTTGCCGATGCGTTGCGACAGCGTGGACAACTCCAGCGACGTGTTGGATTGAGCCTGCAGGAATTCATAGGACGTCAGCCCCTTGTAAGAGAACACCACCAGCGGAATCGCCAGCATCGTCGTCAGCGTGATGGCAATCAGGAGCTCCACCAGGCTGTATCCGCGCTGGCCGCTCCGGGCCAAGGCACTACGGTGTGACACTGAACCCTCCTGTCTGCGTGGTCGAATTGCCGCTCTTGGTCACCACCACGTCCCAATCCCCGGTGACCGCGCCGGTGAGGTTCAAGTCGCACGTGATGGTGGTGCTGGTAGTGGAGCCGCCGGTGCAATTGATGTCGCTTTGGCCCGATTTTTGCAGCTTCACCTGGCCGCTGCTAAAGTTCACGCCTGTCACTGTGATCGAGACCGGGTTGGAGCCTGTGGCCTGGGTGAGGGGAGTGAGGCTGGTGATCTCCGGCCACGTGCTCGACGTGCTTACAACCAGATTGGCCGTGACAGAGCCATTGGGGTTAAGTGCCACGGGGGCATACGGAGAGGTAGCCACGATGTAATTCCCGGCCGGTACCGCGAAGCTGTAGGCCCCCCACTCCATGCCGGTCAGCGTAATGTTGCCGCTGGCGTTGGTGTTAGTAGCCTGCGAGTACTTGAATTCATCCGGGTTGGTCTTGATCTTCTTGGTGCTCGACGTGGTCACCGCCAACCCCGACACCGGGTTGCCGCTGGTATCCACGACGTGGACGTACAAAGTACTTACCCGGTCGATTGACAAGGTGAGCGCGGTGATCTGTTGCGCCAGCACGTTGGGGTTGAGCTCCACCGCGTTTTGCGACCCGGCCGGGTCGGGAATGGTGCCGTCGGTCGAATATCCCGCCAGGCTCGCGGTCACTTGGTAGCGGTTGCTCGAATCCGGCGGCAGCTTCGGGATCACCACCAGTCCGTTGCTGTCGGTGGTAGTTGTAATATTAACAGCAGGGCTGGGGTTGGCATTGGTCACCGTCACGACCGCGTCCGGAACCGGCTGCCCGTTGGCATCAAGCACCGTAATGCTCAAGATCCCAGTGTTCGACGACGTCTCCGCCGCCTTTCCGGCCACATTGGTGGTGAGCGTGGCCACCACCTGCCCGCTCGACACCAGCTTCACGTTGATCTCCGCCTTTTTGTAATCGTACGGGTACAAATCCTGGGGTTTGCCCTGGGCGGGCCCACTCCCACAGGGGCAGCTGGCATAGCCGTCATAAGGGTCGTCCACATAGCTGATATTGGTATTGACACTGAACTTGAAGTTGTCACGCGTTAGCGTTTCGTTATCGAGAATATTGCCGGGCGGGTAAATCGCGCCGCCCTGGGTCGCCAGCGAATCATACGGCAGGTCGCGCAGCGCCTCCAACTTCTCGTTGGCAATCGCCAGTCCGATCGCCCTGGCCTTACCCAGCGTCACCACGCGCAGGTTATCCAGGAATAACGTGCTTATGGCTGTAATCATCAGGGCCATGATGACAGCCCCGAAGACAACCTCTACCAGCGTGAACCCGCCTTGGGTATCGCGTTTCATATTTTCATTATAACGCTTACGCTCACTTTCTTTTAAGGAAAAAGGGCGTCCACCTTTGGGAGGTGTTCCAGTATATGGAATAATTCTTGATCCCTTATCTGTAGTAACAGGCAAAATTCCATATAGTGGAACAGTCACTTGATAGATATATTCTCTCAAATACAAAAATGGGACCCTTTCGGATCCCATTTTGCTTACCGGGATAATCCCGGGTTTCCTAAAGCAGTTGCTTTAGTTGCCGTTCACCAGCTGGAACGTTTTGGTTGTGCAGGAGCCGACCGGAGGAATCACGTTCTGACCGTTGTCCTGGTCGTTCTCGAGACACGCCTCAAGCGTGTAGGTCGAGTAAGAGTTGGCGGGCGTGTACACGTACACGAACGCGCCGGTGTTCTTGGGGTCGGTCGGCAGGGTCTTGACGATCGGAGCCGAACCGGTCGTGAGCTCCGTCAACGCGTTGGGGTACACGTTGTTGTTCACGAAGTATTCCTCGAGACCTTTGCGGACCGTCGTGATGTCGGTCTTGCGCTTGGTGTCGCGGGCCTTCTTCGGCGCGGACGTAATGTTCGGGATGATCAACAGCGCCAAGATGCCGATGATCACAATTACGATCAAGAGCTCTAGGAGTGTAAATCCGCCCTGTTTCTTTAATAGTTTGTTGATGGACACGAGTGCTCACCTCCTTAATATTTGTGGACGAATAAAGCCATGCTCTATTTAGCCCAAATCATAAACCGCTTACGGTTGCATGTCAAACTAGACCGAATTTCCAATGCTCGAGATCGGCCCGAAGACCGAAATCACGATAAAGCCGACCATACCGCCGAGCACCATAATCAAAATCGGCTCAATGATCGACGTAATGCCCGACACCACCGTGTCCACTTCTTTTTCGTAGAATTCCGCCAATTTCAGCAAAATGCTGTCGAGCTGGCCGGTTTCTTCGCCCACGCTCAGCATCTGGCCCACGATTGCCGGGAAGTGCTTGGATTCGCGGATGTGCTCGCTCATCGGCCGGCCGTTTTTGACCTTCTGCGCCACTATCGCCAGCTCATCCTGGTAGACCGTGTTGCCGAGGGCGGTTTTAGTGGCGTTGATGGCGTCGAGCACCGAGATACCGGAGGCCATTAGCGAGCCGAAAGTGCGCGCGAACCGCGCCACGTTCACCTTCACGAGGATCGGCCCAAATATCGGCGCCTTGAGCATCAGCCGGTCGACCGTGCGCTTGCCGTTGGTCGTCTTGTGCCAGCGCATAAACGCGATCACCGCCGCCACAAACCCGCCGATCACTATATACCAGTCCTTCACCAGGAATCCCGAAATCGCGAGCATGATCTTGGTGTATATGGGCAGCTGCGCCCCAACGCTTTCGAAAATGCTCGACAGCTTGGGCACTATCACGGTCATCAGGAAGAAGAAAGCGCTCACGGTGGCCGTAGTGATGACCGCCGGGTAAATCATGGCGCTGCGCACCTTGCTCACCACCTCGGCGTCTTTTTCTTGCTGCGTGGCCAGGCGGTCGAGCACCTGGTCCAAAATACCGCCGGTTTCGCCGGCCTTCACCATGTTGACATAGATCGGGTTGAACACGTCGGGGTGCGCGGCCAGCGCCGCAGCCAGCGTGCCGCCGCCCTCCACCTGCTTGGCGACCTCGGCCACCGTCTTTTTGAGCTTCTTGGATTCGGACTGCTGGCGCAGGATGTTGAGCGATTGCACGATCGGCACGCCGGCGTTGATCATGGTGGCGAATTGGCGGCTGAAAATCACCTTGTCCTGGAGCTTAACCTTGCCGCCGCCCAGGCTCAGGCCGCCCAGCAGGCCCTTGCCACCCTTCTTCGCCTCCAGCTCCTTCACCAGGATCGGCGTGAGGCCCTGTTCGGTGAGGGCCGCGGTGGCAGCCGGGCGGTCGGCCGCGAACAGGCTGCCCTTCTTAATGGCTCCGCTCTTGTCCCGCGCGCTGTAACTAAATTGGCCCATGCTATTTTCCGGTCCGTTTCATTATTATTCCCGCGTTACGCGCAGGATTTCCTCAATAGTAGTCTTTCCCTGCAATGCTTTCACGAAACCGTCCTGCTGCATTGTCAGCATGCCGGCCCGCACGGCCGCCATCTGGATGTCGTCCGAGGTGGCGCGGCCCACGATCATCTTGGAAATGGTTTCGTCGACCTCCAGCACTTCATATATACCCATGCGCCCCTGGTAACTGGCGCCGCCACAGGTCTCGCAGCCCGGGCCGGGCTTAAACAGCATGAACTGCCCGGCTTTGAGGTCCTTGGGGTCAACCGACGGCGGGGGCGCGGGCGGGGCCGGCGCGGTGGCCGTAGCGGTGCCGGGTTTCGCCCCCGGGGCGGCGGCCGCTGCAGCCCCCGCCGCGGGCGCGGCCTTGGACTTGCCGGCGTCGGCGGCGCTGCGGTTGATAATGTTGGGGTCGGCCGCGATCTTGTCGAGAATGCTGCCGGCGGTTTCGATGTCGTGGTCGGGGTTGATGACCTTGCCCTTCTTGTGCTCGGTCGGCACGATAACCTGCGCCACCGGGATGAGCGGGGGAGCTTCCACCGTCGGCGCCACCGTTGCCTCCGGCGTGGCCTCGGGCGTGCCTTTGAGTTCGTTAAACCGCTTCAACGCCGCGTCGAGCTGGAAGTCGCGCTTCACGTTGCTCAGCTCCACGCCCTCCGGAATGTAGCCGACGCGGCACACCTGGCACAGCCGCCGCACCAGCCGCTGGCCAATCACGGTGTTCACCGTGCTGGCGATCAAAAACGCCTCCAGGCCCATGTCGAGCAGGCGGGGGAGCGTGGTGGCGGCGTTGTTGGTGTGCAGTGTGGATAGTACCACGTGGCCGGTCAGCGCGGCCTGCACGGCCAGGTCGGCCGTCTCGCCGTCGCGGATCTCCCCGACCATGATGATGTTGGGGTCTTGCCGCAACAGCGCCCTCAATCCCGCCGCGAACGTCATGCCGGTTTTCGGATTCACCTGCGTCTGATTGACGCCCATCACGCGGTATTCCACCGGGTCTTCCACCGTCGAAATGTTCACGCCCGGCGTGTTCAGCAGGCTCAGCACCGAGTACAAAGTGGTCGATTTACCCGAACCCGTCGGGCCGGTCACCAGCGTCATGCCGTGCGGCTTGTGCAGGTTGCGCACAATCGTCTCCAGCGCGTGGCCGGTAAACCCGAGCTCTTCCAGCGACAGCGCCCGCGCCGATTCGTCCAGGATGCGCATCACGACCTTCTCGCCGTCCATGATCGGCAGCGTGCTCACGCGCAGCGCCACTTGCTTCGAGCCCATCGCAAACTTAAACCGCCCGTCCTGCGGCACCCGGTGCTCGTCAATTTTCAAGTTGGCCAAAATCTTAATGCGGCTCACCACCGCGGCCAATATCGGCTTGGGCAAGGTCATGGTCTCGCGCAGCACGCCGTCCACCCGGTAGCGCACCTGCACGATGTTTTCGCGCGGCTCGATGTGGATGTCCGACGCCCGGCTCTTGATCGCGTACTCCAATATCACGTTCACCGTCTTGGCGATCGGCGCGTCCTCGGCCAGGTCCTTGGCGCTCACCTTCTCTTCCGCCGCCGCCTCCGACGACGAATCCTTAATCGCCTTCGTCACCTCATTCGAAATGTCGCCTTTGTACTGGTCCAGCGCCGCCACGATGTCGGTCGCCGTCGCGATGTAGGTCCTGAGTTTCCCGCCGACCTGCTTCGTAATAAAGTCCGCCGCCTGGAAATCCTCCGGGTCGGCCATCGCCAGCTGCAGCGCGTCTTCCTCGGCGCCAAACATCACCACCTGGTACTTGCGGGCAATCCGCTCCGGAATCTTCAGCAGCAGCTCGCGCGGAATCTTCTGCTCGGCCAAGTCAACAAACGGCACGTCAATGCTCTTGGCATACAGCTTCACCAGGTCTTTGTCCGAAATCAGCTTGCGCTTGAGCACGGCCGTCTGCAGGCTTTCGGCGCCCTCGGTCTTGGGCGTGGCCGCCTCCACGTCCTCCGGTTTCACCAAACCGGAGTCGAGCAGCAGCTTCTTGAGCTCACCATCAGATATGCGCATAGTCCCTATTATTTTACCATAAGCGCAATCCGTGCAGCTCTTCGCAAGAAACGGTATTCGGTATTTGTATGGTATAGTAGATCCCCACAGATACGGAGCAATATGGGAACCATTCCGCGAGCATTTTCAGAAGACCAAATTTATCACGTTTTTAGCCGGGGTGTTCATAAGGATGTCATTTACAAGGACAATTCCGACCGGGTATATTTTCTTTCTAAGCTTGATGAATACTGTGAGCGCGACAACATCACCGTCCTCGCTTATTGCCTGATGGACAACCATTTTCACCTGGCGCTAAGGCAGGACGGCCGGCTGCCTCTCTCGAAGTCTCTCCGGTCGCTGTTAATCGGCTACGCGCGCCGTTACAACGCCAAATATGGAACGTCAGGGGCCTTGTTTCAGGGCCGGTTTCGGGCCAAGCTGGTTCACGATGAGCAATACCTGATACGGTTAAGCGCTTACATTCACCTCAACCCCGCCCCATTTGCGGATTACCGCCGGTACCGGTGGTCCAGCTACCGACAATACGTCTCGCCCAAATCGGGATTCTGTGACCCGGGGCCAGTATTGGACTTATTGGGGGGCTCAACGACCAGTTATGCCATATATGTCGAAAAGGCCGTTTCTTACGAAGAGCCGAGCTTTAGCTCGTACCGCTCCAAGTCGTAGGTCTGGCCGCCCATGCGCTCCACCCCCACGTCGCGCCCGGCGTGCCGGAAGCCCAGCCGCCCGGCGACCGCCCGGCTCGGCCGGTTATCTGTGCGCGCCCGTATCAAAAACTGTGTCAGTCTTTCGTCGGTCATGGCCGCGTCCATCAGCACTTTTACGCCCCGCGTCATGATACCGCGGCCGGTTGCATCACGGCTCAGCCAGTAGCCGATCTCGCCTCGCTCGTGACGTCCTTCGCCGGAAAACTCCAGCCCGATGTGGCCGGCCAGTTTGCCGTCCAGCCAAATCCCGGCCGCCAGTTGCTTGCCATCGCGGATCCGCTGCTGGGTTTCCTCGATGAACGCAAGACTATCGGCTACAGTTCGGCTGTTCGGAACCCACGGTAAAAACGCCCCGAGGTGGTCGCGGTTGGCATCCACGGCTGCAGACAGCGCCGCTGCGTCGTTTTGCTCCAGTGTTCGCATCGTAATGTGGTCGTCGATATGTTCGTCAAGCATAGCGGATATCCGTTTCGAACCAATTTAGCATACCGGGCGTTATTTGCGTCCCCGCAGGACGAAGTGTACGGTTTTTGTATGGTATAATAGCGTTTTACAGATACAGGAGATAATATGGGAACCGCTCCACGCTCTTTTAGTAAGGGCTTCTACCACGTCTTCAGCCGGGGCAACCACAAAGACGTCATTTTCAGGGACAAGGCCGATCGGCGCCACTTTCTTTCAAAGCTGGACCAATTTTGCGACCGCGACGGGCTGGGCATAATTGCATATTGCCTCATGGACAACCATTTCCACCTGCTGCTCAGGCAGACCGGCCCGAGGCCCGTTACAGTTGCAATGAGGTCTCTGCTCGCCGGCTACGCCCGCCGGTACAACAGCAAGTATGGCACGGTCGGATCACTGTTTCAGGGACGGTTCCAAGCCAAGCCTGTCGGCGACGAAGGCTACCTTGTGAGCGTCAGCCGCTACATTCACCTCAACCCGCATCCATTTAACGATTACCGTAAATACCGCTGGTCAAGCTACGCCGAGTATGTGACCGGCCGGCCAGGGTTCTGCCAACCGGGGCCGGTTCTCGACCTTTTCGGGGGCTCAACGACCAGTTATGCCATATATGTCGAAAAGGCCGCGTCCTACGGGGACGCCAAAAATGCCGCACCCCGCCAAACCTCGCCCCATCCCGCCTAGTTAAGCCGAATTTGCACAAAATATCGCGCTCGTGCTTGCACTACGGTTTTTGTTCGCATATCCTTCAGAAAGTTCTCAGAGTGTGCGTCAGACGAATAAAAGGGGAGTGCTTGCGATGCGTTTGCGGATTGCGGTTTGTGTCTCGGTTTTGCTCTGTCAGATGTTCGGATTAGAAGTTGTATTAACGCGCCCGGCTTTCGCGTCCGGCAGCGGGGTAGTCATCTCGCAGTTGCAAAATGCCGGCCAAACCAAGTCCACCGACGAATTCGTGGAGTTGGCCAACACCTCCGGCGCCGACATTCCGGTGTCCGGCTGGGCGCTTCAATACCGCGCCGCCTCGGCCACCAACGGCTCAGATTGCACAAAGGGCTGGATTACCAAATCAACTGTCAGTGCCGGCAGCATCCCGGCGGGCGGGCACTATTTGTTCGCTGCCACAGGATATTTAACTCCCGACTCCGCCTTCAGTCCGGGACTCGCTGCGGCCGGTACGGTGCGGCTGCTCGATGCATCAAAAACACCCGTGGACGCGCTCGCCTGGGGCACAGCGACCTGCGGCACCGGTAACGCGGCCGCCGCTCCGTCCGCCGGTCAGAGCCTGGAGCGCCACCCCGGCGCCGATGGCGCTCACGGCGACAATGCAGCGGATTATTTCATTCAAGCCAACCCCCAACCACAATCGACAACTGCCACATTCAGCCCGGCTCCTGGGGCTCCGTCCGCGTCACCCGATCCGGCTCCGGTCACCAACACCGCCGGCCTCCAGCTCAGCGAACTGTTAATCGATCCTGCCGCCCCGCAAACCGATGCCGCCGATGAATTCGTCGAAATCCACAATACCGGAACGGATGCGCTCGATATCAAGGATTACGCCGTCAAAACCGGTACCCACACCTATAAATTCCCCGAAACCATCCTCGAAACCGACGGCTATCTGGTCGTGACATCCGGCAATACTAACATCTCGCTATCTAATTCCGGGGGCGTAGCAAATTTGCTCAATCCCGCCGGCGAGATCATCGATACCGCTGCTGCCTGGGAGACCGCTGTTCCGGGAGCCAGCTGGGCCTTCATCGATGACACTTGGTTGTGGACTCTCACACCCACTCCCGGCGCGGCCAATGAGTACACCCCCGTTCCCGGCACTGCCGGTTCGGAAGACGCAGTCGACTACCCGGCCGCGTACTTAAACGAGCTTTTACCAGACCCCGTCGCACCGCTCACCAACGCCAACGACGAGTTCATAGAGATCTACAACCCGAATCCGGACGAAATTGACCTCACCGGCTATGTGCTGAAGGCCGGGTCGGACCTGAGCAAAAAATACGTGATCGCAAACGTCACCGTTCCGGCCGGCGGCCTGGCAGTGCTCAAATCCTCCCTCACCAGGCTGGCGCTCTCTAACTCCGGCAGCTCGGTGGCGCTTTATACGCCCGCCGGCGCCCAGCTTGGAGCGACGGTTACGTACGGCAAAGCCGGCGCCGGCGACGCCTGGGCCCTCATCGACGGCAGTTGGCAATGGACCGGTGAGCCAACACCCGGCGCTGAAAACGTCCTGGTGGCTCCCGGTACCGCCGCCGCCGTAGCCAAAGCCGTCAAAGCCAAAGCGGCCGCTAAACCCAAAACCACAAAGGCCAAAGCGGCTGCCAAACCCAAGGCCTCCAAGTCCACAGTCAAGCCCGTGCTTGCTGCCGCTACCACCCCCGGCGGGCGCTGGTTGCTGATTATCCTGGCCTCACTTACGATTGCCTATATTATCTATGAATTCCGCTATGACCTACGAAACTACTACTACAAGCTCCGAGGGTACCCAGTCGGCCGCCCGGCGCCTGTCCCGGTTGCTGTCGGGCGGGGAAGTGATCGAGCTGACGAGCGACCTCGGCGGGGGTAAAACCACCTTCGTCCAGGGCCTGGCAGCCGGCTTGGGCTACAAGCAGCTGGTTACCAGCCCGACCTTCACCCTTAGCAACATTTACGCGCTGCCGGATGGCCGGGAGCTGCACCACTACGACCTGTACCGGCTTAACACCGCCGGCGTGGTGGGGGACGAGCTCGGCGAAGACATCGCCGAGCCGCACACCATCACCGTCATCGAATGGGCCGGGGTGGCCGAGGGCCGGCTGCCCGCCGACCGCCTCAAGATTAACTTCGAAGTCGTAAGCGCTCAGCGCCGGCGGCTCCAGTTCAGCGCCGGCGGCCCGGTTTCAAACCAGCTAGTCGAGGGCCTTCGGCAATGATTCTCGCCATCAAAACCGCCGATGCCAACACCCACCTCGCCCTGTACCAGCCGGGCGTGGACGAGCCGCTGGCCGAAACGCACTGGGAAAGCGGCCGGGCGCTGGCCGACCAGCTTCTGGAGCGCATCGACAGCCTTTTGGCCGCCCGTTCCAAGACCCCCGGTGGCCTCACCGGCATTGTGGTTTTTTCCGGGCCCGGCTCATTCACGTCGTTGCGCATCGGCCACACGGTCGCCAACGCGCTGGCCGATAGTGTTGGCATTCCGGTGGCCGGCGCGTCTGGCGGTAACTGGGTGCAGGCTGCAATTGAGGCGCTCGTAAGCACCAAACCAGGTCACCCAGCCCTGCCGGAATACGGCTCCGAAGCTCACATCACTCGTCCCAAAACTTGACCGAAATCTGAAACTCACGTTTAATGAGACTGTTCCCTACTACTGCTGACACCTGCTATTGCCGATAATTCCATTGACGCTTTCAATCTAGTACTTCCGGCTCCGCAGGTCTGAAAAGGCCAATAATAATGTTTTTAGAGATTTTTTCCGTGCTCGGCGCCCTTCTGATTGGAGGCGGCGGCGTCATTGTTTATAACCAGGTTTCCACAAGTCGCAAGGCCAAGTCGGCATCCGATACCGCCACCAAACTCGTGGCGGACGCCCGCAACGAAGCCAAGAGCATAACGCTGGAGGCCAAAACCGAAGCTCTGCGTACGGCCGAAGCCGCCAAGCGCGAAGA
The DNA here is from genome assembly GCA_963740635.1 of uncultured bacterium. GTDB lineage: Bacteria > Patescibacteriota > Saccharimonadia > UBA4664 > UBA4664 > UBA5169. Next base: position 76,063 of record CAVUEQ010000003.1, on the reverse strand, counting down.
AAAAGAGCGCCGCAGCCAAATCACCCAGACCGAACAGCAGCTCATGCAACGCCAGGGCAGCCTCGACCAAAAACTGGAAGAGCTCGACCGGCGCGGCGAGAAATTGCGCAAGCACGAAGCTGACCTCGATAACCTAAAAGAAGAGCTGCGCGAAATCCGCGCCAAGCAGCAGGTTAACCTCGAGAAGATTGCCGGCCTCAGCAAGGACGAGGCCAAAGACAAGCTCCTCAAAATGACCGAGCGCGATATCAAAGCCGACCTCGTGAAGGTGGTTTCCAAGCTCCAGACCGACGCCAAAGAGGAAGCCGACGAAGACGCCAAGATGATTTTGGTGTCCGCCATGGAGCGCATGGCCTCCGACCAGACCGCCGAGCGCACTATCACCACGGTGCCGCTGCCGTCCGATGAGCTCAAGGGCCGCGTGATTGGCAAGGAGGGCCGCAACATCCAGGCGCTCGAACGCGCCACCGGCGTCGATGTCATCATCGACGAAACCCCCGGCGCTATCGTGCTATCGTCTTTCGACCCCATGCGCCGGCAGATCGCCCGCGTGGCGCTCGAAAAGTTGCTGTCCGACGGCCGCATTCACCCTGCCCGCATCGAGGAGGTCGTCGAAAAGGCCAAATCCGAGATCGACCGCGCCGTCAAAGAGGCCGGCGAAAAAGCCCTCAAAGAAACCGGCGTGGTGGGCGTACCCATTGAGATGGTCAAGCTCCTTGGCCAGCTCAAGTACCGCACCAGTTACTCGCAAAACGTCCTCAAGCACTCGGTCGAAATGGCCAACCTCGCGGGCATGATCGCCGGAGACGTCGGCGCCGACGTCCGCATCGCCAAGACCGCCACCCTGCTGCACGACATCGGCAAGGCCGTCACCCACGAGATCGAGGGCGGCCACCACCACATCGGCGCCGAGCTGGCGCAGAAGTACGGCATGGAGGAGGCCATCGTGCACGCCATCAATGCCCACCACGACGACGTCGAAGCCACCACCCCCGAGGCCGTCATTGTCCGCATCTGCGACGCCCTCTCCGCCGGCCGTCCCGGCGCCCGCGGCGACACCCTCGAAAACTACGCCAAGCGCATGACCGAGCTCGAGAACCTCGCCAACAGCTTCCCCGGCGTCGAGAAGTCCTACGCCATCTCCGCCGGCCGCGAGATCCGCATCATCGTCGAGCCCGAGCGCATCGACGACCTCCAAGCCATCAAAATGGCCCGAGACATCGCCACCAAAGTCGAGGCCACCCTCAAGTTCCCCGGCGTCATCAAGGTCAACGTCATCCGCGAAACCCGCGCCGTCGAGTACGCGAAATAACTCGTAGGGGAGAAACGCATGCTTGATCCCCGTTTCGCCCTCCTCGGCGCCGCCATCAACCTGGTGGGCACCGGCATGTACGCGATCGACACCCTCCGCGGCACTACCAAGCCCAACCGCGTCACCTGGGTGCTGTGGTCGCTGGCGCCGCTCATCACGTTTGCGGCTGAAATCCAGCAAGGAGTCACCTTTCCCGCGGCATTCACCTTTGTGGCCTTCTTCGGCCCGGCGCTGGTGATGCTGGCTTCATTCCTGAACAAGCAGTCTTACTGGCGCCTATCCCGGTTTGACATCGCCTGCGGGGCCATGTCGGTACTCGCACTCATCCTCTGGATTATCACCAAAACCGGCAATGTTGCTATCGTCTTCAGCATTCTGGCCGACGCCCTCGCCGCCACCCCCACCGTCATCAAAGCCTACCGCCATCCCGCCACCGAGAGCGCCTTCGCCTACCTCTCGGGCTTCTTTGGCAGTATACTGACGCTGCTCACTATCGACACCTGGAACCTCGCCAACGTCGCTTTCCCGCTCTACGCCGCCATTCTCTGCGGCACCATCTTCATCTTTGTGAAATTCCCAAACCTGAGGCCCGGTAAAAAGGAGGCCGCCAATGCCTGATTTAACCCGCGAACCCCAGCCGGCCCTCATCCACGTCGTGGCCAGTGTCGTAATCGTCGAGCACGGCAAGGTGCTGATGATCCAGGAAAAAATCCCCAAAGTCTATGGCAAATGGAATTTACCCGGCGGCCACGTTGACGAAGGCGAAACGATTGAGGATGCCGCTATCCGCGAAGCGCGCGAAGAGGTAGGCCTAGATGTAACTCTTACAACAGCCTTGCCGGTCATGCATGCCGCCATCGACCGTCCGGTTTTGCACCCGTTTGCGGCCGATATCACCGGCGGCGAGCTCCATTTCGACCCCGACGAAATCCTCGACGCCCAATGGTTTACCCCGGCCGAAATCCGCGCCATTACCTCCGACCTGCGCGCCCCGGATTACCTGTTTGCCACTCTGGACGCCCTCGGCCTATGACCAAAGTAGTTCTCATCCACGGCAACGGCGGCTCGAATTCCAACGACGTTTGGCTGCCGTACGCCGAGCGCGAGCTCGAAAAGCTGGGGCTCGAGGTCATCAACCGCACCTTCCCCGACAACGACAAGGCCCGTGCGCAGTACTGGTTGCCCTTTATCGATGAGCTCGGCGCCGACGCCAATACCGTCATTATCGGCCACAGCTCCGGCGCCGTGGCCGCCATGCGCTACGCCGAAACCCACCAAATCCTGGGCAGCGTCCTCGTTGGCGCCAGCCACACCGACCTCGGTGAATCCAGCGAAAAGGTCAGCGGCTATTTCGACGCTCCTTGGGACTGGGACGCCATCCGCCGAAACCAGCGGTTCATCATCCAATTTGCCTCGCCCACAGATCCATATATCCCCATCGCGGAAGCCCGCTTCATCGCCAAGCACCTGCGCACCAAGTACTTCGAGCTTCCCAAACGGGGTCATTTCGAGGATAATACCTTCCCAGAATTAATCGACACTCTCAAAAAAGAACTTTCCCGGGTCATATCATGAGCTCTCAAACCATCACCATCCGACTGTCGCAGCCCGACGATGCCGCGCAGGTGCTGCGCCTCAAGGACGACACCTGGCTCGACGCCTACCCGAGCGCAGAGCATGGCGTCACCATTGCCGACATTCGCTCTCATATCGCCAAGGATCCGGCTGAAGACCGGATTGAACGTTGGCGGGGCTACCTTTTGCCAACTGATACCATGAAAAACTGGGTCGCCCTAGCCGATGGCGAAATCGTCGGCTTTGTGGCCGGTGCTACCGGTGACCCCCGCAACGAAATCAAAGCTCTATACGTGTTGCCCACTTACCAGCGACAGGGAATTGGTACGCGGTTGCTCGCGGAGGCTATCGGTTGGCTTGGCAGCGGCAAAGACTCTTTCCTTCACGTAGTCGCGTATAACCACCCGGCCATCGCAGCCTACTCCAAAGCGGGGTTTATGCCATCCGACCACTCACACGATGACGAATTTGCTTTGCCCAGCGGTGCGGTCATGCCGGAAATCGAAATGGTTAAGAAGGCCGGTGCATGAAGCTCCTCTACATCGGCGACATAATGGGGCGGCCCGGCCGCAAAACCGTCAAGCAGCTCCTCCCGGATCTTATCCGCGAGCGCGCGATCGACTTCGTGTTGGCCCAAGGCGAGAACCTGTCCAACGGGAAGGGTCTGCAAATCAAAGCGGTGGAGGAAACGCAGGCGGCCGGAGTCAATTTCTTCACCGCCGGCGACTGGACGCTCCACCGCGCTGAAATCTACCCCTGGCTCGAGGACCCGGCCCGCCCCCTCATCCGGTCCGCCAACTACCCGGCAGGCACGCCCGGCCGCGGCTACAAAGTGGCCGATACGCCGTTTGGCCAAATCCTCGTCATCAGCCTGCTGGGCCAAACCGTCGGTTACCGCCAGCCCGAAAACCTCGACAACCCCCTGGAGGTCGCCGACCGTATTCTCGAAGACACAAAATCTCTCAAACCGGCTGCCATTGTTGTGAATTATCACGGTGATTTTTCGTCTGAGAAGCTCGTAATTGGTCAGTATCTGGACGGGCGCGTCACGGCCGTCATCGGCGACCACTGGCACGTCCCCACCGCCGACGCCCGCATCCTGCCTGGCGGCACGGCCCACATCACCGACGTCGGCATGGCCGGCAGCCTGGATTCCAGCCTGGGCATCAAGACCGAGGTGATAATTGAGCGCTGGAAAACCGGCAGCCGCAGCCGCAATGAACTCGAAAATGGCGGCGCCATGCAGTTTTGCTCGGTCCTCATAGAGACCGAAACTGGCAAAATTCGCGCTAAATCCATCGAGCAAGTCATAAAGTTTGTATAATTCCGGCTTTACCTAAGCCAAGCCTCGCGAGTAATATAGAATATGTAATCTGGGAGTAGAGATGACGAAACAGCACCTCATAGAAACCCTAGCCGCCGAGACCAACACTACTAAGCGGCAGACGGAGAAGATGCTCGCCGCGCTCGTGGCGATTGTTGAGCGGACCGTAGCCAAAGGCGAAAAGGTCTCCATCACCGGCTTCGGCACGTTTGATCTGGGCAAGCGCGCCGCCCGCCGCGGAGTCAACCCGCAGACCGGCAGCGAAATCCAGATCCCCGAGATGGCCATGCCCCGCTTCCGCGCCGGCAAACGTCTCAAAGAAACTATCCGCTAAACGATCAAATAATTCCTTGGTACCCCGGGCAGGATTCGAACCTGCGACCTTGGCTTAGAAGTCCACTGCTCTATCCAGCTGAGCTACCGGGGCGTATTCGCGCTACAATGCGCGATTGACCTAATTTAAGGCGCAGTCATTGTATCAGATGTGGTTTTCGCCGCCAAAAATCTTGGAGACGGATTCGTCGAGGTAAATGGCCCGGATCGCTTCGGCCATCAGCGGGGCGATAGTCACCACCTCGAGCTTCTTGGATCTGGGCAGCGCCGGCAAGGGCAAAGTGTCGGTCACTACAATGCGCTCAATCGGGGCTTCCTCCAGCCGCTCCAGCGCCGGCGCCGACAAAATCCCATGCGTGGCCATCACCAAAATTTCCGCCGCGCCGGCTTGCTTTAGCAGCTCAGCCGCCGCCACAATCGTGCCGGCCGTGTCAATCATATCGTCAATCAGCACGCAGTTGCGGCCCTCCACCTCGCCGATCACGTTCTTGGCCTCCACCGCGTTAGCCTTGGTCTTCGATCGCGTTTTGTGCACGATCGCCAGATCAGCGCCAATCCGCCGCACATACCGCTCGCTCGTCTTCACCCGTCCGGCATCGGGCGACACTATCACCACGTCGTTGCCAAAGTGCTCCTTAATGTATTCGCTCAGCGCCGGCAGCGCCGTGAGGTGGTCGAACGGCCCGTCGAAAAAGCCCTGGATCTGGCCCGAGTGCAGGTCCACGCTCACAATCCTGTCCGCCCCGGCCACCGTCAGCATATCCACCAACAATTTCGCCGTGATTGGCTCGCGTCCGGCGGCCTTGCGGTCCTGGCGCGCGTACCCAAAATACGGGCACACCGCCGTAATACGCTTGGCCGACGCCCGCTTCACCGCGTCAATAATTATCAGCTGCTCCATAATGGCGTCGTTCACCGGCTCGTCGTGCGTCGAGAACACAAACACGTCCGCCCCGCGCGCTGATTCCCCCAGCTGCACCAATATTTCACCATTCGCAAACCGCCCCAGCCGCAGCGGCGCCAGCTCCACACCGAGTTCTTTGGCCACGTCCTGAGCCAGCTTCCCATTGTGCGACCCGGAAAAAATCTGCAGCCGCTTCTTGTTTGGGATCTCCATCGTCATATTACAGGTACTTTATCATAAATTCGCAACTACTCCGATAATTTCCGCCAGCGGGCTTACAAGAAAAATACTGGAGCGGGCAGGGGGAATCGAACCCCCGTAGCCAGTTTGGAAAACTGGAGTAATAACCTCTATACTATGCCCGCGTAAGATTCGACGTAAGTATTGTACAGTTTTACACCCCTGTGCTATCAAAATCCAGCACCACGTACGCCGGCTCAGTCATATTGGGCCAAATGTTCCAGCACCGCCTCAAATTCCTCATCGGTGGAGGCGGGGAAGTTGGCGATGCGGATGTGCCGGTCCTTGAGCTCGCCATAGCCCCGGCCGGGCACGTACCCGCGCGCCGCCAGGTGGTCGTGCAGCCCCGCGCTGCCGCCCTCGACCTCGGCCACCACTACGGTCGGTGAGCGCCAGGCCTCATCCGCCACAAATGGTTCCAGGCGCCGGTGCGCGTTTACGGCGCCATACAAAGTCGCCGCCCGCACCGCGTTTTCGTCCCGCAGCGCCCCGATACCCCGCGCGAGCATGTCCTCGGCCACCCGTCCGAGCAGATAAATCGCCAGCACATTGGGCGTCTCGGGCGTCTGGAACTGGCGGCCGCCCTTGGCCAGCTCGGTCAGGCGGTGATAGCTGCCCACCGGCTCGCCGTCCGCCGCCAGCTCCTCCGCGCGCTCCATCGCCCGCGGTCCCAGCATCAGCACCCCCAGCCCGGCCGGCAAACCAAAAGCCTTCTGCACCAAGAAAAACGCCGCATCAGCCTGCGCCCATGGCACCGGCACCACCGGCACCGCGCTCACCACGTCCACCGCCACGAGCGGTTGGCCCTCGCCGCGCGCCGCCACCGCCGCGGCCAGCCACGCCAGCTCCGCCGCCGGCCACACCACCCCGGTGCTGGTTTCGCTCAGCGTCACGCACACCAGCTCGGCGTCGCCCTCAGATTCCAGCGTCACCTCGCCAAAGCCCTCGCCGGCCCCCGCCCGGTGCACCGACGGCGATTTCCCGAGCTGCCACGCCATCTCGTACCACTTCTTGGAAAACGCCCCGTTCACAAAATGGTGGCTGCGCCGCCGCACCAAACCCTGCAAAGTGCGCTCCATCGCCTCCGTCGCCGACCCCATAAACACAATCTGCCAATCGGCCGGCACGTCCATCAGCGCGCGCAAAGCCAAGTCAGTCCGCCGGTAAATGTCCTTAAATTGCGCGCCGCGGTGGCTGGTCGACAGCACATCCTCCGCCCAGGCCTCTTCCATAAACGCCTTCAATTTCGGATACGGCTGCGCTGGTCCTGGGGTGAAAAATACGGCCAAACTTTGCTCCTCCTAATACAATATTCGCAGTCGCACAGTTTCCGGCATCGCCCGCAAGGCCTCGGCCATCTCGTCACCATGCTCAGCATTAACGTCCGTGATCACGTACCCTGTATCCCCGCGCGTGCCGAGGTACTGTCCGTCGATGTTTACGCCGGCCTCGGCCATCAGTCCATTTATCCGCGCCAGCACCCCCGGCAGGTTCTTGTGTATCAATATTAACCGGTGCGAGCCCTTTTGTTGAGGCAGACCCAATCCCGGCAGGTTAACGCTCAACGCCGTCGTGCCCTCATTAATAAACGAGATCAGCTTATCGGCCACGAACCGCCCGATATTCGCCTGCGCCTCCTCGGTGCTGCCGGCCACGTGCGGGGTCAGGATGACGTTGGGCAGGCCTTGCAGCCCGCTCACAAACTCATCACCCTTGCGCTTGGGTTCCTGCTCGTACACGTCCACCGCCGCGCCGGCCAAGTGCCCGCTCTTCAGGTGCCGGCTCAAAGCCGCCAAATCCACCACTATCCCGCGGCTCAAGTTCAGCAGCAGGGCGCCGGGCTTCATCAATTTCAGCTCCGCTTCGCCAAAAATTCCTGTATTACTTTTGCGGCCGTCCACATGCAAGCTCACCACGTCGGCCCAACCCAGCAGCTCGCCCAACGTCTCGGCCCGCTTGGCATTCCCCAGTGACAATTTATCGGCCAGGTCGTAATACATCACCTGCATGCCCAAATTCTCCGCCAGCACGCTCAATTGCGTGCCGATATTCCCATACCCCACTATCCCCAGCCGCTGCCCGCGAATCTCGTGGCTGCCGTCGGCCGACTTGTCCCACTTGCCCGCGTGCGTGGCTGCATTTTTCTCCAGCAGCCGCCGGTTGAGCGCGATAATCTCGGCGATCGCCAGCTCCACCACGCTGCGCGTGTTGCTAAACGGCGCGTTAAACACCACCACCCCATGTGCTGCCGCGGCCTCCAGATCAATCTGGTTCGTCCCAATGCAAAACGCGCCCACCGCCAGCAGCCGCTTGGCCCGCTCCAGCACCGCCGCGGTCACCTGCGTGTTCGAGCGAATGCCGAGTATCGAAACCTCGCCGATCCGCTCGGCCAGCTCCGCATCATTCAGGCTCCCCGGCAGCGTTTCCACGGCATACCCCTCGGCGCGCAGCCGCTCCACCCCCTCGGCGTGGATATTCTCCAGCAGCAGCACCTTAATCTTCTCTTTCGGGAACGAATATTTCGGCATCACTTCTAGAATACCAGGTGAGGCCCCCGTCGCGCTAAGGCAAGACGACGCCCCCGTTGGAGCTTGTGCTCCTCAGGGGGCGGATGTCGTCAGCGTGCTGTGGTGCGTGGGCCGGCTAGAGGACGAGCGTATCGCGTCCTTCCCGGAAAGGCTTGAACACGGACCCCCGGGCGGTGAGGACGATGTGGCCCAAGCCGTTGTCTGTCATCTGCCTCAGCAAATCGTGGGCCTGCATCCTCAGCAGGGTGTCATCCCGGCTGTCCCGGCTGGTTGCCGCATCGATCCGCGCGCGGTACATGATGGTTCCGCCCAGGAAGTAGATGCCGGAGCGGGTGCCCCGTACGGGTTCCACGTACTCGATCCGATGGCCTTCGTCGGTGACGAGGAAGGCGTAGCGGTCGAAGTAGACGTAGCCGTAGGCCTCGGCCGGGATCTCCGGCAAGTCGTCGCGGTTTCTTGAAGCGACCTCGTGTGGGTCCCGATGGTCCAAAGCCAGGTCCCATAGGGGTCCGCGCAGGTCACCGGGCGGCGGCTGAGTCAGGATGTCGACTGACGTCTGGTGGAACAGGAACTCCACGAACGTCTGCCGGCGGCCGGTCACGTTTACCTCACGAGCCTGAATGACTGCCATAATGACAGCTCCAATCGTTGCTGACGGGTACCGGTAGCAAGTGCCACCAGCTTATGAGACGATACCATGTTTTTAGAAAAAGTAAACAAAAAATACAAATAAATACACTGGTCGGGGTGAAAGGACTCGAACCTTCGGCCTCCTGCTCCCAAAGCAGGCGCGCTACCAGCTGCGCCACACCCCGGCACGAGCCCGTCAATTATACGGGCGCGGCCCCCGCAGGGTCAATTTACCGTGATACTTCAAGCAATAAAGCTTGTGCTTAAAAATCAGAGCCCTTACAATAACCGCATAACTGTGCGGTAAACGGGTGGAGTCGCAGCAACTTCTCAAACCAAAACTAACATTTCGCAGCTCTCTCGCCGTAATGCTGATAACTGCCATCGTCGTTGTCGGTTTCCAAATCACGCCCAAAGGCGGCCACGCCTCCATCGCGCCCCTCACCACGCCCACGGTGCCTGTCTGCGGGGAGCGCAAAGCCAGCGACATCGAGCAATACTCCGGCCCGGCCAAACCCAACCCCGCCTTCACCAATGAGCTCACCCCCGGCGGCACCACCGGTATCGCGGGCTATCGGTATTGGCCCGGCGGCAGCGGCCAGAACGCCCGCTGGTACATCGACCAACTGAGCAACGGTGACAAGACTATGGACGTGTATGTCTATGACGCCACTAACGACACCCAAATTAACCACTTCGTAATCAGCCCGCCGGCCGGCGAGATCGGCAGTTTCGGCCAACTGCAACCGGAGTTCGCGGTCGACCCGTCGAGCGGTGACGTATATGTAGCCATCTATAACGCCCAAAGTTCTCACGGCACCATGGCCCGCTGGAACGGCTCCGGTGAGCAGTGGACCTCTGCGATCACGGCGGGTTACCCGAACGGGGCGGTATATGGTTACATCGACGCCAGTGTGGTCTTCCGGGTAGCAGCCACCCTGACCACGGGCGGCTCCGCGACGTTTAACACTTCCGGAGCCTCGCTCGGCAGCAATCCCGTCAGCGGCGACGGTGTCAGCATCGCCACCACCCACGGCAACGATATCGTCGCCTACGACGCCCAGGGCGCCAACAGCGCCGTCAGGATTTATAATTCCACCGCCACCACCCAGACGTTCAGCATGAGCAGCAGCGGCGTGGCGAACAGCTCATGGTCGGTTTCGGTGTATGGCGCCAACGAGCTGGCCGACGGCACTATCGTGGTATCGGACTTCGCCCACCGCAATATGGACTTCTTCGACCCCACCGGCGTACTGCTCGGTGTCGTTGGCGCCGATACCTTTGCCGGCGATCCGCTGGATTATCTCAATTCACTCGGCGATATCGAGACTGTTGGTGGCCGCATTTACTATTCGGCCGAAAATCCCTTCAGCTCGCCCAATAAGTTAACATATTTCACCACCGCCAACGCCCAGATACTGTACCAGGCGCCCCAAGGCGCGCCGTATCACCTGGGCATGGGTGCGGCCTTGTCTACCCCAGCCACCGGCAACTACTTCCCCTCCGGCAATACGCCGCAAGTCAACCTGCAATTTTCGCCCTGGTGGCAAAACGTCGCCGGCAATTACACCGGCAGCTACACCGTGCGCTCCATCCAGCAGGTCAAAGCCAATCAGACTGTCTCGGCCAATAGCTTTAGCGTACCCGCCACCGCCGGCAGCTACTCCGGCGGCTTTGCCAGCGTGCCAATCACGCTACCGGCCACATCGCCCGGCTATTACGAAGTCAATGTCACGCTGCAAAAAAACGGCACCACCGTCGGCGCCGACTGCCTGGGTTACACCGTCGGCGCGGCCGGCTCCACGCTCAATCTATCCGCGCTGCCCGGCGGCGAATCGCGCGGCATCAAGCTGGCTGCCCAGTTTAACCAAAAACTCTTCCGCAGCTCCTACAACCTCACCGCCTGTTTCCCGGGCGTGACTACCCCGGACGCAGGTACGGCCCTGAATTGTCCCGCCAACATGGACTCGGACATCGCGGCGGCCGCCACGCTGGCCGGACAGCTCGGCGTCACTTACGAGATCCAGCTTGGTACCGGCACGACGTTTGACCATAACGCTGACACCAGCGGCCAATGGCAGCGGCTGGTCCAGCTGATGGCCGCACATTACCCGCAGGTCACATATTGGGAGTGCTGGAACGAACCCAACAACACCTACAGCGGCACGGCGAATTACGTCAACAATATCCTCAAGCCCTGTTACCAGGGCGTCAAAGCCGCCACTGCCGGCGACAAGGTGGTTGGCGGCACGTTTGTCGGTGTTTCGCAGGGCTACTGGCAGGCGCTCGTGGCGGCGGGTGGGCTGCAATACCTGGACATCGTGGGCAGCCACCCCTACACCGGCCACAACCGCTCGGTGGAAGAAGAGGGCCAGATCATCCCCCCGCCGTATGCCAACGGCCGCGTGGGCGCGTTGCAGCAATTGCAGCAATATCTGAGCAGCCAGGGCTACAACGGGCCGATATTTAACAGTGAAAGCGGCTATTGGAGCAACGGCACCAACAACACCTACACCCAGGGCGACAAACTCATCCGCAAAGAGATCCTGCAACAATCCATCGGCCTCGACCGGTACGCCAACTTTTATAACGACGGCGGCTACCAGGTGGACGGCGCCACCTGGGCGCTTCTGGGTACGAACTTGACGCCCGCGGGCCTGGCCTCCAGCGTCTTCCAGCAGCACCTCGGCGGCCGCAGTTTCCAAAGCTGGCTCACCACCAACATCCCCCACACCTACGCCGCTCAGTATGGCCCGAGCGGCAGCGACCCCGGCAGTGTGGTGGCCGTGTGGTCCGATGATTACGCCGTGGACGCCCAGCTCAGCCTCTCGGGCGGCGGTAGCCTCCCCGTCACCGACGAATGGGGCGCCGCCTCCGCGCCGGCTAGCGGCTCCGCCATCTCGCTCACCGGCTCCGTCCAGTACGTCGCCGTACCCTCGGGCCAGACCCTCACCGTCGCACCCGCCGAGACCTTCGGCACCAACTACGCCGCCACCACCTCAGGCGCCACCGCCGCCGCCAGCTCGTCGTGGAATTGCGGCTCGTTCACGCTGCCGGCCAGCAAGGTCATCGACGGCATCGGCGACATGCAGGGCAACGGCAACAACTGCGACACCAGCTCCAGCTCGCTGTGGTTCGCCGCCCTCTCCGACACCGCCCCTAATATCACTGTTACGCTCAGCGCCCCCCAAAATATCGACCGGGTTTACGTATCCAGCCAAGGCATTGGCTCAGTCCAAACCGGCCTGCGCAACTACGACGTCGAAGTGGACCCCGGCACCGGCACCTTCACCACCGTGGCCCAGGTCCGCGACCAGTTCTACGCCCACAACAACCTCGTGTCGTTTCCGGCTCAGACCGTCAAACGCATCCGGCTAAACAACCTCGCCGTCAACTATTCCGGCTACGGCGACGGCCTGCCGCCCACCTTCTGGCCCGCCGATTTCCGCACCAACAACGACTTGTGGTCGGGCCAAACCACCGTCTACGCCATCGAGGCCTACGCTGCGGGCGCCGGCCAGCCGACCCCCACCCCCACGCCCACGCCGACCCCCACGCCGTCTCCAAGCGGCTCGGCCGACCTCAACTCCGACGGCCACGTCAATGTCTTCGACCTCTCCATCATGCTTTCTCACTGGGGCCAGTCCGGCTCCTCCGACCTCAACTCCGACGGCACCACCAACGTCTTCGACCTCAGCATCCTCCTCTCCCACTGGACCGGGTAGCCTGCTGCCTAGAAAGGGTGGATTTGCAGGTTAAAATAGGGTAAAGTACTAGGGTCAAAAATTGAATAACCATATGGCGGGTATAGCTCAGTTTGGTTAGAGCGACTGGTTGTGGTCCAGTAGGTCGTGGGTTCAAGTCCCACTACTCGCCCCAGTGTAATTATAGAAATAATGGCTTCACAGAGTCATTATTATGTTATAACCCGTCGAACCCACTAATCACTTTTGAACTTGTTTAGAACTGACAACCAGGAAATGTTAAAATACGATTATGAAAGACCACCACACCTACACCGCTGTAATCGAGCGCGACACCGCGACCGGTCTTTACGTTGCTTACGTTCCTGATCTGCCGGGTGCTCACACACAGGCTGAAACTCTTGAGGAATTGCAAGACAATCTCAAAGAGGTGGTCGAGCTTGTCCTAGAGGATGGTGATCTACCCAAGCCCGAATCCGAGTTTGTGGGGACTCAGCTGGTAGTTGCCTGAACGTGGGCGGTAACCTCCCCGTCCTCAAACCCAAGGAAGTAGTCGCTTTGCTCGAGAAACACGGGTTCACATTAGCGCGTCAAAAAGGCTCGCATCAGCAATTCCGCCATTCAGATGGCCGTGCCACCACCGTTCCCGTGCACGGCTCACGAGATCTATCGCCGTTGCTCCTTCGTCAGATTTGCAAAGACATTAACCTCTCGCCAGAAGAATTCCTTTCAAAACGGTAATATCGTGATATGACATCAAAGAAAGCTCGATTAGAAGACTACTATTATGACGCAATGGAGTTGCTATCGGATGGCAATCTGCCAGGGGCCGAGGAGTATCTGCAAAAAGCGCTGGCTCTCAACGAAGATTTTGTTGCCACACACGTTGGGCTAGTTGCCGTTAATCAGGCTGCAGGGTATTTTGACGGTGTCCGCCAATACACAGAATCGGGCTACGATAAAACCATTCAGCGCTTTCCGCGCTGGCCCAGGCAATTGGACTGGGGGATAATCGAAAATCGGCCCTATCTGCGAGCCATCTGCTATAAAGCGGCGCTCCATCATATCGAAGGAGAAGTCGAGGATGCTGAGCGGCTTTACAAATTACTCCTTAAGTTCACGCCTCACGACAATCAAGGCGTAAGATACTTACTCGCGGGATTATACGCCGGCCTGAGCCCCTGGGATATTGATGCCATGTTTGATGATGGTAATGCTCGGCAGGATTGGAGCAGGCTAGAGCAGCTGATTGTAGCCCAAAACAGCAAATACAGGTTTTGGAAGCCACCAAGGGACTAGGCGTCCTATGTAACACTCCGTTCGAAACTTGAATCCTAGCTCGCCCCAGGGATTATTGGCTTAATCGAGCCACAAAACATGGCCAAACGAGGCCCATTTCGGCCTCGCGTCCCTACCGGTGCGTTTCGCTACCGGTCGCGGCTCATCCAGGCCATAGCGAGCAGGCCCACGCCCATGCCGATAACGCCGCCCGCCAGCAAGCCAAGCCACAACGGCCGGTAGAACAGCCCGGCGCCCAGGCCGACCATAAAACAGCCGGCCAGTGCGATCCCACCGGACTCGTAGTCCTTAAACGGGTTTGTAGGTTGATGATCATTTGACATTATTACTCCTTCAAATTAAATATCTAAATATTCCACCGGCGCTTCGTCGCGGTTTTGCGCCTGGTGCATGAGCTTGAGCAGCGCACTTGGCAGCTTGCCGTCGGCCTCTTCCAATGACGCGAATACGACGAGCTGGGTGTCTGGTGTATAGTCAAAGTAATCTGCCGTCCGCCAAAAGTCGCGCTGACGAAATACCTCGAAATTGGGTTGTTTGGTGATCTCCACCGCCCATTGATTCTTGGCCGTCTTAAAAACCCGGGCCGTGTACCAGTCATTATTATCGCCGGCGCCCTGCCACTTAATGAGCAAACGGCCGTTAAACCGCTTCTCCTGCGCAAAGCCCTTCGTGCCCGCACCAACACCGCCGAAAGGTTGTCTCCGGCTAGTTTTTGAGCCCGCTCATAAACGGCTTGGTCTTCCCTTGATACGTAAATGGTCTTATTTGGCAGCTGTATAATCTGCCGGGGTTGCCAACTACCGGAGAGCTCGAAGCGATTGCCGAAAACTGGCAGCCGTTCCGCACCTGGGCGACGGTGCTGGTCCGGGCTGTAGGCCCGCAACTGCTGTCCGCAGTCAAAGCTGAAGGATTGTAGAGGTCCGGAGCGAGCCGCCCAGCGCCCGCCACGGCTGTCGGCCCCGGCTGTATACTGTAACCAGTGAAAGAAGCCGCTCCCACGCCCCATCCTGAAGAAGAACACCGCTCGCACCGCGCGGCCTGGCTGCGCGCGGCCGTGCTGGGGGCCGACGACGGCATCGTGTCCACCTCGGCCCTGATGCTGGGCGTGCTGGCGGCCGGCACCGGCCCGCGGGCCATCCTGACGGCGGGCATTGCCGGCCTGGCGGCGGGCGCGCTGTCGATGGCCGCCGGCGAATACGTGTCGGTGAGCTCACAAAAAGACGCCGAAAAAGCCGATATCGACATCGAAACGCGCTCGCTGGAGGCCAACCCGGAGGCCGAACTGGCCGAGCTGGCGGGCATTTACGAAAGCCGCGGCCTGGACCAAAAACTGGCCCTCGAGGTCGCCCGCCAGCTGCACGACCGCGACGCCGTCGGCGCCCACGTCCGCGACGAGCTCGGCATCGACCACGACGCTCTGGCCAACCCGGTGCAAGCCTCTCTGGTGTCCGCGCTCACCTTTTCGGCCGGCGGCGTCGTGCCCATCCTGGCCGCCCTCATCCCCGGCAACAGCGGCTTTTGGATAGTCGCGCTCTCGCTTTCAGCACTGGCCATTTCCGGCAGCATCGGCGCCTACCTCGGCGGCGCCCACCGGGTGCGGGCCGCCCTGCGCGTGCTGATCGGCGGCGGGCTGGCCATGGCCGTCACGGCGCTCATCGGCCACCTCGTCGGCGCCAGCATCTAAATCGCAATTTCCGTGACCTTGGTCACTGACAACGCATGTCTGAGCCTGATACAAATGGGGCGAGGAGGCAAGTCTGATGAGCAGATCGCGGGAGCACCGGCCAAATTGGCTCATGGGGTTTCAGCTCCCGGGCCGCGTCACCGCACCGCCGGCGGTTTGGCGCTCGGGCTCATCTGCCTGCCTCCTATTTGGTTCACCGTTGCTTTGAACAAGCACCAGAACCGCCGGCAACAGGTTAACATACCGCCGGCAGCTGCAATTATTAGCGCAGATCTCGAGAGCTGAGCCACCACATACACACAGCCACCACCACAAACGCCGTCAGGCACAAAGTGGCCTGCGTGATAAATCCAAACAGGTTAAAAAACTTGGTGGTGCACACGTAGCTCACGCTGCACACCTGCGGTACCACGTGGATTATGTCCCAATGCACCAGCTGCTGGTAGGCAGAAACTGGTATGCCAATGGCCAAAAACGGCACCGTGTAGCGCCAGACCGCGCGGTCTCGCATCACGATGCCGGCAGTTAGGATCAAAAACAAGCCAAACATCAGCATCCGGTCGACCCAACACAGGGTGGCCGCCGGCTTATGCGCAATCTCAATGAAGTACACACTGGCCGATGACGCCGCTAGCGCCGTCACCCAAGCGGTCCACACCGAGCCTTTGATATTGCTTGCGTTTGAATCCACGCGGCCCAGCCTACGCTTTCCGTGAACCCCGCGCTGTGACCTGTGTCACGCCGGCGGTTGAACGCGTTTCATCACGCCGGCGGTCGATCCTGGTCGTCCAGCGCATGCTGGGCCAACATGTCAACGTATTTTGGTATCGCCCACCCGCCCTGATCCGCGGCCGCCCTGGCCTCCGGCGAGGCGTAGCTTCCGTTGGTCATTTCCGACACCAGGATGTCGTCTCTAGATTCCACGAGGTCCAGGTACTTCTCCAGTTTTTCGATGCATCCTGTCAAAACAGCGGCGTCATCCATGGAATCGTCGGGGTCGTCCGGGTCGTCGTCGAAGGGGTCGCTCAAAAAACGGACACACGACCTGGCCGAGCTCATCAGGTTGGTCGTGACATCGTGGAAGCTGCTGGCTGCGGACGTTTGTGCCTGGAACCGGCTTTGCTTCCTGATGGCATCAATGCGCTTTTGGATGGCCGATAGCCGCTGCTCGGTTTCGGATATTTCGGGCGAGCCCTGGGCAAACTGTTCCTCGAGCTTCCGAAAGGTCATTTCTTCTGTTGGTTCTCTGGTGTCTGTCTCGCCCATACCACCAAGATAATGCTCCCGGCGCCTGCACACAAGCATCGTGACCCACGTCACTGCATCATCCGTACCCGAGGCCTAAGATTAGGCCGTAACGAGGAGTGCTAGCCATGAGCCCGCTCACCCAACCCAACACCGCGCCCACTCCGCCCACAATTAACCCGCCGCGAAAGCCGGTTGCGCCTATCCGCCACCCTAAACTCAAGAAATTCCTCGCCGGCCTCAAATACAGCTTCGAGCACCCGCGGCTTCTCGAAGGGAACTACGAGGCCCGGGATGAAGACGACGATCCTAAAACGTAGCCCGGCGTCGCTGGGAGTCCGTTTGGTGCTGATGCTGTTTCTCATAGATACCGCCTATGCATTGCTGATAATGCTGTTCTTAGCGCTGGCGCCGTCTGCAGAATACTTCCGCTATTTCGTGTTGTTTTTGTGGGCCCTGCACACGGCGAAATACATCCTCATCACCATCTTGCTGCTACGCACCACCCTCGAGTGGATCGGCACCTCGTACGTCATCGAAGGCCAGCAGCTGGTTGCCGACAACGGGGTATACGCCCGCAACGAACGCCTGTATGACATCTCCAAGATCAAGAAAATTAACGTGCACCAGGATTGGCTGGGACGGCTTTTGCGCTTCGGCAACATCACCCTCGAACTGTCTTCGTCGGGCTACAATGAAACGCTTGAGCTTCACGATGTGAGGCACCCGGCCGATTACCAACGCCTGCTGGCTCCCGGTGCTCTGTGACAAAAATCACTTGTCACTAAATTGCTTATGCTAAAATAAATGCCATAAACCAAAAGGCATAAGAAAATGAAACGCAGGGTCATCGACCAAATATTAATTTCGCTCGGTATTGTGGCGACGATCGTACTCCTCATCGGAGGCGGCCTCGCCTATTTAGGTTACACATTCGCCAACGACCAAGTTAGCAGCCAGCTCACCCAGGAGAAGATTTTCTTCCCCAAGGCCGGTACGCCGGCGCTCGACCCCAAGGAATTCCCGGGTCTGCAGCAATATGCCGGCCAACAAGTGGATAGCGGCATCAAAGCCAAGGCCTACGCCGATGAGTTCATTTGGGTGCACATGATGAAGGCTTCGGGCGGTAAGACCTACGCCGAGGTCAGTGCCTTGGCGTCGGCCGACAAGACCAACACCCAGCTCGCTGGGCTCAAGGCCACCCTGTTCCAGGGTGACATGCTGCGCTCCAGCCTCCTCACCGCCTACGCCTTCTCGCGCTTCGGCGTGATTGCCTACTGGGCGATGGCGCTAATGTTCGGCGCGGCGGCCGTAATGGGCATACTGGTTGCGTTTGGCCTCGTTCACCTCAGCTGGACCAAGCGTTGAGCATGGCTAACGGGGGAGTCGCGGTCCACTTCTTTGACGCCGACGATAAGTTTCAGGCGGAGGTAGCCGGCCTGGTGTCAGCGCTGCCGCCGGACGTCCGCGTCACCTACCACCCCGGCGAGGTTGAGCCCGTGCCCGGCGCGGTCGTGATCTCGCCGTTCGTGAACAGCCGCGTGACCGCCGGCATGATGGCCAAAATGCCGGACCTGCGCCTAATCGCCTGCCGCTCCACCGGCACCGACAACGTCGACCTGGCAGAAGCCGCCGCGCACGGCATCACGGTCACCAACGTGCCGAGCTACGGGGAAAACACGGTGGCCGAATTTGCCTTCGGATTGCTGCTGGCTCTCACCCGCAAAATTCCGCAAGCCATCGAGCAGCTGCGCGCCGGCCAAACCTCACACGTTGCCCTGCAGGGGACCGACCTGCTGGGCAAAACCCTCGGAATTCTCGGCGCCGGCCGCATCGGCTGCCGCGCCGCCGCCATCGGCCGGGGCTTCGGCATGAACGTGGTGGCCTTCGACGCCTTCCCGGACCCGGGGCGCGCCGAGCAATTTGGTTTCAAATACTTGTCGCAGGACGAAGTGCTCGCCGCCGCCGACATGCTCAGCCTCCACGTACCCAACATCCCGAGCACCAGGCACCTCATGGACGCTCACGCCTTCGCCAAAATGAAGCCCACTGCCATGCTCGTAAACACGGCCCGGGGCGAGGTCGTGGATAGCGGCGCGCTCATCGAAGCGCTGTCCAGCGGCCGCCTCGCCGGCGCCGCGCTCGATGTCTTCGAGGGCGAAAACGTGGCCGGCATCGACGCCGAGCTCGGCCAACTTCGTGCCGCCAAGGTCGACCGGATGGTGCTTGAGCAGAGTTTCGAACTGAGCATCTTGCAAAAAATGCCCAACGTCATCCTCACCAACCACAACGCCTTCAACACCCGCGAGGCGGTCGCCCGCATCAACCAAACCAGCATCGAAAACATCACCGCCTTTTTAGCCGGAGCGCCGGTCAACCAGGTCAAGCCTCCTGCCTAACTCCGGCTCAGTGATACCGGTCACTGTGCCATCCCGCCGACACCCTAAGATGGAGGCATGATTAAACTTTTGCAAAAAGGCGATTACCGCCTCATCGAAACCCGCGGCCAGGTCAAAATTCTTTATCTGGACGACCAGGTCTATGCCTGGATTTACGCTCACGACAGCGGCGAAATCCTGGTGGCAACGCACGTGCCGCACCGCGCCGACCACGTGCTCGCCACCGGCCGCTTCCGGCGCTACGACGTCGACTCGGAGCCCAAGTACTCCGACAACCAGCACCTTGAGCTCCTGGTCGGCAACGGCCAGTGGCAGGGCTACCTGCTGCTCACGGGGCTGCCCACGGAGTCAAAAACCCGCAGCCGCATTGTTCCCACGCACGAAGTTATCTCCCAAACCGGGCGCGAAACTCGTCTTGCCGCCCACGGCGTCATATAATGGCCGTATGGACCCACAGATTGCCAAAAAGATCGAAGACTTCTTCGCCAAATACCGCCCCCGAAAATACGCCAAGGGCCAAATCCTAATTCATGCCCAGGATGATCCGGAGGCCATTTACCGGCTGCTAAGCGGCCGCGTGAAGCAGTACGATATCAGCTACCGCGGCGACGAGGTGGTGCTCAACGTGTTTAGCCCGCCCGCTTTTTTCCCCATGAGTTACGCCATGAACAAAACCGCCAACAAATACTTCTTCGAGGCCGAGGAAGACGTCGAGCTCCAGATGGCGCCACCCGAGGCGGTCGTGGAATTTGTGAAGGCCAACCCCGATGTGCTCTACGACCTGCTGGCCCGCGTGTACCGCGGCACCGACGGCCTGCTCGGCCGCATCGCGCACCTCATGGCCAGTAGCGCCAAGAGCCGCGTGATGTACGAATTGCTCATCGAGGGCCGGCGGTTTGGCAAAGCCGGTCCCGAAGGCTTGTCGATCACGCTCAACGAGGGCGACATCGGCGCCCGCTCCGGCCTGGCCCGCGAAACCGTCAACCGCGAAATGCAAAAGCTCAAAACCGACGGCCTCATCACCATCTCCGGCCGCGACATTATTATCAAAGACTTCGAGCTGCTATCCGGATCCATCGGCCGAGAGCTCTAAGCGGCTTCGTGTGATCATCATCACTCGCGGGGCATGAGCATCGTCAATGATGCCATGCTCCGATAAGCCTTACCTTTATGTCAGAGAGTGTGTGGAACGTTACGAGGGAGTATAACGATGGCGAAGCAACGCCTGACAATTTTTCAGCTCAGCCAAGAGTTGCGCATCCGCCGGCAGGAAGTGCAGTACTTTTCGCGTACGCCAGATCCGGAGCCCGCCCGCGTCCGCTGGGGTTGGAAATCCGCCCGTCCAATCCAATTATTGCTGCCTATATTTGTGTGATCGCGGTCACGTCTTCGCTATCTGCCCCCTCACCGCAGTGATTGCGGCCGGCGGGTACCATGATGGTGTAACGGAGGAATCTGCGATGGGATTAACTTGGAAAGATGCATTATCAACCGTCTTGGCCGGAGGTATTATCGCGCTGCTATACGCGAAAGTTCAGGGTTGGACCACTTGGCTTACAACACCCCGGGTGGGGGTGTTGGCGCTGGGCGTCCTGGGCATAGCGATGTGCGCGTCCGGCTCAAGCAACGTCCAAAAAGGCGGCCCGGCAGTCATGTTGCTGTCGGTGCTTGGCGGGCTGACGCTGGTGCTGATCTTGCTCGGCCTCATTACCGGCAGCGTGCTCTACTTCTACGCGCTCGCCGGGACCATGCTGGCGCTGTGGGTCCTGTCGACCGTCCGGCACGCGGTAAGCGCTTAAACCATGGACACAATCGATTTCAAGAAAAAATACCATGAGCTGTACTCGGCCCCGGCCGGTAAGGTCGGGGAAGTAGTGGTGCCCAAATTCATCTTTGCGATGGTGGATGGCGAGGGCGCTCAGGGCGGCCCGGAGGCTTCGCCCGAGTTTCAGAATGCCATCGGCGCGCTGTATAGCATTACCTTCACGCTGAAGTTTGCGCGTAAGAAAGCCGGCCTGGGCCCGGATTATACCATCAGCCCGCTGGAGGGTCTGTGGTGGATGGCCGACGGCCAGCCGTTCGACATCGCCCGCACCGGCCAGTGGCGCTGGACGCTCATGATCATGCAGCCGGACTTTATCGACCCGGCCGAGTTCGCCCAGACTCTCGGCGAACTGAAGCTCAGCAAGCCCAACCCGGCCCTCGCCAAGCTCCGGCTGGAGGCCTTCGAAGAGGGCCCGTCGGTTCAAATAATGCACGTCGGCCCCTATTCGGCCGAGGCTGAAAATATTCAGAAAATGGAAGACTACTGTGCGGCCCACGGGTATGCCTTGCGCGGCCGCCACCACGAAATTTATCTCGGCGATCCCCGCCGGGCGAGGCCCGACAAGCTCCGCACCCTGCTGCGCCATCCGTTCTCAGTAAACGCTTAGGCTTTCCGCAGGCGGGTCTCAGGGTGCTTTTGTACATTGGTGATGACAAGGGAGAATAGTCATGAAGAAGCTAAAAAAACCTGAATCCTGGGCCGTCTACGAACAGCGGCTGAATTTCTTGAGCAAAGTGCTCGAGCGCGACCCCCGGGAATTGGCCGAGCGCCTCACTGAGCTGGCCAACCGCTACGCGCCGCCCATGCCCAAACCGTCGCGCCGTCCTGTATCATAGGCGCATGGCGCATATCCACACCGAGCCCGGTGCTCACGACTTCACCACCTCGGCTTTCATTATCCGCACCGACGGCCCGGAGCCCGCGGTGATGCTCCACCGGCACCGCAAGTACGATATGATGATGCAATTCGGCGGCCACATCGAGCTCGATGAAACGCCCTGGCAGGGTGCTCTGCGAGAGATTCGCGAGGAGTCTGGGTACTCGCCCCGGCAGCTGGCAGTCCTGCAGCCCCCGGGCAGCCTGCGCCGCACTCTTCCGGAAGTAGTCTCGCACCCGTTGCCGGCCTTTTTCAATACCCACCCACTAGAACGGGAAGCGCATTTCCACTCCGACCTTGTTTACGTAATGCAGGCCTCGGGTCCTCCGCTGGGCGGCATCCAACACGGTGAGTCAGACGATATTCAGCAATTCACCCCCAGCCAACTACGGGATTTACCGGCCTCGCAAATTTATGCTAATACGCGCATCTACTGCCTCTTCATCCTCGAACAGCTGATTAATTCCTGGGAGCCGGTACCGGCAACCGACTGGCCTGCTTAGCCCACAGGTGCTTAACGGCCAGCGCCGCACCCATAAACGCCGGCACGAAAATCAGGTTCCCGATCAGCTGGGTGCGGTAAAACGGCAGGCCCATCACGTAGCACTGCACGAGGCCGCTGAGGTTTTTCGCGTACATCGTGCCGTCACCCAGTAGCCACACGCCGAAGTTGGTGTAGGCGTAGAAGAACGCCGAGGCCCCCACCGCCGCCACCACCGACGCGCCCATCAGCTTCACCGGCGATCCCGTAAACCGCCGCAGCAGCAACCCGGCCAATCCGATCAGTGCAAATGCCGACCACGTAAACAGCAATATCATCGAGTTGCCGATGATAATGTCGCTGGCCGCCACGATCGCCAGCGGCACCACGACCGCCGCGCGCCGGCCCAAAAACGCCGCCGCCACCAGCGCCGAAGCCGTCACCAGCTCCAGGTTTGGAGCCACCGAATATTGCCAATTCAGCACCCGCCACAGCACCGCCACAACTATCAGCCCGGCCGCAGCCACCCAAGTCCAAGAAATTTTCTTCATAACGTCCTCAACATTCATTTCAGGTTCCACCATATTAGCACTTTAGTAATCGATCGTCTTCTTCGCGATTATCCCTTTGTCGTAAGGGTGCTTGATTTTGACCATCTCCGTCACCAAATCGGCCCGCTCCAGCAGCTTCGGCAGGCGCTTGGCGTGGTGGCCGGTGAGCACCAAATCCAGATCCAGCGGCTTAGCATCCACCAAATCCAGCAAAGCCTCCTCGTTCAGCAACCCGCCTGTCACCGACCCGATGATCTCGTCCAGCACCACCACGTCATAGTCCCCGGAAGCGATTTTGGCCCGCGCCAGAGCCAGTGCATCCTCGGCGGCTTCGGCATGCTCATCCTTAGGAAGCTTGTCGCCCAATATCTGGTAGAAACCTTTCCCGGCCTGCACAAACTCCACATTGTCCAAATGCTCAAACCCGCCCTTCTCGCCGGTAAACCAGGCCTTCACAAATTGGATCACCAGCACGCGCTGGCCATACCCGGCGGCCCGCAGCGCCAGCCCCATGGCCGCGGTGGTCTTGCCCTTGCCCTCGCCGGTATACACAATCACCAGGCCGCGGTCGGCCTCCCGCAACTCGGGCGCATTGGACTCAGCCTTAGTTTTCGATTTCACATTAGCCATCGCGTCACCCAATTAGGAATGCGCTTCAAGGTTGTCAGCCGGCTCTGTAGCAAGGTTTCGTTTGACCACCACCGTGTCAAATGTGGGATTGTGGTTCTCAATTTTCACTTGGCCGTCATCAGTCAATCCAATGGCGAAATGATCCCGGGACACTGCTCTAGGCAGCAAATCTGGC
This sequence comes from uncultured bacterium, assembly GCA_963740635.1. GTDB lineage: Bacteria > Patescibacteriota > Saccharimonadia > UBA4664 > UBA4664 > UBA5169. The sequence continues at coordinate 52,347 of CAVUEQ010000003.1, read as the reverse complement.
ACATCAGAACCAAAGTTGCCGTCGGCGCGGCCAACTGTAACCATCTGGCCTGGTGCCAGCGGTGCCACATCGAAAGCTACGAGATCCGTCGTTCTAGCCGCCAGTGCATAATTGCCTGGTACCTCGATTGGGTTGCCGTCTTTATCCTGGCCTAAATTATGGACGTTGCCCTCTCCTTTCCTTTCAACTAATGGGCGCCGAGAGATGTCGAGCACCTCTACATCCGCCCAATTCTTGTTACTACCAATAGAAAGTGATTTTACACTGATGCCGTGAAGCTCCGCGCCATAAGCTGTCGCTATCACCAAATCACGATTGCCACGGGCATACTCAGGCAAACTCGACTCGTCATAATATGTGGCGTCATAAGCGTCAGGAGGCTCGGTAAGGGTTTCGGATTTACCCACTACTCTGTAAAAATCCGGCCATTTTTCAGCGTCGGACCTCGGGTCAATGCCCCGGCTTTCGAGGTCTGCTCTCATTTCACCTCGTGCGGTCTCAACCTGATCCCGAGTAGCCTCCAACCTCGCACCTCCTTGCGCGAGCAACTCGTCATTCAATTTACGAGATCGACTAAATTGATCGCTTGCGTCGGCCTGCTCATCGGGCGCGTGATTGGATGCTTCTTCGGTCATTTCATGCCTTTCTTTAGTAGATACGGGTAGAGCGGAGGAGGAATGCTGTCCCGCTAGCGTGAGCCGGACTCAGCCACCGTTCCGTGGAGGAGGGTCAGTACCCCGTTTGCTCACGCCAGGGACAGTATTCATCCGCAGCTAAAACCTTACGGTCTCGTCAGCGAGACGAGCGGCTTAGCACTTGCTGAAGCCGCAGATCTCGCACTTCTGGCAGCCTTCGATGAACCGCAGGGAGGCGTTGCCGCACTCGGGGCAGAGGTCGGTCTGGACTTTGGCCCCGGTTCCCACGCTGGAAGCCACGGCCGTGCTGGCCGGTGCGGCGACCGCGGCCGGCGTCATGGGCGCGTCTGCGACTTCGGACGAGTCGGCCACCTGGGCCACCGCCGCGACCTGGCCGGCCGCCACCGCGCCGGCCGCCACCGCCGCCACCGCGCCCTGCCGCCCGCCCCTGGCCGCCTCGTGGTCGCGCAGCACCTTGGCGACGGCGTCGGCCAGACTGCGCACGCGCGCCGGGCCGAAGCCGGCTGCCCCCGAGCCGCCGATGCCGCTCAGCTGCTCCACCACGTTTTGGGCGATGCGGTCGCTCGAGTACACGCTCGGGATTCTGAAGGCCAGCGAAATCAGCCGCCCCATCGCTTCGGCGTCGGCCATAATGTCGGACCCGGCCCGGCCAAGGTTCACAAACACCTCGAAGATGTCGCCCGCCTCGTCCTCGTTGATCGAGATGAACGCGGTACCGATCGGCGTGGCCACCTTGTAGGTTTGGCCGCTCAGCACTTCGGGCCGCGGCTTCATCTCCACCGGCACCCCCACGAGCGCGGCGTCGGCTTCCGCTAGCTTCTTGCCCGCCAACTGGTCGTAATACGAACCCTCTTTCTTTACTTCCAGAATCTGCTTTTGGCGGCTGCCGTCGCGGTAGATCGTGATGCCCTTGCACCCCGACTCGTAGGCCAGCCAGTAGGCGTCGCGCACGTCCTGCACGGTGGCTTCGTTGTTGAAGTTGATGGTCTTGGAAATGGCGTTGTCGGTGAATTTCTGGAAGGCGGCCTGAATTTTGAGATGCCACTCCGGCGTAATGTCGCCGGCCACCACAAACGTCCGCTTAATGCCGGCCGGAATCTCGTCCATGTTCTGAATGCTGCCGCCGTTGGCCTGGATTTTCTCGAGCAAATCTTCGCTGTAAATGCCGGCCTCTTCCAACGCCCGTACAAAGTATGGGCTGCTCTGGAACATGCGCTTGCCCTCGATGGTGTTCTTGGAGTAGGTGAGGGCAAACAGCGGCTCGCAACCGCTGGAGCAATCGGCCAACATGGCCGTGGTGCCGGTGGGCGCGATGGTCGTGCGGGCGCCGTTGCGCGGGCGGATTTCGCCGGGCTTGTCGTAAATGCTGCCCTTAAACGCCGGGAATGTGCCGCGCTCGCGGGCCAGGTCCACACTGGCGTTGTCCGATTCCGACTGCACGAATTTCATCACCCGCTCGGCCGCGGCAATGCCCTCGGGGGTGTTGTAGCCCACGCCCATCTGCAGCAGCGCGTCGGCAAAACCCATGATGCCCAGGCCGATGCGCCGGATCGCCCGCGTTGTGATGCGCACCTCCTCGATCGGGTACTCATTCATGTCCAGCACGTCGTCCAGGAAGCGGGTGCCGTTGTGGACCACGCCGCGCAGGCGCTCCCAGTCGAAGTCGTTGCCCTCGGCGTTCACGAATTTGGCGAGGTTGATCTGGCCCAAAGTACAGGCGTCGTAGGGGAGCAGGGGCTGCTCGCCGCAGGGGTTGGTGGCCTCGATCAGGCCCAGCTGCGGAGTCGGGTTGGCCCTACTGTTGTTGATGCGGTCAATCATGATCATCCCCGGGTCGCCGTACTGGTAGGCCAGGCGGGTGATCAGGTCGTACATTTTTTTGGCGTTCAGCCGGCCCACTTCGCGCTTGGTGTGGGGGTTCACCAGCGGGTAGCCGTGCTCGGGGTCAGCCTCGTCGGCCCACTCGTGCAGCTTCTTCACCACCGCGTCCAGGCGCACCAGCTTGAGGTCGAGGTCGCGGGTTTGGTGGGCCTCGCGCACTTCTTCCATCAGGCCGTCAAAGTCAAATTCTTGTTCGTAATCGCCGGCCAATGCTTCGGCGTCGCGCTTCACAGCCTGATAAAACGCCTCGTCCACCGTCACCGAAATGTTGAAGTTCGTCAGCGAAAATTCGTCCACCTTGTAGATGGCAAACAGCAAAATGTCGGGGTGGTTGTAGTGCAGGATGCCCATGTTGGCCCCGCGCCGCACGCCGCCCTGGCGAATGCTACTCGTAATGTCGTTGTAAGTCTGCATGAACGCCACCGGGCCGGTCGTGGTGCCGCCGGAGCTGGCAATCACGTCGCCCTTGGGCCGCAGCCGCGAGAACGAAAACCCGGTGCCGCCGCCGCTCTTGTGGATCTTGGCCATATCTGTCGCCGTGGCCAGGATGCCGTCCAACTCGTCGGGCACGGGCAGCACGAAACAGGCGCTCAGCTGCTCGTTGGGCTTGCCGGCGTTGAGCATGGTGGGGGTGTTGGCCACGTACTCTTGCCGTGCCATCATGCCGTAAAACGTGCGGGCGATCTCCACGTGCTGCGCGCGCGGGTTCTCGCTGTACATCCGCTCGGCGGTGGCAATGTTGTAACAGATCCGCCACAGCATCTGGCGCGGGGATTCTATTGGTGTGCCGTCCTTGTCGCGGAAGGCGTAGCGCGTGCGGCCGATGTACCAGGCGTTTTCCGAGTAATTCGGGTCCGGCAGATCGTCGGGCACCGGCGGAATTTCCTTGCCGAGAACGTAGAGCTCTTCCAGACGCTCCCGGTCTTCGCGCGTTTCGGCTTCAATGTTGTTGTCTAGAATGGCCTGCGGAGTACTCATTTTCCCCTGTCCTTATTTATTTGTTGCCGTGGTGCAGCAGCTCTTTGACTTCACTGGAGAACGACTTGGCGTCGGTGAAGTCGCGGTACACGCTGGCAAAGCGGATGTACGCGACATGGTCGAGCGCTTTGAGGCGCGCCATCACCAGCTCGCCGACGAGTTCGGCCGGGACCTCCCGCGTTTTCGCTTGGCGAAGCTCAGCCTCCACGTCGGCCACCAGCCGGTCGATTTGTTCGCTCGCGATCGGCCGCTTCGCCGCGGCCAGCGTAATGCCGGTCCGAAGCTTGGCGCGGCTGAACGGTTCGCGCCGCCCGTCGTGCTTGGCCACCATTAGTTCGGCCTGCTCCACGCGCTCGTAGGTCGTAAAGCGCTGGTGGCAGCCCAAGCACTCACGACGCCGCCGGGTGCTTTCGGCGTCGGCTTCGCGCTTGTCTACGACCTTGGTGTCACCGTGGGCGCACATGGGGCAAACCACTGGCTTATCTCCTGACTGCACATTAATATTGTAGTTGCTGCACCACAACGAGTTGTGTTACGTTAGCATTATGTACGCTATATGTTGTGTTCGTCAATAAAAAAGTCTAAAATGTTAGCAGGAGAAAAAATACGTGCTAAAGACTGTTTCACAGACCAATTTTGTAAACGAAGTCGTAAAATCCGACAAGCCGGTACTCGTGGACATGTGGGCGCCGTGGTGCGGCCCGTGTATCGCGATGGAGCCGGCCCTCAAGGAGCTCGCCACCGAATTTGAGGGCAAATTCGATATCGCCAAACTCAACGTCGACGAAAACCCCGAGCTCGCCCAGAGTTTCGACGTCATGAGCATTCCGAATATGCTGATCTTCAAGGACGGTAAACCTGTCCAGCGCATCATCGGCCTCACCGGCAAGGACAAGCTCGCTGCCACCATGAAGGCCGTGCTCGCCTAGGCCACGAAAGGGGATGAATGTCTAACCACCGCCAATTAATAATTATCGGCTCGGGTCCGGCCGGTTTCACGGCTGCCATCTACGCCTCGCGCGCGAACCTGGCGCCTTTGCTATTTGAGGGTGAGCCCATCAGCCAAGCCGATCTGCCCGGCGGCCAGCTCATGAACACCACCGAGATCGAAAACTTCCCGGGCGTGCTCGGGGTACAAGGTCCGGAGCTCATGATGAAAATGCGTGAGCAGGCCGCCAGTTTCGGCACCGAAATCCTCACCAAGCGCGTCACTAAAGTGGACTTCTCTGCCCGCCCGCACAAGGTGTGGGTGGGACAGGAGCTCTACACGGCCGACGCCGTCATTGCCTCTACGGGCGCACAGCCCCTCATGCTCGGCCTCGAAGACGAATGGCGCCTCATGGGGCATGGCGTTTCGGCTTGCGCTACCTGCGACGGCTTTTTCTTCCGCGGCCTGGACATCGCTGTGGTCGGCGGGGGAGACACCGCTATGGAAGAGGCATTATTCCTCACCAAGTTTGCCAATAGCGTCACAGTTATCCACCGGCGCGATGCGCTCCGCGCCAGCAAGGTCATGGTCGCCCGTGCCCAGGCCAATCCCAAGATCAAATTCCAATGGAACACCGTCGTCACAGGGCTGGAAGGTGACAAGAAACTCACCGGCCTCAAGTTGCGCGACACCGTCACGGGCGCCGAGTCCCGCCGCGATATTGCCGGGCTCTTCATCGCCATCGGCCACAAACCCAACTCTGAGCTCTTCGACGGTGCTCTCGAGCTCCGCCCCGACGGCTACGTGAAGACCACCGGCTTCGTCGGCACCAGCGTCCCCGGTGTGTTCGCCGCCGGCGACCTCACCGACTCGCGTTACCGCCAGGCCGTTACCTCGGCCGGCACCGGCTGCATGGCCGCGCTCGAGGCCCAGCATTACCTCGAAGACCTCCACGGCGAGGCCCCGCACCAACCCGGCATTGCGGCCAAGCCGGCGGCCAAGGGTTCGAAAAAGCCCTCCTCTAAGGCCAAAATCTCCGCTTAGGCATGTATCGGGCTACCCGCTGTTCCGGTCGCCCACTGCGGTCTGGTACGCCATTTTCTCAAAAGTATTCCCTTTTTTAGTAATACCTAAATAGGGAGTACTTCTGTAATAAGAATTACTCCCCAAAAGGTATGCATACCAAAAGGGGAGTAATTTCGTAATATCGCTTAGCCACGAGAAAGATTTAAACGCCGGGTGTTTCCCTTAAAAGTAGATTTTACGAAATAAACAGCGGCTCGGGCTCGAGCTTCACCCCAAACCGGTCGTCCACGGTGGCCACAATGTGCTCCACCAGTTTCACCAAATCCGCATAGCCCGCGTGGTTCGGGTTGGTGATCACGAGCGCGTGCTCGGCCCACAATTTCAGCCCAAACAGCTCGGCGCCCTTGAGGCCGCAGCGATCCAGCAGCCACCCGGCCGCCAGCTTGTACCCGTCGCCGTATTCGTAGGCAGGCATTTCCGGATAGCGCATCCGCAGCCGCTCGAGCACCCGCGGTTCCACGATCGGGTTCTTGAAAAACGAGCCGGCATTGGGCACCACGCTCGGATCCGGCAATATCTTCGCCCGCACGTTCATCACCGCGTGCCGGATTTCCATTAGCGTCGGGTGCTCCAGTTCGCGTGCCTCCAAATACCGTTTGAGCGAGGCGTACGTCGGCGGCGCCGGCCGGTGCTTGCTGAGCTTAAGCGTAATCCCCACAATCACATACCGCCCGGCCAGCTCGCGTTTAAACGCACTGTCGCGGTAGCCGAAGCCACAGTCATCCCGCCCCAGCGTCACCATTTCGCGCTCCCGCAGGTCGTAGGCGTCCACACTCATGAGCGTGTCCGCGATCTCCTGGCCGTAGGCGCCGGCGTTTTGCACCGGCGCGGCGCCGGCCGTGCCCGGTATCATCGACATGGCCTCAATCCCGCTGAAGCCCATTTTCACCGCCCGGTCCACCACGTCGTCCCAATGCTCGCCCGCCCCCACTTCCAGCCTCACCGAGTCGGCGTCTTCGGCTGCCAATTCAAACCCCATGATTTCCATCTTGATCACCACCCGGTGCAGCGGCTGGTCGCTCACTATCATGTTGGAGCCCTCGCCGATCACCAGCACGCTTAAGGACGATTCCGCCGCCCAATCGCAGGCCGCTTTTACGCCCGCCACATCGCTCACCGTCACAAAATAATCGCACTCACCACCCACCCGCATGGTAGTGTAGTGCGCCAGTTCCACCCCCTCGCGCAGGTGCTTTGGCTTCGCGGTCACAGCGTTTGGCGCGCCTGCTGCAGCGAATTAATCAACGTCACCAGGCCGGTGGCCTCATCTTCCGTGACCGCCTCTTCCGCCTTGTCGGCCGGGCTGCCGGGCCTCTTGCCAAAAATCATGGCGTTCACAAACTTGGTCATCCGGTGGTCGGCAAATATCTGGTACCCTGTCTCCTTCACGCCGCCGTCCACCCGCTCAAACACCTGCACCTTTATCCGCGGCACCGTCACTTCGGCCACATTACAGTGGGTAATGTGCACCAGCAGGTTTTGGTTGGTCAGGAATTTCTTGGTCGCGATAGTGGTGGACGGGTCCTCGAGTTTATCCGACAAGAACCAATTCACCGTGTTCTCGATGGTGTTCTTGGTGGCCTCGGTGGCGGGCGATTGCGTACTCATACACCCAGCATAGCCGAGAAAGCGGCGAGCGTCCAAGCTTGAGAAAAACCGCCTGCCGTACTAATCTTATTTCGTTACCCCGCCTACGCGCCCGTAGCTCAGGGGATAGAGCACCAGTTTCCGGTACTGGGTGTCGGGGGTTCAAATCCCTCCGGGCGCACCAGATATAATTTGTGAGTATTATTATGAAGCCCGGTCGCGATATTATCGAGCGTGCCCGCCGACTCTCCCAGGAGAACCCGGACTCGATTGTCGCGGTCTACTCCACCAACGAAGAGCGTTGTGTATGGGCCTCGCCGTCGCACTTGGCGATCCTGGGCTACACGCAGGCGGAAATGCCCGGCCACCACTGGGGCGATTTCATCGACCCGCTGGACCAATCCCATGCCGGCCTAGCCGGCTCCGACGCGCTTCTCACCGGCCAGTCGGTCGAAATCGGTCTGCGCGTCGTCACCAAAACCGGCGCAACCAGAAGCATCCGCGGCCGGGCCTGGATTGTCCCCGATCCCGCAACCATGACGCCGTTCCTGTTCTTCAAGGCCGGCGTCGTTCACGATCAATAACCCTAGCCAGCGGCGGCATTTTCTGCTATAAAAGGTTAGTTACGCCGCACCACGGGCGCCCGTAGCTCAGCGGATAGAGCACTGCGCTTCGGACGCAGGTGTCGGGAGTTCGAGTCTCTCCGGGCGCACCAGCAATTATCAAACGCCTCCACTTGTAAGAGCAGGCGTTTTGTGTTATAAAATACTCGCGCAATCCGAATCAGCCTGCTTGAGAGGACTTTCACATGACGACTCACACCCCGGAGGAGGAGGCCACCCTCCAGACCTACGGCACCCTCGCTCATGCCTGGAGTAGCGCCGGCTACCACGACGGCCTCTGGGATGAGGACCTCCGCATTCTGCGAGAACTCGCTCCCAGTGGCCCGGTACTCGAGGTGGGCGCCGGCGACGGCAACTATGCCGACCAGCTCGCGGCCTCGTATGGCGAGTACGCCGGCATCGATGCGAGTGCCGAAATGGTTGCGACGGCTCGCCGGCTCCACCCGCTGCGCAGCTTCGAGGTCCTGAGCGTCTACGACCTCGCCGAGCGCTTTTCACCCGGCACGTTCCAGGTGTTCTGGATGGCGGCCGTTCTCCTGCACATTCCCAAGGCTCGCTGCGGCGAAGCGCTTGCCGCCCTGAAAGCCGTCGTGAGCCCAGGCGGGTACGGTTTCATTTCCGTCAAGCTCGGCGCCGGGCAGCAGCTCTATTCGCTGGTCAAAACAAAGCTTGTATGATATAAAATTTGAGTTCGGGCCATTAGCTCAGTTGGTTAGAGCAGCTGCCTCTTAAGCAGCGTGTCCTGGGTTCGAGCCCCAGATGGCCCTCCAGTAATTATCCTCAGACCACAGCAAGGTAATTCCGCGACCGAGAAACTGCGTTTGCTATGCTAACATCATGGCCCGCATCCTCACTGCCACCGAAATCAAAGCCTTGTCCATGCTTTCCAAAACGCTGGCCGGGCATCACATTCCGTATGTCGTCATCGGGGGGCTCGCGGCCATCGAATGGGGGGCCAGGCGCCCGCTCGAGGACATCGATATCCAAGTCGGCAAAGCATCCATCCAACAAGTCAGGGACGTTTTCGCAGATCACATCACAGCCGACCTGCGGCATTACAAAAATGAGCATTGGGACATCGAGCAACAGATTGTCATTTCGCTCGGCGGCGTATCCATCGACATTTGCCAGGCGGAACGCTTTTACGTAGTATCCAAGGGCCAAAAGCATTTGGTAAAAAACACCATCCCGCTCGCGGTCACAGAGCATTTCGGCGGGGTCGCTGTGCCCGTGATGCCCGAGCCAGAGCTCATTCGCTACAAGAGGCTGCTGGCCCGCCCCGTCGATCTCATGGACGTTGCTGCACTCGAATAATCAGAAAGGCGAAGCTGAATCGTGTTTAAGAAAATCCCCGGCGCGGTCTACATCCTCGGCATCGTCAGCTTCTTCAACGATGTGGCGAGCGAAATGCTCTACCCGGTGATGCCAATATTCCTGAACCAGGTGCTGGGCGCCCCGGTGGCGGTCATCGGGCTTATCGAGGGCGTGGCGGAGGGCAGCGCGGCCGTCTTTAAGACCATTTTCGGCCGGTGGTCGGACCGCCTCGGCCGGCGCAAGCCGTTTGTTTTCGGTGGCTATTCCGCCTCGGCCCTCTCCAAACTGGTCATCGCCCTCTCGAACGCCTGGTTTGGGGTGTTTGTGGGCCGGGTCATCGACAAATTCGGCAAAGGCCTGCGCACCGGCGCCCGCGACGCCCTGCTCCTCGACGCCTCAAGCCAGACCAACCGCGGCCTGGTATTCGGGTTCCACCGCGCCATGGACAGCGCCGGCGCCGTCGTGGGCCCGCTCATCGCGCTGCTACTGCTCCAGCTATTTAACGACAACATCCGCCGGATTCTGTACGTCGCCGTCATTCCCTCCCTCGTGGCCGTCATGCTGGTGGCCTTCGTGCGCGAAATCAAGCGGCCGGCGAAAACGGCCCGCGCCCAAGCCCCGCCCAAATTCACCGTCAGCCTGAAACCCATGCCCCGCGAGCTCAAGGTATTCCTGCTGGCCTTCGGCCTGTTTTCCCTCGGCAACAGTTCCGACAGCTTCCTCATCCTGCGCTCGCAAAATCTCGGCCTCGGCCTTTCCCTGGTGGTGCTGGCTTACATTGTCTACAACCTCGTCTACATGCTGGCGTCCACTCCCGCCGGCATCGTGGCCGACAAAATCGGCCCGCAGCGCGTCTTCATCGCCGGCCTCATCATCTTCGTGCTGGTGTATACGGGCTTTGCGTTTAACCGCTCGGCCGCCGGCGTTTGGCTCCTGTTTGCCATTCACGGGCTCTATATAGCCTTAACTGACGGCGTGTCCAAGGCCCTCGTTGGGCAATACATCACCCAAGATCAGGCCGGGGGAGTGTATGGCCTGCTGCAAACCATCACCGGCCTCGGGATCCTCCTCGCCTCGGTCATCGGCGGCCTGCTGTGGACCCTTATCGGCCCGGCGGCCACGTTTGGTTTCGGAGCCATCCTGGGTGCCGCGGCCTTGCTCATTTTCGCCTTCGCGGGCGACGGCCGGTCTTCTCCCGACCGTGGCTAGCTATTTGCCCTTTATCACATATTGCTAACCCTCGTCTTTGTCGGCCGTCTCCCCATCCGTCTTCTGAGACTTGCGCCTCATAGTCATGACCGCCAGGCCGGCAACTATCGCCAACGGCACCAGCAATATTGCCATCATCCCTTTCTGTTTGCCGCGGCCTTGCCACTGCTTGCCTTGACCATGCCACATCTTCGGCTGGTTCATGGTACCAGCCTAGGTCCTGATCTAATCTGCGATTATCACCCGGAGCACCACCATGAGCGCCTTTTGTTGTTTGGCGGAAAGATCCCCGATGCGGTCTTTAAGTCTTGACTTGTCTATAGCTCGTAGCTGATCGCAGGCCGCATTCGACTGCTGCCCCATGATTTCAACCGGCACCCGAAATGGCCAGCGAATCACCGTTGTCGTTAGCGGAATAATAAGCACTGACCTCAAAAGCTCACTCATCTCATCGGGGGAGATGACGATACCAGGGCGAATTTTTTGAAGCTCAGAACCCTTTCCCGGATCAGGATCAAACCAGTATATCGAGAACCTTTTAATGTTTGCCACGCTTTACCCATTCCTCGTAGGTCGGGCCGTCCCATGGTGTGTCCTCCAGCCCGTCACCGGCCGAATTACCCCACTGCCCAAACTCGTTCGCCGGATCGCCATGTGCGGCCAGGAGCTTCTGAATCTTTTCCCGCCAGCCTGCCCTTGGGTTATTCGCGGCCCGAATAATTATTTCGCCCGGTCTCGCCTCCAGTTCAACGGCATCGCCAAGCTGGCTTAGCCTGAGTAGGGCATTGGGCAGTCTGACGGCTTTGCTATTTCCGGACGTAGTGAGTCTTGATGATATAGTTGTCATAATACGTACATTGTACGCACATGAGTCCACATGGCAAGTAGCTACTCTTGCCAGAAGCGTAATCGTATGGTTCTATAGGACGGACTTCCTGGCTTCAGAGCGGGAAGATTGACATATTCCATGACGGACCGCACAGAGAAGAGACCAAGATGTCCCTTACTCAGACCACCGGCCGGTTGCGGCTGGGCCTGCTGGGTGCCATCAAGCGCCGCTGGCAGAACCGCCCCCGTCCGCCGGAGAAGTACCGGCTGAAGACCCACCACAAAGTGGAGAACATTGGTTGGATCTACGTCCTCGGCCACGTCGGGGTGTGGATCGTGGCGGCGCTGTATTTCATGATCACCCAGTGGCACTGGCACCTCGGCTTCACCACTGTGAGCTTCAAGTACACCTGGGACCACCTGCCTCAATACACCGGCTTCCATGCCTATGTGTGGTGGACGGACTTGCGGCACAACATCCGGGATGTCTGGGAGGGGCTGTGGGCCGGTCTCGGTGTCCAATCGGCCACGGCCAACCCGCTCGCCTGGAAAGAAGATGAGCCGGGGTTCTGGACCACCAAGCTGCATCTGCCCACCCGCGACCAGAAGACGCCGGTGACGCCGCTGCAGTTCGCGTTCAGCCCGTTCACGTCGACCATCGCCGGGATTCCGGGCTTCGTGATCGGGATCGTGCTGTTCGCCACCATCCCGGTGCTGAACGACCCCGGCATCGTGATTCACGGCCACTCGCTGATTGCGCAGGAAGTGACCCTGTGGGCGGCCAGCGGCAAATGGCAGGTGAAGGCGATCGGCTTCCTGGCCTCCTATGTGTTCGCCCGTTGGGTGTTCATGAAGGTGGCTGCCGATACGCAGTATTTCTTCATCGACGCCAACCGCCGCAGCGGCCGGCAGCCGCGCTGGTGGTGGCACATCGTGTACACGCCCAGCTACCGGCTACGCCGCCGCTACCTCATCGACCACGACACCCCGGTGCAGCAGCACAGCAAGTGGATCTCGTTCTTGATGCCCGCGGCCGCCGCGATCGGCTTCGGACTGGCGGCATACGGGTTCTGGCTGTTCTACTTCGGCCCGGCCCGTCACGCCTGACATATGCCCGCCAGGGCCGCGTTAGTGGAATGCCTGCCGTTCCGCTAGCGCGGACCGGTGGGCATTTCTACATAATCCCGCTCGCCGGTGCGCTTGTTGTAGCGCACCTGCATCCATTTGCCGGTAGCATCGTCCCGGAATTTCTCATCGGTCATCTCCCAGTCTCCGCCCGCCGATACCTCCGGCCGGTAGCGTCCGCGCTCAAACAGCGCCCCAATCACCAGCACCGTGGCGCTCACCAGCAGGTACAGCGCCGGGATCCACAGCCCGGCCGCGGCCGTCCCGAGCGCCCCCAATCCAAACAAGACCGCCGCTACCAGCAGCACAACCTTCAGCGTTTTCATTTCTCGGGCTTCTCGGGCTCTACCACCGCCGCCGTGCCGTACGCCACGATCTCGCTCATGGTGCCGCCCAGCTCCGACGAATCAAACTGCATGCGCAACACCGCGTTCGCACCCATGGCATTGGCGTTTTTCACCATCCGGTCCACCGCGCTGCGGCGGGCGTCCTCGAGCAGGCTGGTGTACTCGTGGATCTCGCCGCCCACCAGCGAGCGCAGGCCGGCCATAATATTGCCGCCCAACCCCCGGCTGCGCACTACCAGCCCAAACACCTGCCCCTTCATCTCCACTATCCGGTAACCCTCAAGCACTTCGGTCGTCACGATTTTCATAATTGCTTCCTATTACTAGCCCTATTCTAACCCTTTGGGGCCGATACCGGCTGTGATCTTAGGAGTCACGCCCGGCCAGTTGCAAGCGAGGCCATTTAATGCTAGAATCCGCAAGTCCGTTCGACCAGTCGCTACACCAACCGAAGGAGATCCGAATGTCCGACGACAGCACCCCCTCGATCACGATCGAGAGAGCCTACCGCCTCCGCGTCTTCACCATCCTCAGGCTCACCCTCGAGCAGGCGGAGGCGCTCGCGGCCGACGTCCGCAAGCTCGCGGGCGTGCAGTCCGTGAGTTTGTCTCCCGACGGCAGCGAGCTGTGGCTCAACGGCACCGAGGACAACCTCATGGCGCGTCTCGAGGCCGGGGCCATCCGCCTCGCCCGGCACTACCTCGTCCCGGTGAAGGTCAAGCCGTTCCGGGGGTTTCACGACGGGCCGCTCGAGCCATAGGCCGCGGCCGCGCCCCCGCCTACGTGCACGGAGCGAGTGGACACTCCGCTCGCTCCGTGCACAACACAGCAATCATTCAAAAGTACGAATCTATCCCACCTAGCCTATCATCCGGTCACTGGCAGTCTCGCAATCAGCGGTGTGATTGCTAGCCCCTGGGCCGGGGGCTACAATACCCACAAGTAAATGAAAGCTCGCTATGCGCAATCCCGAAGACATTTCAGACGAACAAAGTGGAGCTGCTAATACCGATTATCAGAAGATTTTTGATGAAGCGCAAAACGTAGTGCGGCCCCTGCCCAAGCTTCTGGCGGAGACAATAGACACGGATGCCACGGTGAAGGCTTACGATCAGGCCGGCCCGGGTCAGTGGCCCGAGCGACCAGAAAACCGGCCCGATTACACAACCAACCCGGCCTCAGCTGAGTACGTCGAGTTGGCTTTGGAGATGTACCGGATGAGTCGCGATGAAAGCGATAACACTCCTGATAACGAAATGACCTGGGACGACATTGGCGACGACTCAGAGCTTGCTATCAAGAATATGCTCAGAATCGCCGCCAGCCAGGGAGAGAAAGCAGCCGGTGGGGGAAAAGCTGAAAAACCGGTGTATGTCCATAAATACATGAGGGCCCTGAAAGCCCAGATATCCGAGAGTCAAATGGTCTCGGACCTCCAGGCCAAAGGGTACGAACACCTCGACAACCTGTGGGGAGAGGATAGTGAACACACGCTGCAAGATATGATCGACAAGCTGACCCAGGAGCGCCGCACAAATCCCCAGGGCGGCCAAGCGGAACGGCAGCAAGAGCTAAGAACGTTACTCCGCCTACGCCAGGAATTAGGCGAAAACCCCATGGATTCGATTAGCGTAGCTAATAACTATCTCGTCGAAATAGAATCTAAGCATCCCGAAGATGCGGATGAAACGTGGGGGCGTAGAATGGAGGATGAAACTCTGCTCAACAACTTACTGGCAAAATACGGCCCGGACCTGGTCCGCGCTGACCCCCACAACGAGGTCGCCCGGTCCAAGGAAGCTCTCGAAGGGCTCAACCCGCACACTTAGAAGTACGAATCTATCCCGCCGTAGCCGATCATTTTGTTCTTAGCGCTCTGTGCCACCAGGTTGGCCAGGCGCTTTTTGAATTCGTCGGACCGCTTGCGCGCGCCCTCCACATAGGCCACCCGGATACGCCTGTACGTGTCCGAGAATTTCTGAAAGTTCTTCCAGGCCAATTCGTCGGCCCGGATGGCCGCCATAATGTCCGCCGGCCACACAAACTCCGCCGCCAGCACCGGCGCCACTGCCTCGGCCACCTCCGGCTTCAGCAGCCCCTCGGCCTTAAGCTTGCGCAGCCGCTCGACGTTGGGTTGCGAGTAGGTGCTGCCGCGCCGCCGGGGGGTGTAGCGCTGCACCGCCGACTCCGCGTCGTGCTTGCGCTGGGTGCTGTCAATCCAGCCGAAGCACAGCGCCACCTCCACCGCGTCGTTATAGACCACGCGCGGCTTACCCGAGGCCTTATTCGGGTTCACCAGCCACATCTCCGGAGCCGTCTGGTAGTTACGCTCAAACCACTCGCGCATCTCCCGGGCACTCTTCACATAAATGACATTTTGCGGTTCCATGCCCTTAATTATAGCCATTTGCTAAGATGTTGTTATGTCTGTGATCGATGACTACTTCGAGAAAATTCCACCTCCCGAGCGCGCCGAGCTCGAGCGCATCCGCCGCATTGTGCACGAAACCGCACCCGACGCCGTCGAGGTCATAACGTACGGGATGCCCGGCTACAAGTACCAGAAAAAATACCTGATTGCCTTTAACGCCCTCAAGGACCACTTGAGCATCTTTCCGTCCTCCGGTCCGGTAGAGGCGCTCAAAGACAAGCTTAGCTCCTACAGCCTATCACGCGGCACCATTCGCTTCACGCTCGATAAACCGCTCCCCGAAGCCCTCATTAAGGACATCGTGCGCGAACGCATAACAGAAATTGAGGCTAACAATGACCAGCCGCGCTGACGAGCTAAGCCACGACGATGAGGCGACCTTTAACGCAGCCAAAGCTTCCCGCGACCTCGGCCAAGAATTAGTTCATGTACCACGCCCAGACGATTCGGCCGAGGCGCCTGACACCCCCGAGATCAGTCCATACATCCAAGTCGGCCTCGACAAGATGATCACCGACGCAGCCATGGGGGCTGGGACTGTGAAGCCCGAAAAGCAAAGTACCATGCAGGGCAGTTCCGAGGCTCACAATTATTCGCTCGAAACCCCCCTGCGCAACGGCATGAACCTGCCGGTTTACGATACGCTTCGCGATTTTGAGCGGCATTACACGTCCGGGCCATCCACCAGAGGCAACATCGAAGCGAGGTCTGCATACAACGTTCTGGCCGGTGTGCATGTTGTAGATGACTCCAAAACCCTTACTATCACCAACCAGACTGAAGACGGCGAGCCGGCTCTTACTCGCATCACGATGACTTTTGGCAAGGATGGCAAGCCGCTCGACGGCAAGCCGCAGCTATACCAGCGGTTCGGAAATCATGTTACAGCTGACCGCCCCATGCATCAGGATGAAATAAATGATGTCAAAAGCTTGCTCGGCGACAGTTTTGGCCTAGAATATCCACCGCCGAGGCCGTTGGAATACCATCAAAGGCCGGGCGAGCACCGCCAATTCCCGGCGGAGGTTCAGGAGCAGGTTATCCAGCTGATTTTCGACCTGCAGGTGCAGGGGCTAGGCGGCGACGGACTGCGCCACGAGTTGCTTCGTAGCCTGCACCCAGACGCCACCGGCGATCGGCTGCCCTTCGAGTATGCCGACTCCCTTGATCTGTCGTACCCATACAAGGCAAAGTGAAATTCTCCGGTACCATGGATGATACGCACAGCCGGCGATCTATTCCACGGCACCGCCGGCTCCCGTGGCGGCAAGCGCACCCTGCACGGCAAAGCCAAACTGCGCGTGGAAGATTAATGCTGGCCAAGCAGGCGCTGAAATCGCTGTTCATTGGCGCCTCATTTCTGAGCGCCGCCCTGCTGTTTTTGGTCGAGCCGATGGCGGGCAAAATGCTACTGCCGCTGTTTGGCGGCTCGCCGGCGGTGTGGGTGACGTGCATGGTGTTTTTCCAGGCGGCGTTGTTGGCCGGGTATGCCTGGGCCCACTGGTCGCTGCGGCTGCTCGGTCTGCGGCGGCAACCGTGGCTGCAGGTGGCCCTGGTGCTAGCCCCGCTGGCAACGCTGCCGTTGGCGCTCCCGGCGTTCGCGGCGGCGGGCACTGCGGGTTCGGCAGGAGCCCAGCCGGTGCTGCAAGTGCTGGCGATTGTGGCCGCGCTGGTGGGGTTGCCGTTTTTTGTGCTATCCACCTCCGGCCCGCTGCTGCAGCGCTGGTTCTCGGCCACCAGCCACCCTCAGGCCGCCAACCCGTATTTCCTGTATGCGGCGGGCAATTTGGGCAGCTTCGTGGCTTTGCTAAGCTATCCGTTCGTAGTAGAGCCCACGCTGAGCCTGCAGCAACAGTCACGCTGGTGGACGGCTGGGTACTACTGCTACGTCTTGCTCATAGCCGCCTGCGCGGTCATCCGCCGCCGCTTCAGCGCCCCGGCCCAGGCCTTGCCGGCCGCCCAATCCACCGCCCGGCCCATCCCTTGGCCGCGCCGGCTTACCTGGGTGGGGCTGGCCTTTTTGCCCTCCAGTCTCATGCTCGGCGTCACCACCCACATCACCACCGACGTGGCCGCCGTTCCGTTGCTGTGGATCATACCGCTCTCGCTGTACCTGCTGAGTTTCGTGGTGACGTTTGGCCACCCGCACCCCGAGCGGATTGCCGGGCGGCTCAGGCCTTACATGGCGGCGGGATTATTTGGTACCGTCGTGTTCGCGACATTGGCACTGGCCTGGCTGCCGGCGTTCGAAGCCGTGTTTTACCTGGCGCTCTTCACGGTCATCGCCTTTGTGTCCCACGGCCTCCTGTCCGCCGGGCGTCCCGTACCCGGGCGCCTCACCGAGTTTTACCTTTGGGTAGCGGTTGGCGGAGTGCTGGGTGGCATCTTCAATAGCCTCATCGCACCGCTCATATTCAATGATGTCTACGAGCTAGGCGTTGTCCTGCTTCTCACGCTGCCACTGCTGGTACCGCTGCGCAAACTGTGGCGGGCGCAGTCGCTCAACATATTGCTGGCGCTCATACCCTACCTGCTTTACGGCGTAATTCTCGCGTTTTACCTGCGGGTTCCGGCTAGCCCCGGCAGCCCGCTGCCGGTTGTCGTCATTTTGGCCATGGCAGCAATGTACGGGCTATACCGCCGCCGCCCGATTGCGTACGGGATTGGCATGTTGCCATTGCTCATCATGCCTACGGTCACACTCGCGGCGCAGTCCAACCTGTTTGTGCAGCGCACATTTTTCGGGGTCATCAAGATCCACGACGCCGGCGACAAACGGGTCTTAGTGCATGGTGTCACCCAGCATGGCAGCCAGCTCAAGAGCAATCCCGCCACGCCCACCACGTACTACAGCCGCTCGGGTCCGTTGGGTGACGTGATCTCGGAGTGCCGCGAGCGTTCGGCCTGTGCCCGGACCGGCGTGGTCGGGCTCGGCGCGGGCACCATGGCCGCCTATGGCCGGCCGGGCGACACTCTGACCTTCTATGAAATCGATCCGGCTATCGCGCACGTGGCCACCGACCCATCGCTGTTCACCTACATTAGCCGCTCACCGGCCCGCGTCAGTACCGTCATCGGTGACGGGCGCATCGACCTCGCCCGATCAGGGGAAACCTACGATCTACTGGCCATCGATGCCTTCAGCTCCGACTCCATCCCCACGCACCTGCTCACGCGAGAAGCCGTTTCGTTGTACGTTAAGCATTTGGCGCCACACGGACTGCTCGCCATCCATATCACCAACAAGCAGCTCAACCTCGAGCCAGTCCTGCGCGCCGCGGCCGCCGACCAGCACTTGCAGGCCCGGGTCCGTCACGATTCCCAGCCCGACACCGCCGCCGGCGCCTTTGCCTCACGCTGGGTGGTGATGGCCCGCACCACCGATGACCTCGGCGGTTTGGCGCAAAATCCCGGTTGGCGCCCGCTGCGGGGGCGCGGGGTCCGCGTCTGGACCGATAATTATTCCAATATTGTCGACACGTTATTCTAGAGCCTGGAATTGCCGTTTGCGTCGATCCCGCTTATGATTGAATAACCATGGGTAACCAGTCAGGCAAAACGAGGGTCGTTATCGTCGGCGGCGGTTTCGGTGGCCTTCGGGCAGCCGAAAAGCTAGGCCGTCAGCGCGGCCTCGATGTCACCCTCATCTCCAACCTCACCACTTTCGCTTATTACCCCCAGTTCTATCATTCGGCCACCGGCGGCTCGCGCTCGGAGGCGGCCTTGCCGCTGGAGGCGTTGCTGGCCGGCACCGGTGTCCGCCTGGTGCAGGACGTCATCGTCAAAATTGACCCCGCATCAAAAACCGTCCTCTCAGAAGACGGCCACACCAACTATCCGTACGATGAACTCATTATCGCGCTGGGCTGCGTCACGAATTACTTCGGCATCAAGGGCCTAAGTGAATTCTCGTACGGCGTGAAATCGATCGAAGAAACCGAGCGCTTCAAGCTGCATCTGCACCAGCAACTCCTGGCCGAGCACAAACCCGACCTCAATTACGTTATCGTGGGCGCCGGCCCCACCGGCGTCGAGCTGGCCGCCTCGCTTGGCACCTACCTCAAGCGCATCATGAAACTGCACGGCATCGAACAGCGCGATTACCACATTGAGATAGTGGAGGCCGCCCCCCGCATACTGCCCCGCAGCAGCGAGGCCGTGTCGAAGCGGGTGAGGCGCCAGCTCGAAAAACTGGGCGTGGAGGTGTTTACCGGCGCCGCGGTCAAGGCCGAAACGGCCGAAGCGCTCGAGCTCGAGGGCCAATCCATTTCCACCCGCACCGTCGTGTGGACCGCCGGCACTTCCGTCAATCCGTTTTTCTATGCCAACGGCGATCACTTCCAGCTGGCCAAGGGCGGCCGTGTGATGGTCTCGAACCACCTGGAGGGCAAGGAGCACGTGTACGTCATCGGCGACAATGCCGCCACCCCGTTTTCGGGCATGGCCCAGACCGCCATCCGCGACGCCGGTTATGTGGCCGCCGACATCATCCGCACCCTGGCCGGCCGCGACCGCCCGGCCTACGAGCCGCGCCTGCCGGTCAGCGTAATACCCGTGGGCGAAAATTGGGCCGCGGCCGAGTGGGGCCGGCTGCGTATTTACGGCCTGGCCGGCTTTGCGCTGCGCCGCGCCGCCGACCTCGTGGGCTACGCCGATGTCGAGCCCTGGCCGCAGGCCGTGCGCTCTTGGCTCCAGGATTCCAAGCACGAGGACGACTGCGGTATCTGCGCCGGCGCCAAGCCCGCCGCAGCTCCGCAAACCGCTTAATAAAGTCATTTCCCTTTACCTCTTGACAATAATGCTGGGCTGGAGTACACTGAGGCATGGTTTAAGAAACCGGTAGGCTTTAACAGATAGGCAACCCCTTCGCAAGGCACTGAGTGCACTCTCAAAACCAGAGTTCACTCAGGGCCCCACGAGAACAACCTTCGGAAGTTTTCCGAGCCCAGAAGCAATTAGCTTCGAACAAATTTAGCGCGCAAGCCCTAGATGAGTTCGAATCGAACACCTTCACAACGGTCAGATCTCTGACTAGCCTCAGGCCTCTTGAATCAACGCAAGTTGAAACAAGGTAGCTAGGCTCCAGACGAGGTCATAGACCTAGCAGTAAATCGTCTCTCCCCGGAGAGAAGATTCACAGCGCCACCTCGCGCCCACACCTTTGTCCTCACGGACGAAAAGGAGAGCGCGGGAATCCTGAATTATCACAACGACCCCGCCCAATATTCGGCGGGGTTTTTGTTTTCCGCAAAAGTATTCCCTTTTTGGATACTACCTAAAAAGGGAATACTTACTGCCCACGGATGAATACTCCATTTTTAAATATTACGAAAAAGGGGAGTATTTTTGTGCAAACGGTATGCGGCCACAAAAAAGTAAGCACCACCCACTTATAAGTAAATATTTACCGAAAATCGTATACTAACCATAAGCATGAACCAGCCATCATCATGACAAACGAATCCGCCGGGCTCACCGGCCGCGAGGCCGCGGCGCGGCTCCTCCGCTACGGCCCCAACACCCTAGCCCAGGGCAAAACCCAGCCGCCGGTGCTGGCCTTTCTGTCGCGCTTCACCAACCCGCTCGTGATCATCCTGGTATTCGCGGCCACGCTGGCGGCCTTCCTCGGCGACCGCGTGAGCTTCGTGATCATCATCGTGATCGTGCTGGTGAGCACGGTGCTCGACTTCATCAACAGCTACCGCTCCGAGCGCGCCGCCGAAGCCCTCAAAAACCGGGTGCGGGTGGAGGCCGACGTCCGCCGCGACGGCAAGTGGGTGCGCCTGCCGCTGGCCGAGCTGGTACCCGGCGATGTCGTGCAGCTGGCCGCCGGCCGTCTCATCCCGGCCGACGGCACGGTGATCGAAGGCAAAGACCTGGCCGCCAACGAGTCCGCCCTCACCGGCGAATCCTTCCCGGTGGGCAAGCCGCCGGCCGCCCAGCTGTTCCTCGGTTCCAGCATCATCAGCGGCGAGGGACTCATGCGCGTCGACCTCACCGGCGCCGCCACCAAGTTTTCCCACATCGCCCACGCCCTCAGCTCGCAGGAGTCGCCCACCGAGTTCGACCGCGAAATCAAAGATTTCTCCCTGCTCATCATCAAAATCACGACCGCCCTGGTGCTGGTCATCTTCACCTTTAACATCTTTTTCCGGCACAACCTGCTCGAATCGCTACTATTTAGTGTGGCGCTGGCGGTCGGCCTCACCCCCGAGCTGCTGCCCCTCATTATTAGCCTCAACCTCACCAAAGGCTCGCTCGCCATGTCCAAGCACGGCGTGATCGTGAAGCACCTGTCGTCCATCCAAAACCTGGGCAGCATGGACGTGCTGTGCACCGACAAAACCGGCACCCTCACCGAGGACCACATTGCGCTGGTGCGCCACGTCGACGGGTTCGGCGCCGAATCCGAGCCCGTGCTGCTGTATGGTTTCCTGGCGAGCAAGTTCACTACCGGCTTCGAGAACCCGCTCGACGCCGCCGTGCGCGCATTTAAGACCGTCAATATCCACGGCTACACGAAGGTTGACGAAATTCCCTACGATTTCGAGCGCAAACGCGAGTCCGTCGTCGTCGCCCACGCCAAGGGCAACTTGCTGGTGAGCAAGGGCGCGCCCGAGGAAATCATGCGCATCAGCACCCGCTACGCCGACGGCCGCCCGTTTGAGGCGGTGAAGGCCGAAGTGCAGGCGCAATACGAGGCCCTCAGCGCCCAGGGCTTCCGGGTGCTCGGCGTGGCCACAGCGGCCGTCCCTAAACGCGCCGGCTACGAGCCCGACGCCGAGCGCGGCCTCACCTTCGCCGGTTTCATGGCCTTCCTCGACCCCGCCAAGCAGTCGGTGCGCGAAACACTCCAGACCATGCGCGACTACGGCGTGACGGTCAAAATCATTACCGGCGACAATGCCCTGGTGACGCGCAAGATCGCCGACGACATCGGCCTGGGGGTATCCGGCGTGCTCACCGGGGCCGACATCGAGCACTACACGCGGGTACAGCTCCGCGACGCCGTCGAAACCACCACCATCTTCGCGCGCGTCAACCCGGAGCAGAAGCTGCGCATCATTGAGCAGCTGCGCGCCGCCGGCCATGTGGTCGGCTACCTCGGCGACGGCATCAACGACGCGCCGGCTCTCAAGGAGGCCGACATCGGCATATCCGTCAACAACGCCGTCGACGTCGCCAAGGCCACCGCCGACCTCATCCTGCTCCACAAATCGCTCGAGAGCCTCACCGCCGGCATCATCGAGGGCCGCCGGACCTACGCCAACACCCTCAAGTACCTCATGATGTCGCTGGGCTCAAACTTCGGCAACATGTTCAGTATGGCCGGCGGCTCGCTGTTCCTGCCCTTCCTGCCCATGCAGGCCACCCAGATCCTGCTCACCAACCTGCTCTACGACACCTCCCAGTTCGCCCTGCCCCTCGACGGCGTCGACCAGGCCCAGCTCAAGCGCCCCCGCAAGCTCAGCATGGCCGGCCTCAAGCGCGCCATGTGGGTCTTCGGGCCGCTCTCCAGCGTCTTCGACTTTGCCACTTTCGGCGTCTTATTGCTGGTTTTTCACTTTGGCAGCGCCCAATTCCAGACCGGCTGGTTCCTCGAATCGGTCGCCACGCAGACGTTCGTGGTCTACGTCATCCGCACCCGCAAGCTGCCGTTTATCCAGAGCCGCCCCAGCCCGTACCTGGTGATCGGCACGCTGGCCACCGTGCTCGCGGGCTACGGCATAGTCCTGAGTCCGCTGGGCAAATTCTTTGGATTTGTCCCCATGCCCGCCCCCGCCTACGCCGCTATCCTGGGGATTGTGGTGGCCTACCTCGTGGTCGCCGAGTTTGTGAAGCGGCCGGTATTTGCCCGCCTCGACCTGTGACTTTGGTCCTTGCGTGAGAGTCTAATTTCGGCCATGCTGGGATATTAGTAAACGGATCCGTGTTTTGCTACCCAGGGAACTTCGCCAATATACCAACCGCAAACTGTTCATAGTTCTTGGCTGCATGGTTGGCGTTACCTTCATAACTACCACCGCTACACTGTTCGTGATCTCGGCGCTATTGATCTACCGCCAGGGCGCCCAGGCCCGCAATGACACCCGCGTCCAGATTGAACATGTGCTCAGTACCCTGGCCGACGCCGAAACCGCTCAGCGCAACTACCTGATCACCGGCTCAGACAGCTTTCTCACGCCCTACAAAACCGACGTGGCCCAGGTCCCCGGCCAAATGTCCAAAATCATCGCTGCCACCAAAGGCGATGACGCCCGCGCCGACGTCGAGAAACTCAACACCCTGGTGGCCCAACGGGTCCAGCTCATGGCCCAAACGGTGGCGCTGGCCCAGGCGGGCGATACGCCCGCGGTCCAACAGGCCGTAGCCTCAGGCGCCGGCCCGGCCATCATGGATCAGGTCAGGGGGCTGGTGCTGCACATCGAAGCCACCGAGTCGGCGCAGCTCGCCAGCGACCACGAGACCGTTGCCGCCCTCGGCATGCTGGCCCGCGACATGAGCGTACTCAACCTGCTCGCGGTGCTAGTGCTGTCGGGGCTCATTTATTGGACCTACCTCAAGGCCATCCAGAGCGAGCGGCGCCTCGACCGGGCCAAAGACGAATTCGTGTCGCTAGCCAGCCACCAGCTCCGCACCCCCGCGTCCGGCATCAAATCCATCCTGGCAACGCTCAAGTCCGGAGATTTCGGTCCGCTCAACGAGCGCCAGGATTACTTCATCGGCCGGGCGCTGCAGAGCAACGAACGCGAGCTCAGCATCATCGAGGAGCTGCTCAACGTGGCCAAGGCCGACGCCGGCCGCCTCACGCTCCATGCCACCGTGTTTGACCTCGACGCGCTGGTGGGCACCATCCTCGGTGAGCAAAGGCCGGCCATCGCCGAGAAGGGGCTCAAACTCGAGGTCCGCCGGCCCGCCCGCCCCGTCAACATCGTGGCCGACGAGGAAAAGCTCTACATGGCCATCGGCAACCTCCTCGACAACGCCCGCAAATACACCCCCGAGACCGGCAAAATCCTCGTTGCGGTCAGCGCCAACCACGGCCAGGCCCGGGTGGAAGTCACCGACACCGGCATTGGCATCGAGCCCGATGACATCAGTCACATCTTCGACCGTTTCCACCGCGCGCGGGAGGCCGTCGATGGCCACGCCGAAGGCACCGGTCTCGGATTATACCTTGCCGGACGCATTGCCGAGCTTCACGACGGCGCCATCGAAGTCAACTCCAAGCTCGGAAAGGGCACAAAGTTTGTTATGATACTCCCACAGGGAGATTGGCATGCGGCCCAGAGTATTGCTGGTGGAGGATGACGAAGTCATTCGCGAGATCTACGCTATGAAGTTTGATCTCGAAGGGTTTTCCGTTGCCACAGCCGAAAACGGCCGCGTGGGCCTGCAGAAGGTCGCAGAATTCAAACCGCACATGATCCTGCTCGACATGATGATGCCGGTGATGGGCGGGCTCGACTTTATGCGCGAGCTGGTGGCCAGTGAGCCCGAGCTCCCCGACGTCATCATCTTTTCCAACATCTCCGCGCCCAAGCAGATCGACACGGTAATGAAGCTGGGCGCCAAAGCCTACTGGACTAAGTCCGACTACACCCCCGACCTGGTGGCTTCGGAGCTCATGAAGCTGTGGGAGGGCCGGTGAAGTTACTGACCGGGCGTGACATCGCCGGCTTCATCCAGACCCGCCACGTCCAGACCGTTGCCGGACTCAGTGCCCGTCCGCGCCTGGCAATTATTCGCTCCAAGGACAACGAGGCGGGGGACAAGTACCTGGGCATGAAACGCAAGTACGGAGAGGGGATAGGCGCGGCGGTCGACCTGTATGTGGAGACCTCGGACACCATCCTCGCCCGCATTGCCGAGCTCAACGCCGACCCGGCCGTCACCGGCATCATCATCCAGCTGCCGCTCACCGACGCCCGGATCACCGACCGGGCGCTGGCCGCCATCGACCCGGCCAAAGACGTCGACGGCCTCGCGCCCGGCACCACCTTCGAGGCCGCCACCCCCAAGGCGGCCCTGTGGCTGCTGGCCGCCCACGGCGTGGACCTCAAGGGCCGCATTGTGGTGGTGGGGCAGGGGAGGCTGGTGGGCCGTCCGCTGGCCGACCGCATGGAGGCCCAGGGCCTCGACGTGGTCCGCTGCGACATCCACACCCAGGACCTCCGCGCCGAAACCATCCAGGCCGACATTATCTTCACCGGCACCGGCGTCGAGCACCTCCTCAAGTCGGATATGGTCAAAAATGGGGCGGTGCTCGTGGACACCGGCTCGCCGAAAAGTGAGCTTGATCCCGCTTTGTACGACCGCGACGACTTAACTCTTACGCCCAATCCCGGCGGTGTCGGCCCCATGACCGTCGTCAGTTTGTTCGACAATTTGCTCATCGCCGCGCAGGCCAAAAGCGCCGGACCCCAGTCCACCAAACCGGCCCGCAAGGCCCGCACCTCGTGACCACCCCCAAATTCACTCCCACCCCCGAATTCCTCGACCGCGCCAACAAACACATCCGGGCCACCCTCCTGGAGCTGCGGCCCCGCCTGCTCGAGTCCAGCGGCAATATCGAGCACGAGCTCAAGGGCGACCAATCGCTCGTGACGGCCATGGACTTCATGGTCGAAAACCACCTCCATGCCACCCTCACCGAGCTCGAACCGTCTATCGGCTTTGCCGGCGAAGAAACCGGCCAAAACTACGACCAGCCCGCCTTTTGGCTCGTCGACCCCATCGACGGCACCGAGCCTTTCACCCGCGGCCTGCCCGTGCCCACCACCGAAATCGCCCTCATTCACGACGGCGAGCCGGTGCTGGCCGTTATCTACAATTTTGTTACCGACGAATTCTACCTCGCTATCAAAGGCCAAGGCGCCACCAAAAACGGCCACCGCATCCATGTCTCCGCCCGCACCATGGCTCAATCTTACGTGAAATTCAGTCCCAGGCTTAAGAACCACAAAATGTACGGCTTTCGCGACCGCCTGAGGGAAAAAGTTAGAATCATTCCCGAGATGGGGGCTACCGGCTACATGTTTGCCTGCATCGCTGAAGGCAAGGTCGACGGCATCATCACCTACGACACCGGGGGCGGCCCCTGGGATTTTGCCCCCGGCGTGCTGCTCATCCGCGAGGCAGGCGGCCGCGCCGAAAACCTGTTCTCATCCGGCTATGATTTTCGCGACCTCCACCTGGTGGCCTCAAATGCTATCGCGTTTGATGACATTAAGGCCTTCGTCGAAGCCGAAATCACTGCCGCTTACGACGGAAACGCCAAATGACCACCCCCGAATTCCTCGGCCGCGCCAACCACCGCCTGCGCGAAGAGTTACTAACGCTGCGCCCCCAGCTCCTCGAAGCTAGCGGCCTCATAGAGCACCACCTCAAAGACGACAAATCCGTGGTCACCGAACTCGACCTGCTGGTGGAGCAGCGCCTCCACGCCGCCATGCGCGAGCTCGACCCCAGCATCGGCTTTGCCGGCGAGGAAACCGGCGCCGATTACGACCAGCCCACATTTTGGCTGGTCGACCCCATCGACGGCACCGAGCCCTTCATTCGCGGCCTGCCCTTTTTCTGTTCCATGATCGCCCTCATCCACGCCGGAGAGCCCATCATGAGCATCATCTACAATTTCACCCTCGATGAATACTTCCACGCCATCAAGGGCGGCGGCGCCACCAAAAACGGCCACCCCATCCACGTCACCGACCGCCCCCTGGGGCGCTCCAGCATTTATTTCTCACCCTACCTCAAGGACACGAAGCTCTACGGCATCACTGACCGGGTTCGGAGCCGCGTGTCGTCCCTTTGGGCGTTCGGCGCGGCAGGGTACGTTTACACCTGCATTGCCACGGGCGCTCTCGACGCATCAGTGATATTCAACGGCAAAGGCAAAGAGTGGGATTTTGCCCCGGGCGCCCTCCTCGTCCAGGAGGCCGGCGGCCGCGTCGCCAACCTGTTCAGCGACACGTACGACTATCGCAACCTCGAATTTATCGCCTCGGCGCCCGGCATCTTCCCCGAGCTCAAGCAATTCATCGAATCCGAGATTTCCGCGGCCCAATAGTTCACAAATATTTCTAAGAATAAACTGAAAAAAGCTCACAATATCCGGAGCCTCGTACTAGTTTGCCCTTGGCAGAGGCGGTATACTGCTCTTCAATACATTAATCGAGGGGGCCTGCCCGTGACGTACAATCGCATCACAACATCGATCAAACTATTCATCATACCTGTCTTGACCTTAGGGATGCTAAACTTCCCGCCGGGTGTCGAAGCGGCCGATCCAGTGATTGCGGCGGCCGGGGACATTGCCTGCGCGGCCGGTTATACCGTCACGCCCATCACCTGTCACCACCAACAGACGAGCAATCTCCTGCCCGGGGCCCAGGCGGTGCTGCCGCTCGGCGACCTCCAGTACAACAGTGGAGCGTACTCCGACTTCATCGCGTCCTATGACCCCACCTGGGGCCGGTTCAAGAGCATCAGCCACCCGGTGCCCGGCAATCACGAAGGCTCAGCCTCAGGTTACTTTAAATATTGGGGCTCCCAGGCCGGCACGGCCGGTAAGGGATGGTACTCGTATAATGTCGGTAGTTGGCACATCCTGGCCATCAATTCACAACAGTGCAGTCAGACCGGCTGTGGTGCCGGTTCCGAGCAGGAAAAATGGGTGAAGGCCGACTTGGCCGCCAATCCCAAAGCTTGCACTCTGGCCTACTGGCACCAGCCCCGGTGGGCGAGCGGCAGCGCCAATGGCGATAATGCCTACATGTCCACTATTTACACCGATCTCTACAATTCTAACGCCGATGTCGTACTGGCCGGCCACAACCATGCCTATGAGCGCTTCGCACCCATGAACCCGTCCGGCGCGCGCGATAACGCCCGCGGAATCCAGGAGATTATTGCCGGCACCGGCGGCGAGGACCACGCCGGCAGCGCCGCTCTGCGCGCCAACTCGCTCGTGCGCAACTCCAAGACCTTCGGCGTCCTCAAACTCACCCTCCACGCGGGTAGCTACAATTGGAATTTCCAGCCAGAAGCCGGGGCCACGTTTACCGATTCAGGTAGCCGCGCCTGCCACTAGTACCGGTAATGCTCCGGCTTGTACGGCCCGCCCGCCGGCAACCCCAGGTACTCAGCTTGCCCGGCGCTCAGCTCAGTTAGCTTCCCGCCCAGCGCCTCCAGGTGCAGCCGCGCCACCTTCTCATCGAGCTCCTTGGCCAGCCGCGTCACGCCTACCTCGTGCTCGTGTTGCCACAATTCCAGCTGCGCCAGCACTTGGTTAGAAAATGAGGCCGACATCACAAAGCTCGGGTGGCCGGTGGCGCAACCCAGGTTCACCAGCCGCCCCTCGGCCAGCAGGATTATCCGGTGGCCGTCCGGGAAGGTATACTGGTCGACCTGCGGCTTGACGTTGTCTTTCTTGATGCCCGGCATCTTATTCAGCGCCTCCACCTGGATCTCGATATCGAAGTGCCCGATGTTGCACACAATCGCCGCGTCTTTCATGGCTTTCATGTGCTCGAGCGTAATAATGTCGCGGCAGCCGGTGGTGGTCACAAATACATCGCCCACCTTCGCGGCCTCGTCCATCGTCACTACCTCGAAGCCCTCCATCATGGCCTGCAGCGCGCAAATCGGGTCGATTTCGGTCACCAGCACCCGGCTGCCGTAGCTGTCCAGTGACTGCGCGCACCCCTTGCCCACGTCGCCATAGCCCGCCACCACCGCCACCTTGCCGGCCAGCATCACATCCGTGGCGCGCTTAATGCCGTCCACCAGCGATTCCCGGCAGCCGTATTTATTGTCGAATTTGCTCTTGGTCACCGAGTCGTTCACATTAATGGCGGGAATTTTCAGCGCCCCCTTTTCGAGCATCACCATCAAAAGATGCACCCCCGTCGTCGTTTCCTCGCTCACGCCCTTAATCTCCGCCAGCAGTTCAGGGTGTTTCTCATGCACCAGCGTAGTCAAATCGCCGCCATCATCCTGGAGCAAATTCGGACCTTTACCACCCGGGAATTTCAGGATTTGCTCGTTGCACCACAGGTATTCTTCCTCGGTCTCGCCCTTCCAGGCAAAAACGGGCACCCCGGCCGCAGCAATGGCTGCCGCGGCGTGGTCTTGGGTACTAAAAATATTGCAGGAAGCCCAGCGGACTTCAGCGCCCAGTGCCACAAGCGTTTCAATATGCACCGCCGTTTGAATGGTCATATGTTGCGAGCCGGCAATCCGCGCTCCCTTCAGCGGCTTCACCGAGCCATATTCAGCCCGCAAACTCATCAGTCCCGGCATTTCTTTTTCGGCCAGCGTAATCTCTTTGCGCCCCCATTCGGCCAGGCTCATGTCGGCCACTTTGTAATCTTGCGTTTTCGTAGTCATAGCTGCCCCATATCGAATTAACGTCTCTACCAGTATAGCAATGGTATACTCTGCGCATGACCGAGCAAACCCTAAAAATTGAGATCAACCGCGAACTAGCGGATGTGTTCGATTATGTTATAGACCCGGACCATTCCCCCGACTGGATCGACTCGTTCAAATCGGAAACCGCCACGCCGTGGCCGCCGCGCGTCGGCACTATTTACCGCAACTCCAATCACGAAGACGTCTGGACCGAATACAGCGTGGAGGCCTTCAAGCCCGAGCGCCACTTCTGCCTGGCCCAGGTGGGCGGCAATTACCACGCGGAGTATTTTTTCAGCACACCTTACGCCGGGGCCACCAAAATCGTGTACCACGAATGGGTGACGTCCGGCACGCTCGACGACCCGGTTTCGATCGGCACATTCATCAAGCTCAAGAAAATTCTCGAAGCCGCCCCAGCCTAGCCCGTAAACGGCTCGCCAAATGCCGCCTCATAACGCCCCGCCACGTCCGCCAGCGTGAATCCGTGCGACTGCGTGCCCACTGTCTCAATCGCGTAGGCAGCACACGTGGCGCCCAGCTGCGCGCACACCAGCCAATCGAGGCTGCGGCGCCAGCCGTACAGCCACCCGGCCCGGTAGGCGTCGCCGGCGCCGGTGGGGTCGGCGACGTGCCGCGGCTTCACCACGCCTGCCCTCACGGGCTGCGGCACTTTCGCGCCCTCGACCACCGAGCCGTCCTTGCCCAGCGTCGTCACCACCACCGGCACTTTGGCCTTGATCTTCTCCGGGCTGCGGCCGATTTTCTCGGCCAGCACCCCCATCTCGTAGTCGTTCAGAATTAACACCTCAGCCGCGTCCACGCCCGCGCGCAAATCATCCGCGTCCAGGTTGGTCACCTGCTGGCCCACGTCGTACATCAGCCGCAAGCCAAAACGCTCACATTCCGCCACCTGCCGCCGCATCCCCGCCGGGTCGTGCGGGCTCACCACGCATATCGGATTTTGGCCCTGCCAAGGCTCAAAGCTCAAATCCTCGCTATCAAACATCGCCCCCGGATAAAACCCGCCCACCTGGTTCTCATCGGAGTCCGTAATCACATTAAACGCCGCCGTCGGCAGCCGGCTTTCGTGCACGTGCGCCAGATTCACCCCGTGAAACGCCAGCCGCTCCATGTATTCGGCCGCGTCCGCTCCCACCGAGCCCAGCAGCACCGGCTCGTCGCCCAGCATCGCCAGCGAGTAGGCGATATTCGCTCCCACCCCGCCGTAGGTGTCGAGCATTTCGTCCAAAAATATCGACACCGACAGCTTATCCAGGTTATCGGGCCGGATATGCTGCGAATATTTGCCCTTAAAGCTCATAATCCGGTCAATCGCGATCGACCCGGAAATAACGATAGGGGGTAGTTTTTCCATGCCGGTATCGTACCAGCCACGCGCAGGTAGTACAAAGAACTATGTATTTACAAAAGTCAAATTCGCTGTTAAAATCGCCCGGTCTGAGTTCAATGATTCATTCGTCGTCCTCAGTACCCGTCCGCAGCACCCCGACAACCCGAAGGAGGCGACTTA
This sequence comes from uncultured bacterium, assembly GCA_963740635.1. Taxonomy (GTDB): domain Bacteria; phylum Patescibacteriota; class Saccharimonadia; order UBA4664; family UBA4664; genus UBA5169. Next base: position 21,402 of record CAVUEQ010000003.1, on the reverse strand, counting down.
TGTCGCACCCCCACCCTGCCCATGCCCGGGTTCGCTCCCGGCTCCGGTGGCTCGCCACGCTGGCGGCGACGCTGCTCACGCTCGGCTTCCTGGCCGTCGTGACCTCAGGCCCAGCCGGGGCCCAAGCGGCCCTGCCCAGCCCGCCGCAGGTCACGATTCTCCCGGCCCAGCCCGGCGACGGCATCGACGACCTGCACCTGCAAATCTCGCTAGCGCCGGGCGACGAATCCTTCGCCCCCCAACTCACCGGGTTCGAGTTCGGTGTCACCAGCGATCCGAACGCGACTGAACCGGTACCGGCATTCGATCCGGTCGGCATCGACGGCCACCTCACGATCCAGGTCGCGCCGGTCGAGACACCGCCGCTCTATGGCCAGGCCAGGGCGATGGTCACCCTCCAGGACGGCTCAGTGTACACCACACCCTGGTCGGCGCCAATTCCCTTGCTTCACCCGGATGGCGGCACACCGACTCCGACGCCTCCGCCTACGTCGAGCCCTCCCCCGCCGCCGACGATGAAGATCGGCGCCTGGGGCGACTCGTACATATCAGGAGAGGGAGCCAAGGATCCGAATCTCGGCTACTTGCCCGGGACCGATCAGGCAGACAACCACTGCCACCGTTCGTCCCTGGCATTCCCCGCCCTGATCGCGCAGCAGCGCCACATGGAGCTCGATTTCCATGCCTGCAGCGGTGCCGTAATGCAGGACTTCTACGCACCGTTCTCGCAGTCGGAATACCACCCCGGCACGAACCCCGGAGAACCTGCCCAGCTCGACACCGTGAGCAGCCAGGACTCGATCGGCTTCGTGGTGATCGACGGCAACAACCTGCAGTTCTCCGACATCATGAACTACTGCGCCACGCGGCAGCTCGGACAACCGAGCTGCGAGAAGGTGTTCGGCAAGTTCGTCGACCGGAAGTTGAACCAGCTCAATTCCACACCGAATCTGGCGCAGCTCTACCGGGACGTCCACTCGCGGATGGCACCAGGGGCAAAGCTGTACGTGGTTGGCTATCCGCGGTTCTTCCCGGCCAACCCGCCGAAGTCATGCAACACGGGTGTACCGGGCCTACCAGTCCCGGTATTCAGCAAGTCGGACATGATCTGGATCAACCTGTCTATTGCTCGGCTCGACGCCATCAACGCGAGGGCCGCAGCGGCGGCGGGGGTCAAGTTCATCAACGTCTACGATGCGTTCGCCGGGCACGAGATCTGCAACCAGGTCGGAAACACACAGTGGATGAATAAGGCCATTCGCTCTCTGAACAAGTACGTGCAAGCCGGAAGTTTCCATCCAAATCTGGATGGGCAACAAGCGGAAGCGCGTTGGATCACAGCCCGAATGGGCTAGGCATGACCCCATCGGGACTCCTTGAGTCCCGATGGGGTAGCCCAAACTTGACGGGGCCGGCAACTTTACTTAACCTAAAAGCGGATCAAACCCCTTATGAATTCAGATATTTTTAGCTTCTTAATGTATACCTCGTGGGCTGTAGGTGTTGGGATTGCAGCCATGGGCGGAATTTTCGTAACCTCACCCGTAAAAGCCAGAAAAAAACTCGGAATAATATTATCCGCACTAGCGGCTACAATAATCCTAAGTAGCCTGGTAATACTTGGCTTGACTGGTTTGAGCCAGTAGTTCCCTGGTAACACCTAAGCCGCAGGCCCGGCCGCGGGCTTACCGCCCTTCGCCAGCAGCAGCTTCACGCGCTCAGCCACCTGCTTGGGCGTCATTTCGGCCTTCACGATGTAATCATCCGCGGCCATCTTGTAGACCTTAGTCGCCGTCTCGGTGTCGCCCATGTTGGTCAGCACGACCACTTTCGCGTCGCGCCCATTCGCTTGGCTGCGCAGTTTGCTCAGCATATCGAGGCCGTTCATGTTGGGCATCATCAGGTCGAGCAAAATAATATCCGGGTCGTACGAATCAATCAGATCCAGCCCGCTCGCGCCATCCGGCGCGGTGGCCACATCATAACCCTCGTTCTCGAACTTGGTCCGGTACATCTGTACGATCGCCATATCGTCTTCGATAATCGCGACCTTGGTTTTGTTACTCATGGCCTCAAGTGTACTCCGTGTGCTATCTACGCCGCAAGCCGCGCTCGATTATGACCGCGCTGTCAACGGCGCGGGTTTCTTGGCTTGTCCATGCTCCTTAGCGGTCGTCAATGCTTTAAGTGTTTGTCGAACGCGTTTCAGCCCCTGCACTAGCCGGGTATGGTCGGTTGCGAATGCGATACGAATATAATCCGTGTGCCGCGAGAACGCCCGGGATGGCAATACAATCACCCCATGCCGGGATGCTTCGGCCGCGAAAGTGATGTCGTCAATCCCTTCCGGGAGCCGCACATACACATAGAAAGCGCCCTGGGAGCCGTAAATCTCGAAATAAGGGTCCAAGTATTTCAAGACTACGTCCCGCTTGGCCCGGTATTTGTTAGTCAATTTCTTGGGACTCTGGCGCAAGGCTGCCAGCGCTGCTTTCTGGGCAATCGAAGACGACGAAAACACTATGTATTGCTGGAGCTGGTTGATGGCGTCGATGATTTCCCGCGGCCCCGCTGCATAGCCAACCCTCCATCCCGTCATGGCATATGCCTTGGAGAATCCATTTAAGGTCAAAGTCTTCGGGTATACCCGCCCAATACTGAAGTGCTTAGTATCGTAGGCAAAGTGCTCGTAGATCTCATCAGAGATCACAATCAGGTCGTGTTTTTTTGCCAACGCCGCGATTTTTCGCAATTCCCGCTCCGGATACACGGCACCGGAAGGGTTGTTAGGAGAATTAATCACGAGCACCTTAGATTTTTTCGTAATGTGTTTTTCGATTTGCTCGGCAGTTAGCTGAAAGCTGGGGTGCGTATCAATCAAAACAACTTTTGCCCCTAGCATGGTCGCCAGGTCACGGTACGGTGGGAAAAATGGATCTGGTAGCAATACCTCGTCGCCGGGGTCGAGCACTGCCAAATAGCCCAGCATAATCCCGGTTGTCACGCCCGGCGTTACGGAAACTTCCGCCGCGGTGGCGCTTATTCTATTTTCTCGCCCCAACTTTTCCGCGATTGCCGCCCTCAGCTCAAAGATACCGTTCGACGGCGTGTATTGGGTGAAATTATCGTGAATCGCCTTAATGCCGGCGGCTTTGATGTAGTCCGGCGTGTCATCCTCAGGGAACCCAATGCTTAAATCAACCGAGCCGGGGATGTCTCCGGCTCTATCAAATGCCTGGCGAATAAGGCTACTGTCGAAATTTTGGAGTCTTTTAGCTAGCATTTTTTTGATATAGTTATATTACTATAGTAACCAGCCAGATAATACAAGAGTAAACATGCATCATTTCCCTTGGGCGCCTCGATCGTTTGAGGACCCGCTCGAAGTTCTGGACAGTCTAAACCACGATTCAGAAGACAGCCACATGCAGGCCGGCGCTACCCGGGCAATTGAGCTGTTTCGGACCGCGGCTGAGCGCGTCCCGGCCTACAAGAAACACCTGGTCGAGCACGCGTTCGACCCCGCTGCCGTCCAAAATGCAGGCGACTTAGTCGCGATTCCGCCCACCGACAAGGCCGGCTACCTCAAACAATACAGCCGTGCCGAGTTGTGCTGGGATGGGGAGCTGAAAGATACCCGCTGGACCATATCCACCACTTCCGGTTCCACCGGCGAGCCGTTTTATTTCCCACGCACCGGCGACCAGGACCAGCAGTACGCATTTACTGCCGAGCTATACCTCCGGACACAATTCAAAATCCACGAGCGCAGTACGCTCTACATCGTGGCCTTCCCGATGGGCGCGTGGATTGGCGGCCTCTTTACCTACGAGGCCATTCGCCGGGTCGCGGAGCGCGGCAATTACGCACTGAGTGTCATCACCCCCGGTATCAACAAGCTCGAGGTTATCAAGGCAATGCAGAATCTGGGGCACGAATTCGACCAAGTCATCATTGGCTCATACGCCCCGTTTCTCAAGGACATTATCGACGACGGCATCCGCCTGGGCCTCAACTGGGCTGACTACAACCTCGGCTTCGTCTTCTCAGCCGAAGCCTTCGGCGAACAGTTCCGCGACTACGTGGCCGCCAAAACCGGTCTCACCAATATTTACATGGACACGCTCAATCACTACGGCACCGTCGACATTGGCACCATGGCCCACGAAACTCCCCTCGCCATTCTCATCCGCCGCCTGGCCCAGGATCGCCCTGCCCTTCATGAAGCCATTTTCGGCCAGCTTCAAAAAGTGCCCACCCTCTGCCAATACCTGCCCGAGCTGTTCTATTTCGAGGACGTCGATGGCACTCTCTTCTGCACCGCCGCCAGCGGCTACCCCCTCGTCCGCTATGACCTCAAAGACCACGGCGGTATCATTACGCTCGCCAAGATGGAGCAAACCTTCGCTGAACACGGCCTCAATCTCCGCGATGAAGCCAAAAATGCGGGCATCGAAGACACCATTTGGAACTTGCCCTTCGTCTATGTCTATGAGCGCAGCGACTTCTCGGTCTCGTTCTTCGCTTTCCAGATTTATCCCGAGACCATCAAAAAGGCTCTCGGCTCAGCAGACTTGGCCGAAGCTCTCACCGGCAAGTTCACCATGGCTGTTGAGTATGACGGTGAAGGCGTGCAGCAGCTGCTAATTCATCTCGAGCTCAAACCCGACACCGCCGAAACTCCTGAGCTTCACTCGCGCGTCACCGAAGCCGTCGTCGCCCGCCTCCTTCAGGAAAACTCCGAATACCGCCGAACCCACGAAGAGTACGCCGAACGCGTCTACCCTCTGCTCACCTTCTGGCCCTACGAAGACCCCACCTACTTCCGGCCCGGCACTAAACAGAAATGGGTGAAGAAATGAAAGGAAGCACTAGAGACATGAATAAGCCGATTATTTTCCGAGAGGGACACTATGATGAGGCAGATTTACGCGGTATCAAGGATAAGGCCTGGAAGGTAAAGGATATTTACCCTTCACAACTAGCAGAACTATTTGAGATTAACAACGCGTCCTTAATAGGCTCCCCTGAGTATGCGAAAAAACTAAAAGAGTTTGTGGACGATCGATGTGCGCCTGACGCGGATCTGCGCGGTAACTACGTCTACAATTCATGGTCTGGTCTTCTTCTCCACATGGTTGATCAGGACGATTTACGAACTCTGAGGACCAACCGCACTAACAACCTGACGACACGCGAAGAACAAATGAGATTGAGTCAATTCTCCGCAGGTGTCGCAGGCCTATCTTTTGGGAATGGAATCGCCCTTTCGCTCGTTTACAGTGGAGCCGCAGATACAATCAAAATTGCGGACAAAGACATTTTCGAAACAACAAATCTTAATCGCGTTAGGGTCGGACTCCCAAGCGTTAACGAGACTAAGACCTCAGTCACGGCTCGGGAAATTTACGAAATAAACCCTTATGCAGACGTCCACGAGCTGACCGACGGAGTGACTGACGAAAATATATATAACTTTATCAATAACCCCAAGCTCGAAGTTGTATTTGATGTCGTCGACAACTTTGCGATGAAAGTGAAGCTGCGGGTGGAAGCAAAGAAAGCCAAAGTGCCCGTTGTGATGCTAACGAGCCTAGAAGACAGCATTCTTGTCGATGTCGAGCGTTTCGACTTGGATCCGTCATCAGAGATATTCCACGGGCTTTTGGGCAATATAACTGAAGATTTGCTCACCAAGAAGATGACTGAGCAGGATAAAGCCAAATATGCGATGGCCATTGTCGGGAAGGAAAACGTGTCCTATCGGAATTTAGTGTCGCTTTCGAATATTGGCAAAACACTCGTATCAAGACCGCATCTTTACGGTACCGTTAGCATAGTTTGCGGACTCGCTGCATATATAGTCAAAAGAATCGTTCTGGAAGAGGACATGCCCAGTATGCGTAAACTAGTTGCCTTTAATGATGTGCTTAGTATTAAGCCAAATAGTGACGACACTCCAGAAACGAGGGAGGCACTACTTAGCAAATTGCTCCAGAGGTAAGTAGAAGCATTTAACCGCTTACGCTTCTGGTATAGTAAGGACGTTAAGTTATGATGCCGTGCTCGAACTCATTGGCGTCCTTGTAAGCGTCATTGCAACGCTTGCAATCGGAGGGCTAGCGTACCTAAAGAATCGAAACAGTGCGACAAACCGTTGGTTTGCCGTTCTGTGTGTGGCGATGTCTGGCTGGACCGGCATTAATTATCTCTCAGTTCATGCAGTCGGTTCGAGTCAATTAACGCTAATCAGGCTGGTAATGTTTTTTGTCGTACTCATGAATACGGCATTTTTTATCTTTGTCCAAGTATTTCCCTCTAACCGCTTAACGTTATCAAAAAAGCAGAAGCTTGCTCTATATTATGCCGGGTTTGTACTGCTCGACGCACTCAGCCCGTTTATGTTTACGAGTCTTGCTGTTACAAATGGCTCTGTATCACCTGTTCCAGGCCCGGGCATCTTATTCTTCATGATTCACGCTCTGGTGTTTGCGTTCGGCGGCATCATTTTGCTCATCCTCAGATACCGGCGTAGCAGTGCCTTACTCAAGGCCCAGCTTCGTTATGTATTGCTGGGAACGCTGCTGTTTATGACCCTCTTGCCACTGACGAATTTTGTGCTCCCAGTGGCTCTACACCAAGTTAACCTGGTCGCATTAAGTCCGCTGTACACAATTCTTTTCGCAGGTGCCAGCGGGTATGCGATTCTTCGGCATCGATTATTTGATATCAAGGCCATCGTTGCGAGGTCGGCGACTTATATTCTGCTTGTCGCAACGCTTGCCTCGGTATATGCGTTAGTTTTCTTTAGTGCGTCTGAGCTATTCGTTAATACGTCGGGGCAAAGGAATGCCGTGAGTATATTTCTTGCAGTCTTTCTGGCATTTTCGTTCCAGCCGCTTCAAAGGCTATTCGAGAAAGCGTCAAATCGAATATTTTTCCATAACAGGTATGACTCCCAAGAAATCCTCTCCAGCTTCTCCAAAATCCTGGTCTCCGAGCTCGACCTCGACCGCATCCTGAAGAAGGCCCTCGTGGAGCTGTGCCAGAGCCTGCACATCCAGTTTGGGCAGATCATCGTCTACAACAACGACCGCGTCTACCGCATCGGCCACTACGGCCAGCTGCCCAAGCGCCTCATGGTCGCCCCCGAGCTCAAGAAGCTCGGCAACGACTTGGTGGTCGCAGACGAGCTCGAAACCGGCGAGCGCAAAGAGCACATGGAACGGCACGGCATCCGGGTGGCGCTGCCCCTGCACACCCGCGAGGAATTCATCGGCTACCTGCTGCTCGGCGACAAACTGTCCGGCGACATCTACTCCAGCCAAGACCTCGACCTGCTCGAGATCGCCGGCAAGGAGCTGGCCGTGGCCATCCTCAACGCCAAGGCCTATGTGCAGATCGAGGAATTCAACATCAACCTCCAGGCCCGCATCGAGCACGCCACCAACCGCCTGCGCGTGGCCAACCGCCACCTCAAGGAGCTCGACCGCGCCAAGGACGAATTCATCTCCATGGCCAGCCACCAGCTCCGCACGCCTCTCACCACCATCAAAGGCTATCTGTCCATGATGCTCGAGGGCGACGCCGGCCCCATCAGCGACAACCAGCGGCAATTCGTGCAGTTCGCCTTCGATTCCTCCGAGCGCATGGTGAACCTCATCTCCGACCTGCTCAACGTCAGCCGCCTGTCGGCCGGGCGGTTCCTCATCCAGACCAAGCCCACCGACATGGTCAAAATGATCGGGGAGGAGGTGCGCCAGCTCAGCACCCACGCCACCGCCAAGCACATCAACCTCATCTTCGACCCGCCCCCCGAACCGCTCCCGCCGGCCGAAATTGACGACAACAAGACCCGCCAGGTGGTCATGAATTTCATCGACAACGCCATCTACTACACCGCTCAAGGCGAAGTGCGCGTGGTGCTCGAGCAGTCCGGCGACCGCGTGCGGTTCGAGGTCCACGACACCGGCATCGGCGTACCCGACGCGGCCAGGAAAAAGCTGTTTAGCAAGTTCTTCCGCGCCGACAACGCCATGACCGTCCGCCCCGACGGCACCGGCCTGGGATTATACTTGGCAAAGCGCGTAGTAGAGGACCAAGGTGGTACTATAATATTTAGTAGCGTGGAGGGTAAAGGCTCGACATTTGGATTTGAGCTCCCCTTCAAGCCCGCCCCCCAGGTCAAAGAGGTCCATCATGCCAGAAAGTGAAACAACCCAAACCGCTAAAACTGCTCCGGCTCCGACCCCGGCTCCGGCCGCGGCCAGCCAAAACAGCGACGCCAAACTTATCCTCATTGCCGAGGACGACCCCTTTATTTCGCGCATGTACCAGATAAAGCTGGAGAGCGCCGGCTTTCGGGTAGTCGTGAAGAATAACGGCCGCGACGCCTTCGAGGCCATCAAATCCGAGCACCCCAACCTGGCCGTGCTCGACATCAACATGCCTGAGCTGTCGGGTCTCGAAGTGCTGTCGGCTCTCCAAAGCGACGGCTTCGACTTCGCCACCATGCCGGTAATCGTACTCACCAACTCATCTGATCTATCCGACCGCAATACCGCCCACAGCTACGGCGCCGAATATCTCGTGAAAGCCGAGCTCACCCCCCGCGAAGTGCTCAACATGATCAGCACTAAATTAGATATCAAGCCCTAAGGCAGCAGCATGGCATCGCGGACCCGCCGCAGTGCGAATAGCGACCCCGGCGGCTGGGTGTCGCCGGGCTGGGTGCTGACCGCGCTGAGGTAGCCGGCCTCCTGCGCAATCCGGATGCTCAGCTCATTGTAAGCCCCGTACGGGTAGGCGAAATGCCGCACGCTATGGCCGAGCTGCGCCTCCAGCTCCTCTTTGCCGGTCGTTATTTCCAGTCGCTGGTCGGCCTCGCTCAGGGTGGCCAGGTTGCGGTGGTTGATGGTGTGGCCGCCGATTGTTATGAGACCGCCGCGGTCGAGCGCCCGCACCTGGTCCCACGTGAGGTAGGCATCGCCGCAGCCGCCGCGCGGTTGCAGCGGGTCGCCGTAGCGCCGGCCGGCGCCTATGCACCAGCGGCTGGCCTCGCCGCCGTCAATGATGTAATACGTGGCCGGCATATGGTGCTTCGCAAGGGTTGCGGCGGCAGCCAATTGCGGCTCAAAGCCGTCGTCGAACGTGATGGCCACCGGCTTGGGCGGCAGCGGGTCGCCGCGCAGGCCGGCCACCACCTGGTCCATGCTCACCACCGTGTATCCGGCCTGCTCCAGGTGCACCAGCTGCTCTTCGAAGTTGGGCGGGGGGTAGTGGTACACCAAGATCGGCAGCGTAATACCGCCGGTCAGCGAAATCCCATTGGCCTCCGCCCACACATTGCTGCCCCCGCTCAGCTCAAAATTCCAGTTTGCCAGCGACTGCCGCAGCTCCTGGATGTCGGTTTTGGCGCCGGCAAACTTCCCGCTCTCGGCATCGAGCTGTATCAGCGACAGTTGCCGCGCGAGCTCGGCACGGCTCACCACGCTCGCGTGCAGGTCGTGTTCGCGCTGCTCAAAGTCGCGCACACCTTTCACGACCTTCGCATAATCCATGCGCAGGCTCTTCGGGTACACCGCGCTGCCGGCCAGGCTCACCGAAGCTTGCGGCCACTCCACCCCCACGGCCACCGCGCACCCCAATAATACCGTCGCCACAGCCGCAAACCGCAACAGGCGCCCGCGTCGTTTCCGCAGGCGCTTCATTTGTTTGGCGCTCAATTTCGGCAAATTCATTAGTTTCAGTATATGATTCCCCTATGAAACCTCAAAACGTCCTTGTAATCGGTTCGGGCGGCCGCGAACAAGCCCTTGCCTGGAAGTTGGCCCAGTCCCCTCGCATAGCCAAAGTCTTCGTGGCGCCCGGCAATGGCGGCAGCGCCGGGGCAATCGAAAACGTTGCCATCGGCTTCACGGATGGTCCGGCCTTGCTGAAATTCGCGCAGGGCCACGACGTCGCCCTCACCGTGGTGGGGCAGGAAGCTGCTTCCGAGGCCGGCGTGGTTGACCTGTTTGAAGACGCCGGCCTGCCCATTTTTGGTCCCAACCGCGCCGCCGCCCGCATTGAGTTCTCCAAGGTCTTCTCGAAGGACCTCATGCGCGCCCGTCACATCCCCACCGCGCAATACAAAACCTTCACCGACCCGGCCCATGCCCTCACATATGCCAAGTCCCGGCCGCTGCCGGTGGTGGTAAAGGCCGACGGGCTGGCAGTGGGCAAGGGCGTGACCGTGGCCGCCACCTACGAGGAAGCCGCCGCCGCCATCGAGGAAGTGATGGTGAAGCGAGTGTTCGGCGACTCCGGCAACCAGGTCGTAATTGAGGATTTCCTGCGTGGCCAGGAAGTCTCAATCCACGCCCTGAGCGACGGCAAACGGTCGGTCATTTTTCCGGTTTCGCAGGACCACAAGCAAATTTTCGACTCCGACTTGGGCCCCAACACCGGCGGCATGGGTGTAGTAGCGCCGATCGCCTGGGTCACGCCCCAGCACCTGAAAATGGTGGACGAGCGTGTCGTAACACCGGCGCTTGAGGGCCTAGCCAAGCAGAAATCCCCCTTAAAGGGCATGCTCTACCCGGGCCTCATGATCGATGGCGCTTCCATCCAGACCCTCGAGTTTAACGCCCGCTTCGGCGACCCCGAAGCCCAGACTTATATCCGCCTGTTTGACGGCGACCTGTTCGAAGTGTTGCTCGCCTGCGCCCAGGGCCGGCTCGATCCGAACTCGGTCACCTGGAAACCCGGCTTCGCCGCCTGCGTGTGCGTGGCCTCACAGGGCTACCCCGGCGACTACCGCAAGGGTGGCGTTATCACCGGCCTGGACGAGGCCGCAGCGCAGCCCGGCGTGGTGGTCTTCCATGCCGGCACCAAGCGCGATGAGGACGGCACCTTCCGCACCGCCGGCGGCCGCGTGCTGGGCGTGACCGCCACCGGCGCCACCCTATGGGAGGCCCTCGACAAAACCTACGCCGCCATCAAGCTCATCCACTTCGACGGCATGCACTACCGCACCGACATCGGCCGCCGCCCCTCCTAGCGGCCTGCGTGCTGGACCCGGCGCGATTTCAGGCAATATCACTTCGCCCAAACTATATGCATTTTGCATATATGCGAAGTGCATATATTATTGCTACTCATGAATCCTCTATATCCAGCCCCATCGCCGCTCAGTACAAGCCAATTCTATATATTGTTGGCGCTGCACGGCCGACCCATGCACGCGTACGCCCTTAAAGGCGCTATGTGGAAAGATTCGGGGGGGCAGTATTCGGATAAACCCCGGCAGCATTTACAGGTTGCTAATGATCTTACAAGAGGAATGTTTCATTGTACCGGCAGGAGAGCAACCCACCCGGCGGGCCGGCAAATCCCGCATGCACTACAAGTTAACCGAAACCGGACTCATCCGTCTAAAAGAGGAATGCCAACGCCTGGAGCATAGCGTCACCATCGCCAAAAGCGCCGGCCTGCTCAACCACGACGAGCCGCCACTCGACATCCAGCGCCTGCTGCTCGGTCAATAGAGTTAGGCTACGTGCTCCAGGTATCCGCCGGGGTAGTCGGGATGTGATGCTCGAAAGTCGTCACCGTGCCCCAGTGCAGGATCAGTCACGATCGGAACTTTAGCTTTGCACAACTTGCAATCATCGGGCTCCCAGGCTTCGTAGGCAAACACGCACAGTCGCACGAGCTTTTTCACGCCGATCTTTTCAGCACTGGCCGTGCTATTGGCCACCATCGCACCGACCCCTATCACTTCACCGCCCAGCTCCTCGACGATGCGGCGAAGCTCAGTAACGGAGAACATCTGATTAATCATGTCCTCAAGGATAAGTACCTTCTTGCCCGAAATTACTTCCGCAAACCCAATCCGCTCGATCACAAATCCCCGTGGTTTAACCTTATCGGCCCATACTCCCCAAACCTTTTTGCCGGTCATCTCGCTCAAATAATGCGGCCCCCATTGTGCCAGCGGAATCGCTCCAATCGCGGGCGCCAGCACCGTCTCTACCCCGGCGTCTTTAAATGGCTCCACGAGCAGTCGAGATACCTGCGAGACGAAGTCTACATCCGGCAAAGCCGGGTCCACATTGCAATACCCGCTTAAATGCTTACCGCTCACGCCCACGAAGTGGTAGCCTTGCTCGGGGGTATATAGACAACCCTTCTCCTGCAATGTCTGCCTGATCTCCTGCTCGCTCAGTGCTTTGATTGGGCTCACGCCGCAGCCTCCTTCCGGTACTTGTTAATCTCGTCGCGCAACTTCTGCGCTTCGGCCCGCGGGTCGTCCGCAAAAATAACCGCCCGCGAGGCACTAATTATCAAATTGTCGCCGCCGGCCTCCACTGTTGCCCGCACGTCGCCACCCTGTGCCCCGATGCCGGGCACTAAGAATGGCATGTCCGGCCCCGCCAGTTGCCGGATCTCTCGCAGCTCCTCGGGATAAGTTGCTCCCACCATGAGCAAGCAGTTTCCTGATTTATTCCAGCTATCCACCACCTCGCGCGCCACCCGCACGTACAATTTTTCGCCGTCCACCGTCAAGTCCTGAAGTTCACCCGCCCCCGGATTCGACGACCGGCACAGCACGATAATTCCCTTGTCCTCGCGCTCCAAAAAAGCTCCCAATGACTCCGAGCCAAAGTACGGGTGCACTGTCACAGCATCAGCCCCGAGATAGTCGAAGACGTATTCGACATACCCGGCGTTCGTATTACCGATGTCGCCGCGCTTGGCGTCCACGATAATCGGGATCTCGGGGTATTGCTCGCGCAGGTAGTCGCACGTATCCTTGAGCGCCTGCACCCCCTCGGCGCCGCGGGCCTCGTAAAATGCCGGATTCGGTTTATAGGCCGACACCAGGTCATGCGTGGCCTCGATTATGGCTTTGTTAAAGCCAAATTGGTCCTTAGGCTCCGGTAGCCTGGCCCAGCCCGGGTCCAGGCCCACGCACAACAGCGAATTGCTGCGCGCCACCGCCGCAGCCAGCTTGTCCGCGAAATTCACCGCCGTGTATCCAGATTCATGCTACCATTTAAGCTATCATGCCAACCCCCGTACAACAACCGATATTGTCGCCAAAGCCGTTTTACGATCCTGAAAGGTCGTATGAAGAGAACTACAAAAGCGGTCCGTTTGGCGGCTTTGCCGACGGCGTTGTGCTCCAATCGGTCGGTGCTCCGAAGTACTCTATTATGGGCCAAGACGTCCATCTGCCCTTCGGAATTCCAGCGGGCCCGTTGCTTAATAGCGCCCATGTGAAGGCCGCCTTCGAAAAAGGCTTTGATATCGCAGTCTACAAGACTGTGCGCGCCGAAGCGTTCCCGTGTCACGCCTTTCCAAACGTCCTGGCGGTGCATTTCAAAGGGGACGACCTTACCTTGCGCAAATTGAAGCGGCCGCTCCTCGCGGATGACAACTACCAAGACAGGCTTTCTATCACGAATTCTTTCGGCGTACCCTCCCGCAAGCCCGACGTGTGGCAGGCTGACGTGAAAAAAGCGCTTAGCTATGCCAAGCCTGGGCAGCTGCTGATACTTAGCTTCATGGGCACGGTCAAGAAGGACCAAACCCAGCAGCAATTTATTGATGACTTCGTCCAAGCTGCCCGGTTAGCCCACGAAACCGGCGCCAAAGCGTTAGAGGCAAACTTATCCTGCCCCAATATCGGTAATGAGGGTTTGGTTTGCTACAACTTGGAAGTGACCGAGCAGGTATCAAAGGGCATCCGCAAAGTCATTGGCAACACCCCCTTCGGTATGAAGGTTGGCTACTACGAGAGTGATAAGGAATTAGAAAAGTTCGCCGAAATCGCCAACGAGTACGCCGATGATGTCGCTGGCATTAATACCCTGCAAGCCACGGTTGTCGACCAGGACGGCAGCCAGGCATTGCCCGGCCCTGGTCGCCTGAGAGCCGGTGTCTGTGGAGCCGGCATCAAGTGGGCCGGCATCGATTTTGTGAAGCGCCTTAGAGCAATCCGCGACAAACGGGGTTTCAAGTTCACCATCACCGGCGTTGGTGGAGTGGAAAGCGCGCAGGATTACCTGGATTACAGGGAGGCCGGCGCCGACGCGGTCATGTCTGCCACCGGTGCAATGTGGAATCCCTACTTAGCTAAGGAGATCAAAGACAGCCTCTAGTTCAGGGTTACGGCGTAGTAGCCTCTGGTCTCGCCCCATCCAACGGGATTCTTGAACCATTCCAGGACCTCGTCGCTCTCTCCTGCTTTCAGAATGCCTTTCTGGATCGCCTCGTCAACTAGTACGCGTGCCTTTGTGACGGAAGACAGGGCAACCCCAGCTTGCTTGAGAGTTTCGTTCGTAGCCTCGAGCTCGAAGTCAACGATAGTCACGGCGTGATCGATAACGCCGCCGCTTTCCCTCACAGCTTCAACGGTGTGAAGCAGAGCCTGGGGGGTGGCCACAAGGTCCTCCACCACCAGGACGCGCGCGCCTTTCGGTACGCGCCCCTCGAGGATGTTGAGCTTGCCATGGGTCTTCCTCTGCTCCCGCACCAGAATCAGCGGCAGCGACAATGCTTCGGCAACTAATACCCCAAAAGGGGCAGAGTTACTTATCGACGAAGATATGTACTGGGCGTCCCCGAGCGCCTTGTCGGATTTAATCAATTCGACAATCCCCTGAATTACTAATGCACGTTCCTTCGGAAAAGAGATCAACATCCGGTTGTCGATGTAGAGGGGGCTAATTATCCCAGAGTGGAGTGTGAATGGCGGATCAAACGAAATCGAAAAAATCTCAGTGTCGAGAAGAATATCCGCGACCTTTTTCTCTGATCCTTTTGAAAAACTCATTAAGATTAGTTCCTGAAGTATAGGATCAGTATAAACCCATCGGCCAACATCGCCACCCTTAGCCAGCTAATTCAAGCGCATCACAGCCCCCTAACCAGATTCATGTTAACATTCAAGCTACCATGCCAATCCCTACACAAGAACCTATTTACGACCCAACCAAGACCTACGATGACAACTTTGACAACGGCCCGTTCGGCGAATTTGCCGTACCAATCGCCTACCGCAACCGCGCCCGCCGTCCCGCAAACAAGTTCCTGGGTCTCCCGGTGTGGACACCGTTTGGCATCCCGTCCGGCCCGCTGCTCAACGCCAAATACTTGGCGGCGGCCATGACCAAAGGCTTCGACGTGGTCACATACACGACCCAGCGCACCGTGCCCTTTGAGGTCAACGATTTTCCCAACGTGCTCTACGTGGACGTCGACGGCGACCTGACGCTCGAAAAGGCCGCGAGGCCGCTGGTCGCCCGCACCACCACCCAGCGCGACCCCACTCAGCTCACCATCACCAACTCCTTCGGCAACCCATCGCGCGGCCCGGCGTTTTGGGTACCGGACCTCAAGCGTGCCATCGGAGCCGCGGATAAGGGTCAAATCGTGATCATGAGCGTGGTGGGCACCATTAAGCCCGGCTTCACGGCCGACCAGTACTACGACGACTTCGCCGAAGGCGCGGGCATCGCCGCCGACGCCGGCGCGCAGGTGATCGAAGTCAACCTGTCTTGCCCCAACGTGGCCTCGGAGGGCGTGCTGTGTTATACCCCGGAGGCAGTCAGCGCCATTGTGCGGCGCTCGCGCGTGGCTATCACCGACCGCAAGCTCGTCGCCAAGGTCGGCTATTATTCGCCCGAGCAGCAGGAGTTGCTTGAGGGCATCGTGCGCGACATCGCGCCGCACGTCGACGCCATCGCCACCATCAACACCATTCCGGCTCCCGTGGTCGACGATGCCGGCAACCAGGCGCTGCCCGGCGAGGGCCGGCTCCGCAGCGGCATGTGCGGCGCCGGCGTGCGCTGGGCCGGCCTCGACATGACCCGCCGCCTCGCCGCCCTGCGCGACAAGCACTCGCTTGGCTATGAAATCATCGGTATCGGCGGCGTCATGACCCCGGCCGACTACCACGCCTACCGCGACGCCGGCGCCGACGCTGTGCAGTCCGCCACCGGCGCCATGTGGAACCCCGAGCTGGCCATCGACATCAAGGCTACCCTAAGCTAACGTACCCACATATTTTAGCCGGCACCCGCACGCCGCACTATACTCCCAAAGGGTATACCCTTAAAATTTAAGGCTCCGCTAAGCCATAAACTATCGCTATAACCAGTCAATGTATACTCTTTGGGAGTATAGTTACCTGCGCGCGAACGTAAAAAAACCGCCCGCATCGCGACAGCCGCCACAAAAACGCCCCCTCTCCTTATAAGGGAATCCGCCCGCTGCCCGGCGCCGCCAGCACCTTGCCGTCCTCGTACACCACCGTCCCCCGCAGCGTCACGCGCTTCACGCGCCCAAAACCCTTCCGCCCAACAAACGGCGTCCACGCGGCCCGCGTGTGAAGCCCCTTATCGCTAATCTCAAACTCCACCGGCTCCACTTCCACGAACGTGTCCGGTTCCTCCGCCAGTCCCAAAATCCGCCTGGGCGCCGCATCCAATTTATCCAGCAAATCCTCCCGCGTCAACCGCCCCTCGCGCTCGGCCTGCATCAGCAGCGGCAGGGTCGTCTCCAGGCCCGGGAATCCGAACGTGCCTTCCTTCTTCTCGGCTACCGTGTGCGGCGCGTGGTCACTCTCCACCACGTCGATCTCCGCGAAGTGCTCCCACAAATAATCAACGTCGGCCTGCGGCTTCAGTTCCGGCTTCACCTGGCCAAAATTCCCCAACCGCCGCGCATCTTCATCGGTCAAAAACAAATGGTGCGGCGTGGAACCGCAGGTCACGTCCAGCCCCTCGCGCTTGGCGGCCAAAATCGGTTCCAGCTCCGCCCGGTTACTCACGTGGCATACGTGCGTCTTCTGCCCTGTCTCGCGCACCACATCCAGCGCGATCTTAATCACGTCCGCCTCAGCGTGCAGCAGTATCGGTTTATCGCTGCGCCAAGCCTTAAAAATCTTCATTAAGTAATCGGTGTCAATCTTGTACCCGCCGGTCGTCACGTTCAAATACAATTTCAAACCCCGCACCCGGTCCATCACTTTCGGGAATTCGTCCAAATTGTCGCCCAGCGACCCGAAATAAAATCCCACGTCACTCACCGCGTCGCGCCGGGCCGCCACCAGTTTCTCCTCCAAAATCGCCTCCGTAGTCACGGCCGTGGCATTGTTGGGCATGTCAAACACCCGCGTAAACCCGCCCGCTAGCGCCGCCGATGTCCCGGTCAAAAAATCCTCCTTGTGCGTCTGCCACGGCGCGCGCAGGTGCACGTGAATGTCAACCAGGCCGGGCAATTGGATAAGGGTATTGGGGTTTGTCATGCCAAGAGTATAATATGCTTTGCCCGGTTCACCCACCGCACCCCGACAGGAGAATACGCCATGCCAACACCGCTAGTGAGAATCGTAGTTCACTTCTGCGCCACCTTCCGCGAGGAGACGCGCCCCGAAGTCTTCGCCGATGCCGCCCGCGCCTGGGCGGATTCCGCCGGCCGCAGCGGCCTGCACGTGGCCAAAGTCACGCCCACCTCCGGCTGGCGCATTCTCGGCGCCACCGGCAACCAGGTGGTCGTGGCCACGGCCACCGTCGATGACAACCCGGTGCTCATTGTAGCCGATTTCCCCTACAGCGAGTCACACTTCCTCCACGCCCTGCCTGGCGCAGACCTCCCCGAGCCCGCTCCCATGCCCGCAGAGGCCTAAGCCTGATCCTGTTCAGTGCTTGGGCCGGTATCCCGTGAGGCCGGCGGCAATCAATCGCCGCCGGCCCACACCCACAGCACCGGTATATACTGCACTCATGGAATCCCACCGCCGCCACATCGACGACATCGACAGCCAAATCGTGGCCCTCCTCGCCCGCCGCATGGAGGTCGTGCGCCAGATAGGCGCCCTCAAGCGCCAATCCGGCCGCGCCGTCGCCGACCCCGGCCGCGAGACGCAGCTAAAATCCCGCCTCGCCCAACTGGCCGCGGACCATGACCTCGATCCCGGGCTGGTCCTGCGCCTCTACGAACTAATCCTCAACGCCTCCCGCGACCTTCAGTCCTAGGTGGGGTAATGCCCAAGCCGCACCTGCCGTCGACATCAAGCGTTATTAGTGGTATAAATTCTTAATTCGTCATTGTCCTGCGAATTTTGCCCGCATCTCCGGGCCCGTCCCCGACCCGAAAGGATATGGACATGCACATCCGCATAAAAGACCGGTTCTGGCTCTTTGGAGCCGAAACCCTGGGCGAAGCCAGGTGGCTGAAGCGTCTAGCCCAGGCGCTGCCGGACGGCGGTCCGGTGCAGGCGAGCTTTCGGCTGGGCAGCAAAGGCAACCGCATTGAGCTGTGCGTACCCGGGGATGAGGAAGGGCTAGCCTTCGTTGTCTGGGACGCTGTGCTGTTTTCGCTGCTCTTCCACGCTGCCTTGAACTCCCAGATCTGCTTCTTGCGGGCGGACCCCCACGGCGCCCGCTTCGCGGCCCTTCCCTGCAAGTTGTGCAAGCGGCCCACGATCGAAGACGACGAGTTCGCCACTCGGATCTGCGCCGTTTGCGCCCGGCGTTGCAAGCATCTCAAGATCGAAGGGGGGTACTGTTGCCACTGCCGGCGCGCTGTCATGGCCCCGGTCTTGGTCTAGGCCGCGCCATGCCCGCCCGATCCCTGGTCTCATCAGCCCGCTGACAGCAGAAACACCCGCCGCGGTTCTGCCGTCGGCGGGTGTTTCTCGTTTTGGCCCGCGGGTTTCTAGCCCCCGGGCCACCCGGCCCTGATAACATTAGGCCATAATCTACTTACAATTAATATTCCCTTTTTTAGTAATATCTAAAAAGGGAGTACTTTCGCAAAAAAGATAATTCCCAGATAGAAGGAACCCCCGCCGAAATTCGGCAGGGGTTCAATCGCCATGCTTGATGCGTGTGCGATGGTCCTTGGCTAGACGCCGTTGAGGAACTCTTCGTCGAACATCTCCTCGCGGGCGGCAGCGTTGACGGGGATCGTGCCCCACTCCTCGGGGACAGGGTCGCCGACACGGAATTCAGGAAATTCCTTGGGCGGCTCGTGCCAGACGAGGACATCACCCTGGTAGCGAGCAAGACCGCCGCCCTGGGTGGCGTAGACGGCGAAAGCGATCTGGTTGAGATCGTCGGGTTTGGTGTCGGCCATGGTGACCCTTTCAGGTCTCGCGTCTTGTCGTAATACAACAAAACGACCGCCCAACTTGGACGATCTTAATATTATATACTAATAGCAAATAATTGCAATGGTAGTCCCACGGGGAGTCGAACCCCGGTTGCCGGGATGAAAACCCGGTGTCCTAACCGCTAGACGATGGGACCACGAAGTGAGTGAAGCAGACGGGACCTTGAACCGTAAAATACTACCACAGCGGACCTGTCTAGTATAGTGATGAGCATGGCCTTAAGCATCACCAGCCTCACCCAGCGCGCCCGCGGCAGCGAATTTTTGCGCCACAACGCCATATTCTTCACCGGCTCGCTGGCGGTCGGCGTGCTCAACTACATCTACTACCCGGTGCTCGGCCGGCTCATGCCCGCCGCCGGCTTCGGCGAAGTCCAGGCGCTGGTGTCGCTGTTTTTGCAGACCACCATCTTCCTCAGCGTGGTCACCAACGTGGCGGTCAACATTGTGGCCAACGAGCACGACACCGTCCGCCGCAGCCGCATCGTCGCCGAGCTGGAGCGCCTGGCCACCCTGGTGGTGGCGGCGGGCCTGCTGGTCGGCCTCGTCCTCCTGCCGCAGGTGCAGGCCTACCTGCGCTTCACCGACCCGGCGCCGTTTATTATTCTCGGCGCATCATTGCTCATCAGCGCGCCGCTCACCCTGCGCCAGGCGTACCTGCGCGGCATCAGCGCGTTTGGGGCGCTGTCGGTGGCCACCATTTTGTCGGCCGCCTTCAAGCTCGTGGCCAGTACCGCGCTGGTGCTCATAGGCCTCGGCACCTCCGGCGCGATCGGCGGGCTGGTAGCGGCCCAAATCGTCGCGCTCATCTATGCCGCCCGCACTGCTCGCCGCCTCGGCCTCCATCCGCCGCCCGGCCGCTACCTGCGCTTCCCGGATTTGGCCGTCATTAAGCCGCAATTGCCCTATGCCGCGCTCGTGCTGGTGGTGTCGCTGGTGACCACCGTGCAGTTCAGCTTCGACATCCTGGTGGTCAAACATTACTTCCCGGCCGGCGTCGCCGGGCTCTACGCCGGCGTGGCTACCATCGCGCGCATCATCTTCTTTCTCACCGGTTCCGTGGCCGGCGTGCTGCTGTCCACCGTTAAGATCGCCGGCCCCCCGTCGCACACCCGCGCTCTGCTGCTGCGTTCGGTGGTGCTCCAGACCGCCCTGGGCGGCAGCGCGCTGCTGGCGTTTAGCCTGTGGCCGCGGTTCTTCATCCACGTCCTCATCGGCCCCCGCTATCTGCCCCTGGCCGGCCTGCTGCCCGAGCTCAGCCTGGCCCTGTTCGTGACGGCGTTCGTCAGCCTGTTTATGGCCTACGACCTGGCATTGCGCCGCGCCTCCAGCGCCGCCGTGGCCGTCCTCGGCGCCGCGGCTACCTTCGGCCTCGTCAGCATCCACCACCGCACCCCCGGCGACATCGTCGGCTCACTGCTGCTCGGCTCCACCATCATGCTCGCTCTCCGCGGCCTCGACGCCCTCCGCCGCTCATTCTCCGGTTCTCGCTCTGGCCAGCTGCAGCACCCGCATAATTAGTCTCGTTTCCATACCCAAATGAATCCTCCCTTTTGGAGTAATTTTGTAGATTCTCCTTCGTCCTGAGGTTCCCGCCCGCTGCACAAATCCCCGCCGCTCCAGCCGCCCCAATTCTTTGTATAGGCTGCTGCGCGATCCATAGCCCCAGGCCAAGGTGTCGGCAAGTATCTGGTTATGAATGCCCGCACCATGGCTTGGTTCATCGGCTAACGCTAATAAGACGTAGTATCCGGGTGGTATTGGTAATTCTGTACCGCGTTTCACAGTCTGGCCCGCCATGCATTACGCAAAATCTTGGAACATCCCCGTGTTAAGGTATGTCTCAAATTGGGACATTGAATAGTCATAAGTTGTTTCCCTATCTGTAAAATTACCAACGTAAAAACCCATCTCTCAAAATGAGACACACTTTGCAACGTGCGTGCTCCGAAAAAATGTCCAAGCAAGTATAACCGAACATAATCCGAAAATACAAGTATGTAATAATAGCCAGTGCATATGCCCAAACCAGATCTCATCTCCATCATCATTCCCGCGCGCAACGAGGACGGCAATCTCGAGCCGTTGCATGCCGCCATAGCGGCGGCCATCCAGGACCTGCCGGAGCAATTCGAGCTCATCTTCATCGACGACGGCTCTACCGACGACACCCCCGCCATCATCCGCCGGCTGCAGCTCGCCCACCCGGATATCCGCCTCATCGAAGCGCGCCAGCAA
>CAVUEQ010000002.1:0-39610 GCA_963740635.1 uncultured bacterium | reverse complement strand
TTTTTTGTTGGCACTGGTTCCGTTGCGTATTGCTCGTAGTCGAAGGTGGCGCGGCGGTTTTTGGCTAGCAGCTTCATAATGCCTCATTATATCCTGGTTTTTGGTATAATTCGGCTCGTAATGACGCGTATCCAGCTCGAGCAACATATTAAGGCAGCGGTAGTGAAAGCACTGGGGGGTGAGCTGGACCTGGGCCGGTTGGTCGTGAGCGTGCCGGCGGACCCGGAGCACGGAGACTTCGCGACCAATGCGGCCATGGTTTATGCCAAAGTGCTCGGGAAACCGCCGCTGGAGCTGGCTGGGAAACTGGCGGCGGCCATAAAGTCGGGTAGTCCGCAAATTGCGCGGGCCGAGGTAGCGGGGCCGGGATTCATTAATATCACGCTAGATGATGCGGCGGTGCTTGAGAGCGCTGAGGCGGCGGCCAAATTTAAGCCCGGCGGATTTGCCGGCCAGAAAGTTGTGAGCGAGTATTCGGATCCGAATCCTTTTAAGGTTTTGCATGTGGGTCACCTTTACACCACTGTGGTGGGCGACGCCGTCAGTAATTTGGTGCGGGCGGCGGGCGGTGAGGCCCACCCGGTTAACTTTGGCGGTGACGTGGGGCTGCATGTGGCCAAGACGATGTGGGCCATCCTGAAAGAGCTCGGAGGTGAGCATCCGGCAAAACTTGATAAAGTGCCGGCTAAATCGCGTCCCGAGTGGATGGCCGCTTGTTATGTAGCCGGCGAGCAGGCCTATGCCGAAGACGCTACTGCCAAGACCGCAATTGAGAAGTTAAACGCAGCCATCTACGAGATTCATGCTCATGACGACCATGCCTCGGGTTTGGCCAAGGTGTACTGGACCTGCCGGGAGTGGAGCTACGCTTATTTCAAGGATTTTTATGCCAGTATCGGCAGCGGATTTGAACGCTACTATCCGGAGAGCGAAGCCGCACCGATTGGGTTGGCTACAGTGCGCGCGCAGCTGAAGCGGGGTGTATATAAGGAGAGCGACGGCGCCGTGGTATTTGAGGGCGAGCCCTATGGCTTGCATACCCGCGTGTTCATTACGAGCCAAGGCTTGCCAACGTATGAGGCCAAGGACGTCGGGGTGATACAAGCCAAGTGGCGTGATTACCACTTTGACCGGTCGATCGTGATTACGAGTAGTGAGATTACCGATTATATGAAGGTCGTGCTGAAGAGCCTGGAACTGTTTGAGCCGGAGCTGGTAAAGCGGACGATCCACATTACGCATGGCAATGTAAAGCTGGCGGGCGGGGTGAAGATGAGTTCGCGCAAAGGCAACATTCTACAAGCGATGGACGTGATCGAACTGACAGCAGAAGCTAACCGCGAAGCCAGTGGCAAGGACGATATGGCAGTAGTGTTGGCGGCGGTGAAGTACAGCTTTTTGAAGCACCGGATCGGCTCCGATATTGTGTTTATTCCGGATGAGTCCGTGAGTCTGGACGGTAACAGTGGTCCGTACATCCAGTATGCCCACGCCCGCGCGCGCAGCATCCTGGCCAAGAGCCATGGCAAAGTGACTGGCGGGCTGGGCGGGGGAAGCCTGGAGGCCGGGGAACGAGTGCTGACATCCAAACTCGCGGAATTCAGTGATGTCGTACAACGCTCGGTGGACGAATTGAGGCCTCATCACATATGCACATACTTATATGAGCTGGCACAGACGTTTAACCGGTTCTATGAGACGAACCGCGTGCTGGGCGATAAGCGGGAGGATCTGCGGTTGGGGTTGGTTGAGACGTATGCCGGGGTTCTGCGCGGCGGGCTGGAGGTGTTGGGGATTGACGCGCCGGACCGGCTCTAAGAGGAATTGGGAATTAGCGCTTGAACGAAAAACTCACGAGACGGTTATCGACGGTGGCAAAAATCCGGCCGGTATTTTGGTCGTAGGCGGCGTCGTACAGTTTTTTGCCATCGCTGAGTGCCATCTGCTTGTCAAAGGTGAGTTTGTCGTTCGTGGCACTCCAGACCGCGATGCGGCCTGAGCTTTGACTGGTCGCAACTAAGAGGCCGCCGTTGGCCTGAGACCGCAAATTGGTCAGAGCGCCCAATGCCTGCGGGGCGGTGGCCGATTGTTTAAGGCTGGTGCCGAGGTAGCGGTGAAGTCCGGAGGCGTTTAATACGTAGACCCAACCATCGACGGCTAGTCCTGTATTGGGACCAGTGTTGCTGCTGGATGTTGTAGAAATGTAATCAGTCTTGGGAGAGTAACCATTGGAATTGCGCACTTGCTTGTAAATTGTGGTGTCGCCCAAGAGGTACAAGTTGGAAGCGTACGAGGCTAAAGCATGGGATTTTGGCCAATCACCGTAGGCCAAATTTTGCTGCGACAGCGAGTCGGATGAGAATTTGTAGAACCAAACAGAGGGTTTGGCGGTGAGGATAAACATGCCGTCGCCGGTAGCTGAAAGTGTTGTGTTTATTACATCACCTAGTGATCTAGCGTCGGCTTTGCTATCGCGTTGGTCGCCGGTGGAGAGATTAATGATAGAGATTTGGTTGTGATCGGCGGCGTCAATGACGTAAGCGTGGGCCCCATCCGATTCAAAGTGAGTGGGGCGGCCATTTTTACCGCCGACTTCCGCGACCGTCAGCGGGGTGACGGTGACAAGGCCTTCGAGAAGGTCGAGTTGGCCGGCAATCAGGGTTTTAAAACCGGCGACCGAGGTCGGCTCGCCTTCGAGCAGCGGGTTGTTTTTCAGGGCGCTGTTGATGCCGGCTTCGTTTTGGCCCAGTTTGGAAAGAGCGGTTTGGATGGAGGTTAGTTGCTGCCGCGCGCCGGCTTTGTCCCCCGACGCAGCCGCGGCCGTGGCTTTGGTATAGCCGGCGAAGAGGCTTTGATAGCTGTTGAACTGCTTGGTAGAGGCGGCGCCGGAGTTGGCGCGCCAGACAGCGAGGCCCATGACGAAGATAAGTGCGATGAGGAGAGCCAACGCCAGGCGGCGCCCGGATTTGGTGCTGAGGCCGTGGCGCAAGAGAGCCGCGAACCGCAAGCCCGCCGACTGGAGTTTGGGCTGGAGGCGTTTGGCGGTGCCGAGCGCGGCGCGGGCGCCGGCCAGGGCGCTACCGGCCGAGGTTTTAGCAATGGGGGCGGCGGCATTGATGGCTGCTTCGGCGAAGGTTTCGCCTCCCGCCAGCTCGATCTCGGCCGGTTCATCGGAACGCACCTTGAGGGCCGCCAGTTCGGGCGTGGTGACTTCGACGACGATGGCGGCAATGCGGCTCGTGTTGGCGCCGGACAGCAATTGGCTGATTTCGGCAATGGCCGTGTTGGGGCTGGTGCTTGCGACGATGGTTTGGAGTTTCTCGAGGGGGACCTGGTGTATCAGGGCCGGGGTAGCCAGCAGGAATTTGTCGCCGGCTTGGAGGTCGCCGGTGGCGATCGAACCAAAGGTTTTCGACGGCGTGGAGGGCTTGGCGGTGTCGGTTTGGGTGATCCGCGAGACGGCTTTGCCGCGGTACAGGAAGGCCTCCGCGGAACCAGTTTGGGCCACGTGGAGCTCCCCAGCGCATTGGACTGCCAGTACGGCGCTGAGCTTGCCGATCCAGGCGGCGTTGCCGCGCCCCACATATTCCGACAGCTCGTGGTTGGTCTGCTTGATGGCGGCCTCGAAGCGGGCCAGGGCGTCGTTTTCGTCCGGCTGTTCATTATAGTATTTATCGCCGACGGTTTGGATGACGAGGTCAACAACTTCTTCGCTGGCCCGGCCCGAAATCAGGACTTCGACCGCAACGTAGAGGTTGCCTAGAGAGGAGCCGGCTTCATCGGCTTCGGGCTCATAAACATAAGCCGTCACAAAGCTCGCGCTAGCCTTGGGACGCTTAGCGTAGGGGACGAGTCTGGCAGTGCGCGCGATTAAGTCAGACACAATCTTCACCTCTTACGCTTAATTATACCATTGCGGCAGGGAGGGGCCACAAGCTTTAACTGGTAGAATGGCCGTATGGGCATTCTTGATGGTCTGAACCCGGAGCAGGAAGCGGCGGTGCTGCATGACACCGGGCCGCAACTTGTGATAGCCGGAGCCGGTACGGGCAAAACCCAAGTGATCACGCGCCGGATTGCGTATTTGATAGACCAACACCGGGCCAAGCCGAACCAAATCCTGGCGTTAACCTTTACGGAGAAGGCTGCCAGGGAGATGGAAGAGAGGCTGTATGACCTCATTGGCTGGGAGTCGTTTCAGGTGCCGGTAATGACCTTCCATGCCTTTGGCGCAGAACTGCTGGGCCGCTTTGCGAGCCACATCGGGAGGTCGGTGGGCGGGGGATTAATCAATGATATGCAAAAAGCGTTGTTATTACGACAACATTTAGGACGAATTGAGCTGAAATATTACGGTCCGCAGACTGACCTGTTTGAATTTCTGGAAGGGGTAGTTGATTACATCGGGCAATTGCAGAATGCCGGCGTATCGCCTGAGGCATGCACGGAATATGTGGCCCGGCTGGCTGCGAATCCCGCCGACAAACACCCGCTGGAGATTGAAGAGCAAGCTGACCTGGCCCGGATTTACCAGCTTTATGCCGAGGTGAAGAAAGAAACGGGAACCTATGATTACAACGACCAGCTGCAGCTGCCGCTGGATATTTTACGTACAAAGCCCAATCTGGCTCAGAGATTGGCCCAAGAGTTTAAGTATGTGCTGGTGGATGAGTACCAGGATACGAACGCGGTGCAGGATGAACTACTGAGGACGTTTATCGGCAAAACCGGAAATATCTTTGCGGTGGGCGATGACGACCAGGCGATATACGGTTTCCGCGGCGCCGACATCGGGAATATTTTGTCGTTTTCGGAACATTACGAGCTGGACAAACCAGTAGTGTTGGTGAGGAATTACCGGTCGGGCCAGGCGGTGCTCGATGCGGCCTATCGTTTGATACAGCACAACAACCCCGAGCGGCTGGAAGACAAGTTTGGTCTGAGTAAAAAGCTAGTGGCCACGCATGACGACAGCCGGGTTGGTTTTGGGCCGTATGCGAATGCCGCGGACGAGCAGGAGGGCGTGCTGGCTGAGATTGAGCGGCGGGTTGGCGGTGGGGAGCCGGCGGGCAGCATCGCGGTGCTGGCGGCAACCCACGCACCGCTGAAAGCCCTGGCGAAAGCTATGGCGAGGCGCAAAGTGCCATTTGCGATTTCGACAACGGTGAGCATTTTTGAGCAGCCGGAATTGCTGGGGCTGTGGTACTTGCTGCAATGGGTTGACTGGAAGGCATCAGACGAAGCGATTGCGCATGTGGTGATGGGCCCGTTTGTGGGGTGGAGTGCGAGCGAGTACCGGGAAATACTGGAGCGATCGCGGGAAGAATTAATATCGTTTGAAGAGGCAATGGCGAAAAGTGACCTGGAGAGGTGCCGCCGGTTGGTGGGGCAGCTGGAGGAGTGGCGCGCCTGGGCGAAGACGCTGCCGGTCAGCCAGATGGCGTTTAAGCTGGTGTTTGACACCGGAGTGGCCGAACGCTGGCAGAAGTTGGCCGAGGGTGCGTCTGGAGGGCGGATGGTCCGGGTATTCGAAGACTTGCACCGGTTGCTGACTCAAATGCAGGATTTTGAGACAGTGGCGGTGGCCGGAAACCTGGCCGGCTACCTGGAGGCCTTTCCGAAACCACCGGCGCTGGAGGTGTCTGAGCCGGTTGGTGAGGCCGAGGGCGTGCAGTTGCTGACGGTGCACGCGGCTAAGGGGCTGGAATTTGTGACGGTCTACTTGGTGGGCTGTACCCAGCGGAACTGGTCGGCGGGGCGGAGCCAGCGCCGGGAGGTGCCGACCGATCTTAAGACCACGCCGGAGCTGCCACCGGACCATGAGTTCCGCCGTCTGATGTATGTGGCTGTGACCCGGGCAAAAACAACGCTGGTTATCAGTGCGCCGCTGGCAACGGTGGCCGGAACCCGCCAACTCCTGAGTCCCTTCGTGAAGGAGCTCCTGGGCGACGAATTTAAGATGGAAGTCGGGCCGGTATCGCATGACGAATCTGAAAAAAGACGGACTTTGATGAATAAATTACAACGATTTTATCCAATTGAAGCTGCAGCTGCGGCTGATGACCGTTTGCCGTTCGAGTCCGAAGACGGTTGGATTGAGCTCAGTGTGACGGCTCTATATGCATACAACTTTTGTCCATTTGAGTTCTTCCTGGAACATGTGCTTAAGGTCTCTCAGCCGATGGGGCCGCAACTGGCATTTGGCAGCGTGATGCATCGGGCCTTTGAGCGGTACTATAAGAGCAGGATGGATGGGGCTGCGGCATCACTTAAGGAGCTGGGGGCGCTACTGGATGAAGCCTGGAGTAATCGTGGGTACAGCGACGCGGCTCGCGCCGAATCGGACCGGAAGCTGGCCAACAAGACCTTGGCCAGATTCTTTGACCGCGAAGAGGCAGCTGGGCGCAACGTCACCGGCAGCGAAGTGCCAATCCGGTTTGAATTGCCGGAGGCTAAGCTACGGATCCGCGGCAAAATTGATGCCGTCATCGACCGCTCGTCCGGTTATGAGATCCGGGATTTCAAGACCGGCCGCACCAAAACATCGCCCGAGAAATTGCAGCGGGCGACCAAAGACAACTTTCAGCTGAGGACCTACGCCTTGGCGGGCCAGATACTGCGGGGCGCCGCACCGGCGGCGGTGGTGCTCGACTACGTCGTAACGGGTTTGGAGGGGGAGGCTCATTTGTCGGGGACCATTTTGCGTAACCATCGTGATAAGCTTTCGAGTATGGCCCAGAGTATTAGACTGCGCGAGTTCGCGCCTAACCCCTCGAGCATGCATGTATGTGCGGCGACGAAATATTACGGTACCGGTGAAATTGATGAACTGAGCGAACGATTGCTAGCGGCGGGCGAGGTCGTGGGTGGAAGCAATGGCTAGGCGTGATGAAGCCTGGCTGCAAGGGATCCTGGACAAGATTTGGGATAATTATTTCCCGGAGGTGCCGCAGGTCAATGACGTGCGCATAGTCTTCGGCCGGCGGACCAAGCGGAGGCTGGGTTCTATCAGCCTCGACCCGGGTGACCGCAAAACCAGCATCATCACCATGAACGGAGTGTTTAAGCGTGATGACGTGCCGGAATTTGTGGTGGAGGCCACGATCTTCCACGAGCTCGCTCACTACGCCCATGGTTTTAACTCACCGCTAGAGCAGGCCCAAAACCACCCTCATGCCGGAGGTGTGATGCGCCGTGAGTTTGCCGAGCGCGGCCTTTTGGAGCTTTATTTACAACAAAAACGGTGGCTTAAGCAGAACTGGGTGGGTGTTTTGAAACAAGAATTTGGCATTAAACCGGCTAGCCGCATAGGGCGCTCCAGGGGAACCGGAGTGGCCGTGCCAAAACCATTCTGGTTTATCGGGGAACGATGAGATGCCACTGAGCCGGATTGAATTAGCTCCTGAGCATGGCGATCAAACTCTGACGGAAGTTAATTTTGTCGCTTACGGGGCCGCGGCCAATGCGGGGGGCGCTGTTTTGGCGGAGGGGCTCGATTTTGCCGAAGGTCGTGAAGTGGTCACCAGCAATCTGGTTCGAGCTGCAAAAGAGGCAGGCGAAGGCGGAGCTGTGTGTGTGCTGGCGGCGCCGAGCGAATTTACCATTGGATATGCGGCCAACATGACCGCCTACATCGACCGGTCGTTGAAGCTGGTGAGCGGCGAGCCGATGCGGTATGCGCAGGCTCGCGGGTTACTGGCGTTTTACATTGAACAGGCGGCCGCAAGTAGTGCCGGCCAGGCAGAGCTGAGGGCTACCGCTCGGGCTGGGCTGGAATTTAGAATTGCGTCCCGATATGTCCTGGGGTCCTTTTTGGCTAATGCTAACCTCAGGAGTGTGCTGAAGTGGATAGAAGTGGCCGCAACCGGTTTTGAGCCTCTCGATCGCGAGCGGGTAGAGTCGGCGCTGTCGCAGATGTTTGAATGCCGTGAGCCGGCGCAGGCCGTGGTAGTGCCGACCATGGTGCGAGACATGGTGAATGGCACGGTGGAGGCGGTTGTGCTGTCGATGTTGCGGGATATGCGCTGGGAGGGCTTGGCGCTGCTGGGTTACAGGTTCCGGGCGGGCCGTGATGATGTGCCGGCTCCCCAGGTGGCCGGCGAGGCTGATTTTCGCCGACGCATTGACGAATACAGCCGGCGGCTGGCCAGCACCGGCCTGTTTGAAGGTGAGCTGGCATGGCTGAAAGCTTATGCCGCTACACAGCTGCATTTAATGCGCGTGGAGCTGGACGGAGCGGGGCTGGAAGCGTAAACTAGGCGGAGTTATCGGGGTGTGGCGCAGTTGGTAGCGCGCAGCGTTCGGGACGCTGAGGCCGGAGGTTCAAGTCCTCTCACCCCGACCATTTTGTAGTTAATTGTAGCCGGTAGGTGATGAAGCTGAATATTCCTAACGAGCTTGATGAGTATAAGCCGGTCACTCTGGACCGGGATCAAGAGCTTTTGAACGTGGCGATCGAGGATGCCGACTTCACGAACGTCCAAACCAATAGCCTGGCAATTGATTCGTCGCGACTAGCGCGGGTGTCGTTGGCATCGGGCAAGATTAAGCATCTTAACCTGACTGATGTGAGCGCTGACGGCATCATGATGTTTGGGGCCGTGTTTGACGGCAGCGGCTGGTTGAGAGTCGAAGTGAGCGGCGGTGTGCTGTCGGGAATGGCGGTGACGGCCTCCAACCTAAAGGATGTCATCTTTAGGAAAGCCAAGCTAGACCTGACGAATTTTCGGGCATCTAAACTCAAGAATGTTATGTTTACGGAGTGTAACATGCGCGAAGCTGATTTTTATGGCGCTAAGCTGACCGGCGTTGTGTTTGAGAATTGTGACTTGGATGGGGCGGTATTTGATGCCGCAAATTTCGAAAACGTGCGCTTCCCGGGATCAAACCTGTCCGGCATTAAAGGGGTACTCAGTATGCACGGTGTTTCTATTGATGCAGTGCAGCTGGTGGTTCTCGCGCCGATATTGGCGTCGGAACTAGGTATAAAAGTCGAATAACATCATATGCGATAATGGCGTCATAATGTGAGGCCGGGAGGCGGGACTTGTGGGCGGGAAGGCCGGGCCTTTGGGTGAGATGCTTCAGGCCGGTTTGCCGGTGCCCGATGGCTTTGTAATTACATCGCGCGTGCAGGCGGCAAACCTGTCAGGGCCGCTGGAACTGGAAATAATGTCAGCCTTTGCTGGTTTGGGCGCGGATAAAGTCGCGGTGCGGTCGTCTGCGGTGGGCGAAGATTCGGGTGCGGCGTCGTGGGCTGGGCAGCTCGATACGTTTCTCAATACTACCCATGACGGTTTGATTGAGGCGGTGAAGAGGTGCCAGGGTTCAATTGATTCGGCGCAGGCGCAATCCTATGCGAGAGAGAAGAAGACCAGCCTAGGGTCGCAGAAAGTGGCAGTTCTGGTGCAGAGGATGGTTGAAAGTGAAGTATCCGGTGTAATTTTTACAACTAATCCTGTTAGTGGTGAGGACGAACTGGTAATCGAATCAGTGAATGGACTGGGCGAATTACTGGTCCAAGGGAAGGTAACACCGGAAACAATTCGTGCGGAGAAAACTTCCGGAAGGGTCCTGAGCCGCATGCAGGGCAAACAGCGTAGCACGAAGCCGGTCCTGTCCGATGACCAGGTGAGTGAGCTCTCAAATATTGCCAGTCAAATTGAGCGGCATTTCGGTCAGCCGCAAGACATTGAGTGGGCAATAGAGCGAGGGAAGATTTACATCGTGCAGTCGCGTCCGATTACTGCGCTGCCCAAACGGTCAAAGCAGAAGTATATTACATGGGTGACAACGGTCGCGCGGCGGCACACGCCGTTATTCTTGAGCCTGGCGGTTTCGGGCCAGGATCGGGCGCGGATCCAGAGTGTAACAGGGCTGCCGATTGGTTTTTCGAATATCCGCCGTGAGGGGTTGGCGTTTCAGTTTGATAAGGATGAGCTGGCGGCGGCCAAGGCTGTCGTGCACGACCGAGTGGCGCGCGATGGCCTGCGGTTTTTTCAGGAATATGCTAAGACGTGCGAGAGATCGGCCCAGAAATTATTGGACGCCACCTGGCAGGCTGCCGGCAAGTCGGATGCCGAGGCAGTGAAGGGCTATTTCGAGGTCGCATTGGCTCATGCATCTAATCTGCTCGTAATGATTACCGTTCAGTTTGAGCTTGAGGATTTCTTGAATGCATTCGTCTCGGAGCGTCTCAATGACGCGCAGAAAGCCGAGGCCGTTGTGGCGGCGCTGAAGTTTGCCACTCAGCCGACGCACGAGGTCCATAACCTGCTGCGGTTGCTCGAACTGGGCGCGGAGGTTCAGGCCAGTGTCCCGGATTACGAAGAGTGGATACGGTTGGATGCAGATTCGTTGACCGGACGGATAGCAGGGCAGTTTGGCAAGATTCAGGAGTTGATTGACGCGTATCGCCAGGATTTTGGCTGGATGGGGCGGATGTATTACGCAGGCCAGCCGGAGTCGGCCCGGGATGTTGTGATCCGGCTTCAGAACGGGCTCAAGGGTGACTGCGCCAAGCGGCTACTGGATATGAAAAACCACCGCACGCGGCAAATGCGCGAGCGGGACGCAGCAATTGAAGCATTGGGCAAGGATAGTGATGCTCGGGATTTAGCTGATGTGGTGTCGAAATACTTGTATTTGCGCAGCTACCGGCTCGATGTGTTCTTTATGGCTCATGAGCGGGAGCTGCCCAAGCTCAGTCGGGTGGCGGCAAAGATTGGGCTGTCTGATGTCGATGAGTTGATCCATCTGACCTGGCAGGAAATTATCGAAGGTTTGGAAGGCGGGATTGGTACTGATGCATTGCAATCACGGGCACGCGAGCGCCGGGAGGGTTTTAGATTCGAGACGAGGCTGGGTGTTACGGAATGGTTTGCATCCGGCGTGAGTGAGGGCCGCCCAGCACGAGACGAGAGTCAGAATCACGAGGCGCTAAAGGGAGTGACAGCTTGCGGCGGACGGGTGCGTGGCCGGGTGAGGGTGGTTCTGAATGACTTATCGATGGTAGAAATGAGGCCCGGCGAGATTCTTGTAACCACTATGACCACACCAAGCCTGATGCTGGCAGTCGAAAAGGCCGCAGCAATCGTGACTGACGAGGGTGGGATGCTGTGTCATGCTGCAATTGTGAGCCGGGAGCTGAATATTCCTTGCGTAATAGGCACAGAGAGTGCCACGCGCACATTAAAGACAGGTGACACGGTAGACGTGGACGCAACTAGTGGAATTGTGAAGCTCGTTTAGCAATGATTGTTTATTACCATTGCAATAATTTATGTGAGGAAAACGAATATACTAGCGATCTTTGACCTAAATCTTATGAAAATTCGTTAATATCACAGCACAAGCCAAATGTGAGGATTTGATAAATCCTGGACAAAAATACTACATTAAAACAACGTGGCATGTCGAGAGAATCGCAGTTTAGTTGGTTGAATACAATTCGGAGTCAGTCAACGGGGAGTTCGGAGACGGATAAGTAGTTGACAGAAGAGCCCGAGTGGAGTACTTTACTTAAATAAAGTAGTTTAGTTGAGTAAAGCATGGAGACTTGGGACAACCCGGACACGCAGGATTTGCTGTCAGCAATATTGGCTCTTCAGGATATGAACGAGGCCAAGAGTTTTTTTCGTGATCTGCTGACCGAGGGTGAGCTAAGGGAATTTGCCAGCCGCTGGAATGCGGCGCAAATGCTGAGTGAGAAGGTGTCATATTCCAAGATAGTGAAAGAGACGGGCTTGAGTTCAACTACTATTGCTCGCGTATCTAAATGGTTGAAAGACGGTACGGGTGGATACCAGTTGATGCTCGAGAAGCAGGGTAAAAATGAATAGCATAAACAGGCCAATCAGGATCGCGATCCAAAGCGGAGGGCGGCTGAAAGGGCCTAGTTTGAGTTTCGTGCGTTCGCTGGGAGTGGAATTTGACCTGGATGACGCTAGAAGCTTGGTGGTGCGGTGCAGTAACATCGAGGCTGAGCTGGTGTTTGTGCGGCACGGCGATATCCCCCAGTACATCGCAAATGGCACGGTTGATTTTGGAATCGTGGGCGAGAATTTGGTGTTGGAGCGCGGTCTGACCGTACCGGCGGTGAGAGAACTGGGATTTGGGGAGTGCTGCCTCGTGCTAGCAGTGCCAAACGATTCTGGTATTACGTCGATTGCGGACTTGGATGGTAGGCGCATCGCAACCACTTACCCCAATAGCCTGAAGAAGTTTTTGGCAGAGAACGGGATTGACGCTTCGGTGATCAAAATGAACGGTTCGGTAGAGGTTGCGCCGTCACTTGGTTTGGCTGACGGCATCTGTGATATTACGCAGAGCGGCAGCACCCTTAAGGCCAACGGTTTGCGGGAGCTGGCGACAGTGCTTGGCTCGCAGGCACTGTTTGTGGAGTCACCGTTTGAAAACAGCCAAAAAGCGGCGTTTAAGGAGAGGTTCGTTACGGTCACAGCATGAAACCGTCCTATCCGGCCCGGTTAAGCGACCGGCTCGTCGTGATCGATTATGGGTTGGGTAATCTGGCGAGTGTGGCCAATGCCCTGGAGAAGCTAGGCATTCCGTTTGAAGTTTCGGACGATCCCGAGGCGCTGAAAAACGCCAAGGCGCTGATATTGCCCGGCGTGGGTGCGGCCGGCGAAGGTATGCGGCGCCTGCGGGAGAGCGGGTTGGATGTGGCTGTGGCGGCTGCGGCTCAAGCCGGAACTCCAGTGCTGGGCATATGCCTGGGAATGCAGCTGCTGCTGACAAAGAGCCAGGAAGGTCCCGCGCGGTGCCTGGACCTGGTGCCGGGAAAGGTGAAGAAATTTGAGACCAGTTTGAAGGTGCCGGAGATGGGTTGGAATGAGGTGCGGGCTGTCCTAGGTTCGAAATTGCTGCGGGGCATTCCTGCCGACAGCCACTTTTACTTCGTCCACTCGTATTACTGCGCGCCGGCCGATGCAGATGATGTAAAGGGTACAACGGATTATGACGGGCAATTTTGCAGCGTGTTTGAAAGCGGCAACATTTTTGGGGTACAGTTTCATCCGGAGAAAAGCGGCGACGCCGGCTTGCGACTGCTGCGTAATTTCTGGGAGGCGGCATGATAGTAATTCCGGCAATTGATATACGCGGCGGCAAGTGCGTGCGTTTGATGCAAGGCGACTTCGGGCAGCAAACTGTGTACGGTACCGATCCGGTGGCTATGGCCAAGCGTTGGGAGGCGGAGGGCGCCCGCTTGCTGCATGTTGTGGATCTGGATGGGGCGAAGGATGGCCGGATGGCGAATCTGGAGGTCCTTAAGCAGATCGCGGCCGCTCTGAGCATTCCGGTGGAGGTCGGGGGTGGTATTCGTACGGCGCCGGACGCGAGGCGCTTGCTGGAGGCCGGTGTGTCGCGGGTGATCGTGGGCACCATGGCCTTTGAAGACCCGGCCGCCCTGCAGGAGCTGCTGCGCACTAACGCGCCCGGGATAGTCGTGGCTCTGGAAACCAAGGCCGGGCAGCTGGTAACGCGCGGATGGCAAAAAGCGGATGGGCGCGATCTGCTGGTTACGGCAGCGGCGCTGGAGCAGTTGGGCGTGCAGCGGTTCTTATATACCGACGTTTCAAAAGACGGCACCCTGACTGAGCCGAACTATGAGGAGATGGGGAGGCTGATGAAGGCAACCAAAATGCCGATCATTGCCAGTGGCGGGGTAAGCACGGCCGAGGCTGTGACGAAGCTTGCGGCCATGGGAGTGGAAGCTGCGATTGTGGGTAAAGCCTTGTACGAAGGCAAAATAAAACTTTCGGAGATCAATCGTGTTAGCTAAGCGCATAATCCCATGCCTGGACATCAGGGACGGCCGGGTGGTGAAAGGGGTGCAATTTGACGGGCACCGCGACGCCGGCGACGCCGTTGAGCTGGCCAAGAAATACGCTGCCGAGGGCGCCGATGAGCTGGTTTTCTATGACATTACGGCCAGCGCCGACCGGCGGGCCACTATGATCAGTCTGGTGCGCGAGATCGCCCGCGAAATCTTTATCCCGCTGACGGTGGGCGGCGGCATTCGCACAATTGCTGACATGCAGGCTATACTGCGGGCGGGCGCGGACAAGGTCTCCATTAATACCGCCGCGCTGGAGAACCCTGACCTTATTAATGAGGGGGCGGCGATGTTTGGCGCGCAATGCATAGTGGTGGGAATTGATTCGATGCAGAAGGATGGGCGCGATATGGTGTATTCGCACACCGGCCGGGTGGAGACCATGAAGAATACCGGCCGCGACACGCTGGACTGGGTGCGGGAGGTGCAGGACCGGGGGGCCGGTGAGATAGTGCTTAACACTATGAATACCGACGGAATGAAGCAGGGGTACGATTTGCGGTTACAGCGGAGCTTGAACGGGTTTTTGCGCATCCCCGTGGTGGCCTCGGGCGGCGCTGGGAAGCTGCAGGATTTTGCCGACGTGCTAGCACCCGGCGTTGCTGATGCCGCGCTGGCGTCGTCGGTGTTTCACTTTGGCGAGCTGAGCATACCAGAAGTTAAGGCCTACCTGCGGACCGCGGGCGTGGCTGTAAGGAGTTAATGATGAAAACGTTAGAGATAGATTTTGCGAAAGCGGACGGCCTGGTGCCGGCGATTATTCAGGATGTGAAGACCGGAGAGGTCCGGATGTTGGGATACATGAATGAAGCGGCGCTTAGGCAGACCGAAAAGAGCGGCTGGGTGACGTTTTGGAGCCGGAGTAAGGATAGATTGTGGGAGAAGGGGGAAGAATCGGGCAACCGCCTGAAGGTCGAGTCGATAAAGGCGGACTGCGACAGTGATGCGCTGCTGATTCTGGCCGAGCCCACCGGCCCCACCTGCCATACTGGCAGCTCTTCGTGCTTCGGGGATGTGCAGCCGGCCGGATCGGAGTTGAAGGTGCTGGATGATCTGTACGCTTTGATTAAGACGCGCAAAGAGAAGAAGCCTGTGGGCTCATATACCACGGAGTTGTTTGAGGGTGGCATAGACAGGGTGGCGCAGAACGTCGGCGAAGAGGCGGTGGAGGTGGTAATTGCGGCGAAAAACCCCGACGAGGCTGCATTTGCGGGCGAAGCAGCGGATTTGCTGTATCACTTGTTGGTGCTCTTGGTTGCGAAGGGCGTAGCGCTGGAGGATGTCGTGGATGTTTTGCGGCAGCGGGCAAAGTAGCCGCCGTAAGCTAATTTGAGGCTAATACCGAACGACCGAACATGATGATGTTCGGCTTTTTCGTTTAGGGGTGTGGATAAGCTGGGGATAAGATTCAGACCACGACTGGTTATGGGTCAACGTTTCAGTGGTGTTTGGAGTGGTTTGGTGGCTATTAATACGGCTTAATATTTCCTTTCAACAGATAGGGGAGGGGATAATCCTGGCCCTAGACCATAAAAACTATTGACCCCTAAATTGTTTAGGGGTATATTGTTTAAGGAGTTCAATGAAGTGCAGGTAAGGAATTCTCAATTCGAGAAATCTCTTCTCAATCAAATCGCCCGGGTCTCAAACGGCCTCGAGCGAGAGGTGGAGCGGGAGCTGAAGGTCAGTTTTAAACTGACCTTTTCTCAATTCCGGGTACTGAACGGGCTGGAGGTACTCGGGCAAGCGAGCGGGCGTGAGCTGGCCGACAGCCTGGAGGTGACTCCGGCCGTGGTGACGCGCCAGGCGGAGGTGCTGGGGGCGCGCGGGCTGGTGGAGTCAATGGCGAACCCGCACAGCAAGCGCGAGAAAGTGCTGAAACTGACGCCTAAAGGTGAGCAGGCGGCGGGGGAGGCTGCGGCGGTAATTGCCGCCCGCCAGAAATCGATTCTTTCGAACCTTAGCCTCAAAGATGAAACGGCCTTTGAGCGGGCGATTGAGGCCCTGGGCAAAGCCCTGAACTAGTTCGGGACTTGTTCGGCAAGGGTTTGGACTGTATACTGGTTTTATGGTTATAGGATTGTTGGGTTTGGTGATAGTGGTGCTGCTGGTAGGGCTTGGCCTTATCTACGCGCAGTTGGTTGCGCTCAAGAAGTCCGCGCAGAGTGGCACAGATCTGCGGCATGAACTTAATGAGGCACTGGGGCCGGTGGAGCAGCGCCTGAAGGTGGATTTGGCGCTGAACCGGCGCGAGCAGGCGGAATCGCTGAAAGGCGTGGGGGATTCAATGGACCGGAGGCTGAATGCGCTTGGCGCCATCGTTGATAACAGGTTGCAGCGAATGCAAAAAGACAACAGCGACAAGCTTGAGGTAATGCGCGCGACG
The DNA here is from genome assembly GCA_963740635.1 of uncultured bacterium. GTDB lineage: Bacteria > Patescibacteriota > Saccharimonadia > UBA4664 > UBA4664 > UBA5169. The sequence goes on along the minus strand of CAVUEQ010000002.1, from coordinate 23,369 downwards.
GTTGATGAGAAGCTGCATGCCACCCTGGAAAAGCGCCTAGGGGAGTCGTTCAAGCTGGTGTCAGACCGGCTGGAATCCGTGCACAAAGGGCTGGGAGAGATGCAGACTTTGGCTACGGGAGTGGGTGACTTGAAAAAGGTGCTTACTAATGTGAAGACGCGGGGGACCTGGGGTGAGGTGCAGCTGGGCAGCTTGCTCGAGCAGATCATGACGCCGGCACAGTATGAGAAGAACGTGGCTGTGAAGAAGCGCAGTGCTGAGCGGGTGGAGTTTGCCATTAAGCTGCCCAATGGCCCGGATGAGGAAACCCCATTGTGGCTGCCGATCGATGCTAAATTTCCGGTGGAGGATTACCAGCGGCTGGTGGCGGCGCGCGAGGCGGCCGACCTGCCCATGATAGAATCGCTGAGCCGCGATTTGGTAAACCGGATCAAGAGTGAGGCGCGTGATATCCGCGATAAATACATTGCGCCGCCGGAAACGACGGATTTTGGAATCATGTATTTGCCGACTGAAGGTTTGTATGCCGAAGTCACGCAGCGGCCGGGATTGCAGGAGCTGCTGCAGCGCGATTATCGCGTGATGGTGGCGGGGCCAAATACCATTGCCGCGCTCATGAACAGCCTGCGAATGGGCTTCAAAACTTTGGCGATCGAGAAGCGATCGAGCGAGGTTTGGCAGATTCTGGGTGCGGTGAAGAGCGAGTTTGGCAAGTTTGGCGACCTGCTCGATAAGACCCAAAAGAAGCTGCAGGAAGCAAGTAGCACGATTGAATCCGCCGCAACCAAATCCCGTACTATCGAGCGTAAGCTTGACCGGGTGCAGGATCTGCCCGCGGCGGATGAGGCTGAGCCGGTGGCGCTGATAGGCCGGGAACAGTTATAGTGGACGGGAAAGAAAGGTAAACTGTTGTGAAGCGTGTAGTTTCGGGTGTTAAACCCACTGGAGAGCTGACCTTAGGCAATTACATAGGCGCGATGAAGCGGTGGGGGCAGATGAGCGCCGACCCTGACCGGGAGCATTTTTTCTTTGTGCCGAACCTGCACGCCTTGACGGTGCGGCCGGATCCGGAGGATCTGCGGCGGGACAGCCGCTCGGCGGTGGCGTGGTTGTTGGCCTCGGGGGTGGATCACGATCACTCGTACATTTTTATGCAGTCACAGGTGCCGGCGCATTCAGAGATGATGTGGATTCTGAATAACTACACTACCGTGGGCGAGCTCAACCGGATGACTCAGTTTAAGGATAAAACGGCCAAGAACGGGCCCGATGGCCAGTTGGTTGGCCTATACGATTATCCGGTGTTGATGGCGGCGGACATTTTGCTGTACGACCCCGACGAAGTGCCGATCGGCGAGGACCAGAAGCAGCACGTGGAGCTGACGCGCGATATTGCGACCCGTTTCAATAACATTCATGGCGACACGTTTAAAATCCCGCAACCGACAATACAGACGGAGGGCGCCCGTATCATGAACCTACAAGACCCGGAGAAAAAGATGAGCAAAAGTGACGTCGACGATTCGGGTAACATTTTGCTCAGTGATGACGAGAAAACAATCCGGCGCAAAATTGGGCGGGCAGTGACTGATTCGGGAAGCGTGGTGTCTACCGGCGCGGACAAGCCGGCGCTTACGAACCTGCTGGTGATAATGTCGGTCTTGAGCGGCAAGGCGAACTCTGAACTTGAGGAGAAATACGCAGGTACGGGGTATGGTGAGTTCAAAGAGGACCTGGCGGACATCGTTGTTCACTCGCTGGCTCCGTTGCAGCACGTGCACAGCCAGCTAATGCGCGATGGCAATGACAAGATCGAGAAGGCGCTGGAGCACGGCTGGTGGCGGGCATCGGAACTGGCGAACGCCAAGCTGGCTCAGGTTAAGGAAGTATTGGGGCTGCTCTAAAGCACTTCTGAGGCCGCAAGATCCATCACGCCTTGGCTGCGGTTGATGAGGCGGGGATGCCCGTTGGTGTCGATTAACACCTCGTTTGGGGTGGGGTAAGAATTGTAGCCAATCAGCCGCATTGATGACGAATACGCGCCCGTGCCTTCAATCACAATCAGGTCACCAATGCTGGCTGCCTGCATCAATCGCGGGTGAGGTCGCTCCGAGTCTACTGGTGCCGGTGTAAGCAAGTCGGTTGATTCGCAGTTATGCCCGACAACAACGTATTCGCTAGTCTCGGCATTGTCGTTGATTACCACCAATGGATGTTGGGCGGCATGCAAGGCAGGGCGCATGAAGTCATTCATGCCGGTGTCTACTTTTAGGAAGTTGAAACCATTGGGGCCGGTGTCGTTGAAGTCAATGATGCGTGTAACTAGACAGCCGGCGCTGGCGACCAGGAAGGTCCCTGGTTCAATTTCCAGATGCAATTTGCGGCCAGTTTTGGCTGCAAAGTTCGTCAGAAGTTGGGCTACTTCAGAACTTAGCGCCTGCATATTGGTGGTTTCTTCGTTGGCCATGCGACCTACTTTAAAGCCTCCGCCAAGGTTTAGGGTTGTCGCGCTGGGGAATTGCTCGAGTAACTTCAGTGTTAACTTGGCGGCTTGATGCCAAATGGCCGGGTCGGCACCGCAGCCAATGTGACTGTGAACGGTGCGGACTTTAAGATGATGCTTGGCGACGATTTCCTGGACACGGTCAATGTTTTCGTGCCAGATGCCAAAGCTAGAGGTTGGCCCGGCAACCGCAACGCCTTTGGTGTGGCCGGAGCCGATCCCGGGATTGATTCGGATTGCTACTTCGGCACCGGGAAACAAGCGGCCAAAGGTTTCGAGCTGGTGAAAGGAGCAAGCGTTGAAAATCACCCCCGTCCGCACTAGCTCCTCAAGGTTTGACGGCAGCTGCTGGGAGGTTAGCATGACGTTTTTTGCCGGTATGCCGGCCATGACCGCTCTTTGAATTTCGTAACTTGAGCTGGCATCAATGTGGATTCCGAGTCTGTTGAATACCTTCAATATGCCTGCCAGCGGGTTTGCTTTCATCGCGTAGCGGACGGTCAGTCCGAATGATGCCTTAAAGCTGAGGGCCTCATGGGCTTGTTGCCTTAGGATTGTCTCATCATAAACGTACAAGGGAGTGCCGTATTGCTTCGCTAGGGATGTTGCTTCTTCAGGCTTGAGAAAACGGAGTTTCTCGATTGTTTGTGGGTAGGTTTCGACAGACATGGGCGAATTATAACAAAAATCAGACACACAGGGTAAAAATTGTATTCATAAATAAAATATGATGAAACCTAGCAATTTGCTGGAAAAGTTGGCGATTTTTTTGTGCATAAATGTTGTTGAATATGCAACACAGGTCCTTGAGCGCCGGACGAATAGGGAAGAGAGCAAGATAGTTTTTACCTATGGGTAGGGATAAATCCTGTATGTGCAGACGATGACATAAGAATATTGACTTTCCATACTGCTTGTGCTAACTTATTACTAGTTCCTGTTCGATGATCGTTGAAAGCTTAGTACTCTTACTTCCCGCACTTCCCGGTGGTGGAGCCGACCCCGGTTAGAGGTATCCCCCTTATTTCTAACCTGGGTCCGCTCTACCGCCGATTTGAAAGCTCTTACTTTGGGTCCAAACCAAGGCAACGCGCAGAGCTAGGGCAGGGGGCTGGAGGCACGCGGTTATCACTAGTGGTGGTAACCGATTGCTTCCAGCTATCCACCCGCTGGATTGCCGGAAGTAATCGGATATAGATCGAAGCAATATCTCACAACAATTTGCTCCCGACTATATTCAAAAACCAATATCTCTTACTCAAAACAAACACGCCTACGTTATTACCATCATTAGGAAACACGCTATGCGCCTGGAGAGTAGAGATACTTACGGGGCGACTGGCGTCAATTACACAAAAAAATAGATGCTTCAGGACCATTAGGTCATAATTCGCCCCGTAACTCTGGAATTATCTGAAACCGCCCGATCAATGCCGTGAGGCACCGATCCGGGCGGTTTTTGTGCGATAATGGGGGAGTTAAGCGTGAGTGGAATTGCCGCGTGACTGTGATTGGTTGGCTAACTGTTTTGGTGGTGTGGTCGCTGGTGTCGGTGACGGGCTTGGTGTTGAGCTTGCTATTGACCAACCCATTTGAGCTGGGGCCGCTGGGAGTTACAGTTTGGTTTGTGGTAATGTTTTTGGCTTTGGCAAGCATTATTTCTCTGATTATGTACGGTATCAAATCGTACTTACGCGTGCATAGCACGGGGGCGGCCCGACTGCGATACTCGTGGCGGCAGGGGTTGCTGGTAGGGGGGTGGTTGGTCGGGATGCTGGCGCTGAGCTCACTGCACCAATTTGGCTGGCTCGATGCTATACTACTGGGAATACTTTTGGTAATCGTGGAAGTGTACGTGAGGTTCAGATGGCCCTAGACCAAGCCAAAATATTGGAGGAGGTGAGTAGTGCCGCGAGCTTAACGGAGCTCGAGGCGCTGCGGCTTGCCTATCTGGGGCGAAAGGGTAGCCTGACCCAGGCATTGAAGGCGGTGGGGGAGATGCCGGTTGGGCAGAGGGCTGAGGCGGGAAAGCGCGCTAATGAACTGCGCGTGGCGGTGGAGGCGGCGATATACGATAAGCAATCGGAACTGGAGGCGGCAGCTGAAGAGCAGCAGCTTGCTAAGCCGCTCGATGTAACGGCTCCGGGTGTCGCTCCGGATTTGGGGCACCGGCATCCGGTGAGTGTGGTACTGGATCAGCTCGTGGACTTGTTTTGGCAGATGGGCTACCAGGTAGCAGAGGGGCCGGAAGTGGAGACGGAGTGGCATAATTTTGAGGCGTTGCTGGTGGGGAAGGACCACCCGGCGAGGGATATGCAGGATACTTTCTATCTGGAAGAAGCACATTTGCCGCGGACTCATACGTCGTCGGTGCAGATACGGTACATGCAGGAACATAAAGATGACTTCCCTATCCGGATCATTGTGCCGGGGAAGGTGTACCGCAATGAGGACGAGGATTCGCGGCATTCCTGGAGCTTTTATCAGATTGAAGGGTTAGTGGTAGACAAGGGTGTGAGCATCGGCGACCTCAAGGGCACACTGGAGCAAATGCTGAGGGGTGTGCTCGGAGACGATACTAAATTGCGGTTGCGCCCAAACTACTTCCCCTACACCGAGCCAAGTGTTGAAATGGATGCAACATGTGTGATATGCGGCGGGACGGGACAGCTGGCCGGCAAGAGCTGTCATTTGTGTGGCGGTACGGGTTGGCTCGAATTGGGCGGCGCCGGCATGGTGCACCCGCAGGTTTTGCGCAACGTGGGGATCGACCCGGAGGTGTACAGCGGGTTTGCCTTTGGGTTTGGGCCCGAGAGGCTGGCGGCCATCAAATACGGAGTGGATGACGTGCGCGAATTTTGGCGCCCGAACTTCCGGTTTTTGGAGAAGTTTCGATGAAGGTTGTATCGTCTTGGGTCAAAGAGTCTCTATGTCGCACAATGTTGAACGACACCGAAATCGCCCAGGCGCTTGAGCGGTCCGGTATGGAAGTTGAACAAATTAGTACCTCATTCGAAATTGATGATCATGTAATTGTTGGACTGGTTAAGAAAGTTGTTCAACATCCAGGAGCAGACAAGCTGAAACTGGCAGAAGTGGAGACAGGTGAGGGGAAATATGGTGTAGTATGTGGCGCACCGAACGTTCGCGTTGGGTTAAAAGTGGCCTTTGCCCAGATAGGGACTACCCTACCCGGCGGTGAAAAAATCAGCCGGGTCAAGTTGCGCGGCGAAGTCAGCGAAGGCATGATTTGCAGTGAGTTTGAACTTGGGTTGGGTAATGATCACAACGGTATTCTTGAATTGTCAAATGTTGCGGTGGTTGGGACGCCATTGCGCGAGCTCTTCCCTGCCGATACCGTAATTGACCTCACGACTCCGGCTAACCGGTGGGACGTTCAAAGTGTTTACGGCTTGGCGCGTGAGGTGGCTGCCATGACCGAGGCCGATCTAGTCCCGCTCACTCCCCCTCTAGTAAATATTGAGCTGTCGTCCGGTGCCAAGGGTGGGCTGTTGGCTGCGCGGATTGAGGCTAAGCGCTACGCGCTGGCTAGGCTGCGGGTGCCTAAAGGCGCTAAGTCCCCTCGCCTCGTTGAGGCGCGTTTGCGGGCTGCCGGCGGGCGGTCGATTGACCATGTGGTGGATGTCACGAATTATGTATTGCATGAGGTTGGGCAGCCGCTCCACGCTTTTGACGCCGCCAAGGTGGTCCCCCCTATTGCCGTGCGGCATGCCAAGCCCGGTGAGCGGCTGCAGACACTGGACGGCGTTAAGCGCGAACTAACGGCCTCGGATTTGGTGATAGCTGATGCTACCGGCCCTATCGCCCTCGCCGGCCTCATGGGTGGCGCCGGTACTGAGGTATCGGGTGACACCAGCGAGATTTTGCTGGAGGCGGCGGTGTTTGACGCCGTGACAGTGCGCAAGATGGCCCAGCGACACGGGCTGCGGACTGAGGCTAGCGCTCACTTCGAGCGCGACATACCGGCGGCGCTCCCCCCTCTTGGATTGGCCCGGGCAATCGAAATGTTGACTGCCGGTGGCGGTGAGCTGCTAGAGGCGGTCGAGGCGCCATATCAGGAAACAAAGTCTTGGAACATCGCACTACCCCTATCTGTTTTACAGACAATGCTGGGCTTTGGAATTTCGCACAAAGAGGCAGTGGGCGCTTTGGCTAAGCTTGGGATAGAGGCCCACGTGAAAGATTTTGGAGAAAAGCACAAACAGGATACTAGCGGACTGGGCATTGAGGTGGCCGCGGTCCCCTGGTGGCGGCCCGATTTGCGCGAGCCGGCCGATTTGGTCGAGGAGATTGTGCGGGTCGTGGGATATGACCGTGTGCCATCCACTATTCCCTCTTGGCGGCCAAAGCGGATCGAATTTGACCGGGTGCGCGCGGTGAGGCGGCAAGTGCGGGACATCCTGTGGGCGGCCGGCGCATTCGAGGTGATGACCTATTCCTTTGTGTCGACGCGGCAGTTGGCCGCCTACGGGCTTGAACCAAAGGCGCATCTGAAGCTGAAGAATCCATTGTCGCTGGAGCAGGCGTACATGCGTAGCAGTCTCCTGCCGAGCCACATGACCGTGCTTGAGCGTAACCGGATGTACGGGAATGCCGTGAAGCTGTACGAGATATCGAACGTGTTTGTGAAGCGCGGCTCAGGTGAGCTGCCCGATGAGCCTCTGCGGCTGGGGGTGACGGTACTTGAGCCCGAGGGTGGTTATGCAGTGGCTAAGGGCTTGCTGGACGCGGTGAGCGACGGCCTGGGGGTGGATGTGGACATCCGGCCGGCAGCAAACGAGGCCTATGCCCCGGGTCGTTATGGCGAGGTGTGGCTGGCCAAAACGCAGATTGGCGGGATTGGGCAGCTGCCGCCGGGCCGGGTGCGGCAAATGAAGCTGGCCGGTGACGCCGCGCACTTTGAGCTGGAACTCACTCCCCTGATGGCGGCCAGCCGTACCCGGGCGTATGAGGCCGTGAGCTCCTACCCGTCGATCCAACGCGACTTGGCGCTGTTGCTGCCGGCGGACGCGACCTGGCAGGCCGTACGCGATACTGCCTCCGGGTGGGAAGTGGAGTTTGTGGATGATTACTATGGCGAGGGATTGCCGGCCGGCACCAAGGGGCTGACAATCCGGCTAACCCTCTCGCTCCCCGACCGCACGCCGACTGAGGCTGAGGCGGTTGAGTTGGAAGAAGCTATTTTGGCTAGGCTGAGCCATAAACTCGGCGCGAAACGGCGGACATAGATAGTTTTCGATCCAGTCTGTATCTTTAGCAAGCGTTAGCGTTATAATGGCGTTATGCTGAGGCGGAGACTAGATCCCGAGCTCCATGGAAGCGCCGGGTATACGTTGGTGACGCGTATGGCTGCTCTGGGAATGGCAGTAGGTTTTGTGGTATTGGCGGCTCATTTGGGGTTGCAAGCTTGGTATAACGGGCGGATGATGCCCGGTGTGACGGTGGCGGGTCATGATTTGAGCGGGCTGACGACGGCCGAGGCCCGGTTGGTAATCCAAAAAGACGTGGCCGCCTACCGGACCAAGCTCAATATTGCCGGTGAGAGCTATGTGCTGAGCGCGCCTGAGCTGGGCGTGACGTTCGACGTGGAGACAACGCTGACCAGCGCCTACAACACCGGGCGCGATGGCTGGCTGCTTCCTCCTCCGCACCAGGAACCCCTGGGCCTGAGCTACCGCCTCAACCGGGCGCAGCTGAACGACTTTGCGACTGAGGTGGCAGCCAAGATCGGTACTCCCCCGGTGGATGCGACTGTGGTGCTGAGCGGCGCCAAACTGTCGACGGTGGATGAAAAAAGCGGCTGGAGCATTGACCGCGCCGGACTGGAGCGGCTGATTGAAGACGACGTGCACTCCCCCGGTAAGGTGCTGATCACAGTGAAGCCGCATGAGCGGGTGGCCGATATTCAGGCCAAGGCGCTGGCGCCCACAATTGCCGAGACTCGTCAGCTCATGGCCACGCCGATTGTGCTGAGCTACAACGACCTGACGTTTACCCCGACGGCAGCGCAAATCGGCCAGTGGATTTCATTTGTGAAGCAGCCCGACGGCCTGGCCTATAAGTTAGTCCCCCAGGTGGATACGGCCAAGCTAAAAAATTACGTCCAGAACCTGGCCAACAAGCTCGATGTGTCGCCCGTTAATAAAAAAGTGACGGTCGAAAACGGTGTCAGCAAGGTGCAGACCGAAGGCGCCGACGGGACGGCGATAGACCAGGATCCCGTGACCGCGGCCATAGCCGGCGCTGTGACGCACCAATCCCCGCTGACCTTTACGATTACGTCTCACCCGGTGGCGTTTAGGACGATTTCGACGACGCTAGTGAGCCTGGACCTGGGCCGCTACGTCGAAGTTAACCTGAGCAAGCAGCATCTGTGGGTCTGGCAGGACCATAATGTGATCTACGACTCGCCGGTGACGAGCGGGGCAACCGGGGCGGGATTGGGCACGGTTACAGGACTGTTTAGCATTTATTACAAAACGACCAATACCCATCTGGTGGGCTACCAGTATGGCTACAATTACGACGTGCCGGTGAAGTACTGGATGCCGTTTTACTCGGGATATGGGCTGCATGACGCGGTGTGGCGGCACGGGAATTTTGGCGGACAGGATTACTACTATGGCGGGTCGCATGGGTGCGTGAACTTGCCGGACGCGGCGGCGGAGTTTATCTACAACTGGTCGACGATTGGCACGCCGGTGTGGGTGCACAACTAAGGCTGGAGTAGGCGGCGCATTACCTGTAGCATAAGCGCAATATATGGTATAATTCCGGGTAATGGACAATCAGTTACCCCAACCAGTTCACCCGGAGAACGCGCCGGGTCCCACGCCTGGGCCAGCCGAGGCGCCCGGGGCTACACCGGAAAACCTGCAGGCCGGGCCGGCGCCGACTCCAGAGGTAGGTCCCGCAGGTGAGCCCGGTGGGGGACCGGGCGCGCTGCCGGCGACGCCTGCGCCCAAGTTGAGCGCCGCCGATGTGGCGGCGGCTATTGCAGCCACTCCGACCCCAGGCGCTGCGCCTGCGACTACGCCCACCCCGCCGACGGCCGGGGATGTGGACGTGATAGAGCCGGAGTGGGTACAAAAGGCGGAGGAGGTCATCGTGGCCCACCAGGGTGACCCATACGCCGAAGAGGAGGCGATCGAGGACCTGCAGGAAGATTACCTGCAGAAACGCTACGGGATAACCGTGGCGGATCCGAACCCCGACGACAGTAAGCCAAAAGGAACGTAGGCGCAAGACGTGAGGTTTGGCTAGTGAGCGGTATTTTGCTAATTGTTCTGGTGTTTTTTCTCCTGGCAGGAGGGCTGGGTGCTGTGGCGTTTTTTACTTATCAGAAGAAATTGAGGCGGGCGAAGGCGATTGAGCGCGGGCTCAAGATGGTGCCGATCCTGATCCATTTGCCGCCGCCCTCCCACGACACGCATTCGGAGAACCGTGATATCCGCGAGGTGATGCGCGAGAAGACGTCGCAGGCAGAGGTATTGTATAACCTGATTGCCGGGACCGCGACGGAAGGCTTTAAGAGCAATTTTTATGGCCAGCGGCATATCGCGCTGGAGCTGATTGTATCTGAGGGCATCGTGCACTTCTTCGCGGCGGTGCCGGTGGCATTGGTGAGTGTGGTGAAGAAGGCGGTGCTGACGGCCTATCCGGGCGCGCGGCTGGAGGAGGTAGAAGACCACAACATTTTCAACCAAGAGGGGAGACTGGCGGCTACTTTGGGCGGGGAAATGACGCTCAAGAACGAGAACGCCTACCCGATTGCGACCTACGACCAGCTCGATAAAGACCCGATGGAGGCGCTGCTAACTACGATATCGGCGCTGCAAAAAGAAGACGGCGTGGCCCTCCAGATAATGTTGCGGCCGGCGGCCATTGGGTGGATCAAAAAATCGGCGGCATTGGCCGAGAAGCTTCGCAAAGGCAAAAACAACGATCTGAAATTTACGGCGATGGACCTGGCGAAGGCGGCCGTAAAAGCTCCGGCTGAGCGGCGGGCGGAAGAGCGCCAGCTGAACGGCGGGCAGCCGGATGTGAGTAAGCTGCAGCTGTCGAATGTGGAGCGGATTGAAGAGAAGGTGAAGCACCCGGGCTTTGAGGTGCTGATCCGCGTGATCGTGTCGACGGGGTCGGTGATGAGGAGCCAGCAACTCCTGCGCGACATCGCGACGGCCTTCGCGCTGTACGACGCGCCGGGGCTGAATGGATTTAGGTTTTTGCCGGCGGTGGACGTACAGGGGCTGGTGACGGCCTTTATTTTCCGGTTTTTCCCCAACGAGCTGAGCAGCAATGTGCTCAACAGCGCCGAGCTGGCGACGCTGTTCCATTTCCCCGATTCGCAATTTACGCCCAGCGCGAGCGTCGAGCGGCAGCAGAGCAAGCAGGTGGACGGGCCGGTGCAATTGCCGACGGCGGGGCTGTTGTTTGGCTTTAACGAATTTCGCGGGGTCAAGAAGGAGATCAGGCTGAGCGCGGAGGACCGGCGGCGGCACACCTACATTCTGGGTCAGACCGGCACCGGTAAATCGACCATGCTCGAGAACCTGGCGGTGCAGGACATGCTGGCCGGCAACGGGTTCGCGTTTATTGACCCGCATGGCGACAGCGCCGAGAAACTGTTGGCGTTGGTGCCGAAGGAGCGGGCTGAGGACGTAATTTACTTTAACCCGGCCGACACGCAGTATCCGCTGGGGTTGAACTTGTTTGAATTTACCGACCCGGCGCAAAAGGATTTTATCGTTCAGGAAACGATAAACATGCTGTACAAGCTGTACGACCCGGGCCATACGGGGATTATCGGGCCGCGGTATGAGCACTGGTACCGCAATGCCGCGCTGACGCTGATGAGCGACCCCGGCGGGTCGACGTTTATTGAGATTCCGAAAGTGTTTACAGATACGGATTACCTGAAGAAGAAGTTTAAATATCTCAAAGACCCGACGGTGATCGATTTCTGGACGAAGGAGATGGGGCAGACGAGCGACTTTCACAAGAGTGAGATGCTCGGATGGTTTGTGAGTAAGTTCGGGGCGTTCCAGAACAACGAGATGATGCGCAACATTATCGGGCAGACGAAATCGAGCTTCAACCTGCGCGACGTGATGGATCACAAGAAAATCCTGGTGGTGAACCTGAGCAAGGGGCGGATAGGGGAGTTGAATTCGCAACTGTTGGGCATGATCTTCGTGATTAAGTTCCAGGCGGCGGCTATGTCCCGGGCGGACATGCCGGAGGCGGAGCGGGCGGACTTCGCGCTGTACGTGGACGAATTCCAGAACTTTTCGACGGATAGTTTCGCCAGCATTTTGAGCGAGGCGCGCAAATACCGGCTGAATTTGATAGTGGCTAACCAGTTTATTGGCCAGCTGAGCCCGGAGGTGCGCGACGCGGTGTTTGGCAACATTGGCACGATTGTGGCGCATAGGATGGGGCCGGACGACGCGGAATTTATGGTGAAGCAGTTCGCGCCGGTGTTTGACGCGAGCGATTTGGTGAATATTCCGAACTACCATGCGGCGATGCGGCTGATGATCGGGGGGCTGCCGAGCCAGCCGTTTAGCATCGCGGATTCGGCGCCGCTCGGCAATGCCAACGCCGAGCTGGGGCTGGCGATTAAGCAGCTGTCTGCTGCGAAGTTCGGGCACGATAAGGCGGTGGTGGAGGCGGATCTGATTGACCGGCTGAGTGCGAAGCCGCCGATTTCGAAGGAACGGGCAGCGGCAGCATCGCCGGCCGTGACATCGCCGCCACCCGCTCCTGGTCCCGTTCCGAGTGCCGGGCCTGCGCCGGCGCCTGTACCCGCACCGGTGGTAGCGCCAGCGCCGGAACCGGAGCCTGCGCCCGCGCCGGCTCCAGCACCTCCACCCGTTCCAGAACCCGCGCCGGCACCACTGCCAACTCCGCAGCTTGTGCCGGCTTTGGCGCAATTAGCGTTCGCATCGGCGCCGGCGGCTGCCCCCGCGCCAGGGGCAGCGCTGGCCGAGCGTCCTGTAGCACAACCGGTTCCGGTGCAAAATTCACAGCCGGCCATGGACGCTGTTCAGGCACCGATTGGCGTGTTGGTGGCCGGCGCACCGCCGATTGGTGCGCCCCCAATTGGCGCGCCGCCGATTGATTTGCCGGTTGGCGATCAAGCCCCGGGGCAGGCGACGTTTGCGCAGCCGCAACCCGCTCAAGTTGTACCCGCCCTAACGCAGCCTGCCGCATCTCCGGCCTCCGGGCTGCAGCAGGGCGGCGCTGAGGACGAGTTGGCACAACAACTCGTGGCCGCGCAAAGCCAAGTTGGAGAAAATGCCCCACAGCCGCAGACAGCCTTGGCCTCAGCCGCGGCGGCAACACTGGCTACGGCGCCGCCGCCGATTGGGGCACCGCCGATAGGGGCGCCGCCGGTGGCGTTGCCGAACGACCCCGGCACGCTGTCGATTGGTGATATTACCGGTGGCGGGCGTTCAGGTCCGGTTAACGCCGCCGTGCCTGCTGAGCCGTCGCCGTTGGACGATGTGCCGCTCCTGGGTGAGGGGCCTCAGCCGGAATATGTGGCCGATGGCCAACCACTGGAAGGGGATCCCTACGCGAACATCGATATTCTGGGCGATTCGCCGCCCCCATCGGCGTCGCAGGCGGCGCCCTCCCAGCCGGCTTCCGCGGGACCGGTTGTGGGTGACGGCCAGCCTCTGGCGGACGACCCGTATGCCGGCATTGATGTGCTGGGAAGCGCACCGGCGGCGCCTGAGCCTGTTCCCGTGACGCCGCCCGAGCCTGCGGTTCAGCCGCCGGCCGCCGAGTCAGCGGTTCAGCCGCCGGCCGCCGAGCCTGCGTCCGCCCAATTGGATGTGCCTGAACCTGCCGGGGAGCCACAGGTGCTGGAGGAACCGCCGATTGAGACGCGGTCCGGGTCCGAGCCTGGGCCGGCGCCCGAGGTTGTGCTTGAGCCTGTGCGCATACCAGCTGACCTGCCGGTGCCGGAACCGGTGGCCGCGAGCGAGCCGGTCCCGACAGCGCCAGCCGTAACCCCGGCTCCTGAGCCCATAGCGGAACCCGCCGGACCTGAGCCAATTGCTGCACCCGTGCCCGCACCGCTGCCTGTACCTGCCCCTCGGCCGGTACCAGCGCCAGAGCCAATGCCCCGGCTAGCGCCGGAGCCCGCGTCGGCACCGCGGCCGGCACCGGCACCGCGGTTGAGGCCGGCACCGGCACCAGTGTTAGCGGCCGAACCCGAGCCGGCCCCGCCGGCCAAGCCCGAACCGGCCCCGCAGTTCCAGCCTGAACCGGTACCGGAACCTGCGCCCGCACCGCAGCAGCCCGCTGTTAGCGGACCGTTGATTCACTTTGTGGATCCGGCGGCGGAGAAATTATTGAATTCACCGGATGCATCCGAGGATTTGACCCCTGATGGTAAACCGAGGCTCAGTGGCCTTCCTGAGGGTGTGCAATTAGTGCAATCAGCTGCGCCTCAGCCGGCTCCGTTGCCGCCTGTGTCCCAGCCCATGCCCAAGCCGGCCCCGCAGACCACGCCGCCGGCGCAGTCGCAGCCCGTGCCGCAGGTAGACGGCATGCCGGCCGGGCAGGCGGATTTGGTGGCCAAACTGACCGCCGGTCCTGAAGCTAAGCCGGCCGTCCCGCCACCGCCTTCGCCGCTGGATGCGGTCGTGAGCGTGGCCGAAGCTTTGCCGCCGGATATGCGGCCTCACGAGACACCGGTGGATACCCAAGGGGCACCCGTGAAGCCGGCCGAAGCGCCGGTAGCTGCGCCAGAGCCGGTAGCCGCGGCAGCACAGGCTGAGCCCAAGGCCGCGCCCGAAGCAAAACCGGCTCCGGCGGCTACCCCGCCGATCGCGCCCGCAGTACCCGTTGCACCAGCGGCGCCCGCTACGCCAGCCATGGAGCCTACCGCCGCCTCACCGCCGCCCGCGTCTGGTCCCGGATCCGGGGAACTGATAAAACCCAGCGCACCCACCCAGCAATCTCAGCCCGCTACTGACGTGACGCCGGCGGAACAGATTAAGAAGGCTGAGCACGTAATTGACGACCTACTCAGCGTGTCATTGATAAAGCCGGATAGTACGGCCATACACCGCCGCCTGCCCGAGCCGGTACAGTCAAATCCAGATGAAGAGCGGCAGCTAACGGGCAATATAGACCTGGGTGTGGCCTCGCCACCGGCACCGCCACCAGACGACCGCGACAAATATGCGCCGTCTGAGCACCATGGACTTAAAGTGATAGAGCCGCTTGAACCGATAGTGCCTTCGAAGGAACGGTTTGCCAAAGAGATTGCTGAACTGAATAAGGCTGAGGGAGTGCAACCGACAACGCCTGCTCCCGCGCCGGCCAATCAGCCGAAACCCGCGGGTCCAGCTTCGGGACAACCGTCGCGGCCAACAACGCCGGCGCCGGTTCCTGGCGCGGGTGTCAAGCCAGCCGTGGCGGTTCCTGGCGCAGCAGCGCCTAGCCAGCCGGGAGCTGTGCCGCCAATGCCGTCGAGCGCGGCCGTGAGTTTGCCGCCTGCCCCGCCCGCGGCGGCAGTTATTAAGCATGCCGAGCCAATGATGCTCAGCCAAGAACCGGCGCCGGTTGCCCAGCTGCAGGTTGATGAATTTGGAATGCCTGAGGCGCAGTCGTTGGCGGCCGGGGATGTGGCGAAGGCCAAGGCCATTCAGGCACCGCCACCCGCGTCTCCGTCCGTACCGACCGCAGCCGCACCGCCCGGTCCGCAGCCTGCGGCGCCCGGCAAGCCGGCCGGCCAGCCCGCGCCGCCTGCCCCCGCACAGGCTGGGAAGCCGGACGGCCAAAAGCCGGCAGTGCCGGCCGGAGGGGCGCCTGGGGATGCGGGCAGCGGCAACCGGGCCGGCCGGCGGCGGCGTCACCGGCTGGAAAAGCCGGCCGAAACAGTGGGCAGTAAAGAAGAGGCGGAGCACAACGAACCGTCGGCGGCCGCCAAAGAAGCGGCTCCGCTCACCGGAAAGTTAATTTTGCCAACCGGCGAAAAGCCGGCTGTCGAGGTTAAAAAAGCTGATGCTCCCAAGCCCAAAAAGTTGGCGCCGGGTGAAGTCTACGTTGATGACAAGGGCAACGTATTGATAGGAGAATAGGGGAAATTATGTTCAAGGTCGAGCGATATCATGGCAACCCGGTTCTGGCAAAGAATCCTGGAGTTAACTGGGAAGCGGGATCGGTACTAAACCCCTGCGTCATCCATGACAACGGTGTCTTCCATATGTATTACCGCGCCACAAACGACGTCAAGCACAAACAAAAAGGGGGCTATGTCAGCTCGATTGGTTACGCTGTAAGCAAAGACGGCCTGCAATGGGTCCGAAGCCCTGAACCCGTGGTGGCACCTGGTGAGACATACGACAGTGAAGGCTGCGAGGATGCCCGCGTTACCAAGATTGGAAAGACCTACTATATGCATTACACGGCTGTCGGGGAGGGTGCCAACGGGAAATCGATAATCAGGATCGCTCTGGCAACTAGCCAGGACGGCAAGTCCTGGATTAAGCACGGGGTTGTCGGGCCGGCCGGCAGCCGTTCGAAGGCAGCTACACTTTTCCCCGAGCCCATTGGCGGCAAGTATTGGTGGTTTTATACGTGGGAAGCTGACCGGCCGCAGTCGACCATTATGAGCGTGGCCGCAAGTAGTATCGAAGAAATCATCGCACCGCCTCCGGGCCAGATTGCGAAGACTTTGGAGGATTTCGATACGTGGGCGGTGTTTGCACCGCCGCACATCACTCCAACCCTTAGGGGAGCAGAGGTCGGGGCTCCACCGGTTAAGACCGGTGCTGGTTGGCTATTTATTTACTGCAATGCGAACCTAACTCGCCAACCCGAGTGGACTATTAAGGCGGCTCTGCTTGATTTGCACGATCCGCGGAAGATCATTGCGGAAACATCCTCTCCAATCCTGAGCCCTGAAACGCCTGAGGAAGTGGAAGGGGTAATAAAGAATGTGACATTTCCCGAGGGAGCAGTCGTGGTTGGTGACAAACTGTACGTCTACTACGGAAGCGGTGACCAGGGCTGCTGCTTGGCAACCTGTGACCTGCAGGAGCTACTTGCGGCGCTTGATGGTGAGCGCGTGCCAAATACCCTCCAGCACGAGGCCGAGTAAAGCTCCGACGATGAACGAGAATAGCAGTTCGGAGCCGGACAGGGAGAAGCCGTAATGCCGGGCCGTGAAATAGAAGATGCCACCGACGATGAGGGCCGTCCAGGTAGTGCCAAGCAACACCGATGGCCGCGCGACCGTGTGCTCGAGCGCCTCACTGGTTTTCTCGACGGCCGGTGCATGAATGACCTTGCTGAAGCCCCGGCTGACCGGCCCGAGCCGGCGCTGGACGCTGGCCATGGTCCGCGAATAGTTGAGATGGTGGTCGAGGATATGCAGGGGGTGTTTGGCCGGCGGCGTGGCCTCGGACTTGGTCTCGGTCTCGGGCTCCGGCTGGTCTTCATGCTGGTTGATGACTTCGCGCGCGCGTTCGGCGCGCACCTCGGCGTGGTCGGCCGGGTCGTGCTCGCCGGCAGCTTCACGGACTTCGGCCAGGCGCTCGGCCCGGGCGGCTTCGAGCTCGGCGTTGTCTTGTTCCGAGCGCTCCGGTGATTGTGATAGATGTTCAGCTGACATAATTCATTCCTACCTTATAGACCGCTCTGAAATTCGCCGCGGAGCAGCTTAATCTCGGTGATTAACTGGCGGTTGCGGAAGTAAAAGAACAGGCTGATGCCGCTGACCGCGAGCACGATGACGGTGGCCAGCGGAGCGCCGGTGGCGGGGAGGCTGGTAGTGGCGGCCTCGATCTCTTTGGATACCGGGGGAGCGACCGCGATCTGGACTGCATTGCCGTAGACGTTGTCCAGGCGCAGGTCGAAGCTGTCTTTGTCGGAGATACCAATGGGGGTCGAAGGCACCGGGTTTTTAATTTTGACCGTGAACGTGAGGCCCAGGGCTTGGCCAGGGGTGAGGTTGCGGGAAGGCCAGGTGAGCACGCCGTTGGTGAGGGTGGCGCCGCCGGAGTCGGTGACGTCGGCATACTCCAGAACGTCAGAGATGTGCTCGGTGACAACGTAGTCGCCGGCGGTGCCGCCGATGTTCTTGGTGTGGAGACTGTATTTAATGACATCGCCGCCGGCGGCTGGTTTGGTGGTGGCGTCGATGTTTTGGGTGAGGTTGAGGGCCGACTTGGATTTGGTGAAGCTGGGCGGAGTGGCCGTGACGGTGACGGTATAGCTGCAGACATCGTTTTTGTCGGTGGTTTTGCCGGCCGATCCGTGGACCTGGAGGTGGGCGATGAATTTGCCGGGGTTTTGGTAGACGTGCACGACGGAACCGGTTTTCTTGTGGTCGAGTTTGGAGTCGCCATAGTCGAAGATGTAGTCGTCGATGGATTGGCCGGTGGCGGCGCCGAGGCCGGTGAACTTGACGCTGAGCGGGGCGGGGCCGCTGATGGCATCACCATTGAATTCGGTGCAATCCAAGCTGACAGCCGGCTTGGGGGTGGGTTTGGGGGTTGGCTTCGGGGTGGGCTTGGGCGTGGGTTTGGGGGTTGGCTTGGGCGTGGGAGCCGGGGGAGCCGGCGGGTAGGTTTTGGTCACAATATTGCCGCACAGAAACATGACCGCGAAATAACTGCCGTCGCGGCGATGGCCCTGGAGCACGTCGTAGGTGGAGCCATGAGTCGCGAACCAGCCGCTGTCCCATTGATACAACGGCTGCATCCAGTAGCCGTGGGCGCCGATTTTAACCTCGTAATCGCTGGCGCCGTGCTGGCTGCGGCCGATGGATTTTAGCGTGCGGTCGAGGGTGTTGATTTTGGCTTTTGAGGTGACGGCGAGCTCGGCGCGGGTAATGCCGAGGCGCGCGTAGATGGACTGGAGCTCGGCACTTTGGTCATAATGGTTCAGCAGGTCCGTGCGGGAGGTGATGCCGCCGTGGATGATGTCTGAGGGGGAGGCGGCATTGGATGGCGTGGGCGGGCCCAGAACGACCGCAGCCTGGAGGCCCACCAGGAGAACGGCCGCGATGGCCGAAAATGAGCGGGTGACTTGCTCTTGTTTGAGGCGGCGGGCGTAGAACGTCAGTTGGCTGACGGCACTCGGTGATAACGATAGCGAAGAGACGATCTTCCTAAACATTAGCGTAATGATACAACATCGGCCTCGGTATCGCTATAGGTTGCCCCAGATAGCCTGGAGCGCTATAATGAGGGTATTCTGAGCGAGAGCTCCTTTTTGTTGAGTTAAACGTAGGTGGTATGGCAGAAAAAACGCAGTATGGCGCGGAACAGATCCAGGTCTTAGAGGGGCTGGACCCGGTCCGCAAACGTCCGGGAATGTATATCGGCGGCACTGGGGCGGAGGGCTTGCACCACCTGGTGTGGGAAATCGTCAACAACTCGATCGACGAGGTGATGGCCAGCCGCGCGACGACCGTGGACGTAACGCTGCTGGCCGACGGCGGCGTGCGGGTGAGCGACGACGGTGCCGGCATCCCGGTGGACAAGCACAAGACCGGCTCGCAGGCCGGGCGTAGCGCGTTGGAGACGGTGCTGACGGTGCTGCACGCCGGCGGCAAGTTTGGCGGCGGGGGCTACAAGGTTTCGGGCGGACTGCACGGTGTGGGTGTGAGTGTGGTCAACGCGCTCAGCACCCGGCTATTGGCCGAGGTGCGGCGTGATGGCAAAGTGTACCAGCAGGAGTATCTGAGCGGGGTGCCTCAGACCGGTGTGAAGGCCGTGGGGACGTACACCGAGGGCGGTACCGGGACGACCATAACGTTTTGGCCCGACCCGGCGATTTTTGAGACCGTGCAGCTGGACTACGATGACATTTTGGAGTACCTGCGGCGCCAGGCGTATCTCACCAAAGGCGTGCGCGCCAAGCTGAGCGATGAAGTGACCGGTAAGCGTTACGGCTTTTACTTCGAGGGCGGCATCCGCAGCTATGTCCAGCATATGAATCTGGGCAAGCAGCCGGTCAACGAGCCGCCGTTTTATGCTCAAAAGACGGTGGGTAACACTGAGGTTGAGATCGCGTTGCAGTATAACGACTCGTACATTGAGTCGGCGAAATATTTTGCTAATAACATTCCCAACCCGGAGGGTGGCACGCACTCGGAGGGTTTTCGCCGGGCACTGACACGCAGTATTAATGACTACGCGCGCAAAAACGCGCTGATCAAAGAGAATGAAGAGAACCTCACCGGCGAAGACGTGCGCGAGGGCATAACGGTGGTGATCTCCGTACGCCTGCCCGATCCGCAGTTTGAGGGCCAGACCAAGGCCAAGCTGGGCAACCCGGAAGTGCGCGGGTATGTGGAGCAGGTGTTTGCCGAGCAGTTTAATTACTACCTCGAAGAAAACCCAAATGAGGCCAAGAAGATTGTGGGCAAGGCGGCTCTGAGTGCCCGGGCGCGGCTGGCGGCCCGGGCCGCGCGCGACACGGTGATCCGCAAGGGCGCGCTCGACGGCATGACGCTGCCGGGGAAGCTAGCCGACTGCCGCACCAAGGATTCGGCGCGCTCGGAGCTCTACATCGTGGAGGGCGATTCGGCCGGCGGCAGCGCCAAGGGCGGGCGCGACAGCGAATTCCAGGCGATTTTGCCGTTACGCGGCAAAATATTGAACGTGGAGCGGGCCCGGCTGGACCGGATGCTGGCCAACAATGAAATTAAGAACATCATTATCGCGTTGGGTACCGGGATCGCGGAGCAATTTGAGATGGGCAAGCTGCGCTACGGCCGCATTATTATCATGACCGACGCCGATGTGGACGGCGCGCACATTCGGACGTTGCTGCTGACGTTCTTTTACCGGCACATGCCCGACATTATTGAGGACGGGCATTTGTACATCGCCCAGCCACCGCTCTATGGGTTGCAGGCCGGGCGCAAGAAGATTTATGCCTACGATGAGGCCGAGCGCGACGTCATTATTGAGCGGCTGATAGAGGCCAAGACCGCCAAGTTGGCCGAGACCGAGGGCGAGGCGGCCGAGGTTGTGGCGGCAGAGGGCGGGGTGGTGTCGACCGAGGATGCGACCGAAGAGGCTGCAGAGGCCGAAACTGAGGCCGGAGCGGTAGTGGTGGAGGAAGAGGAGGAGACCACTGCGACCGATGAGGAGAAGGAGCGGCTGAAGCTCGCCGGTGTGAGCAGCGTGCAGCGCTACAAGGGCCTCGGCGAAATGAACGCCGACCAGCTGTGGGAGACCACGATGGACCCGGCCAACCGTGTGCTGCTCAAAGTGAATGTGGAGGATGCCGAGCGGGCGGATGCGATATTCAACAAGCTGATGGGCGAAGAAGTGCTGTTGCGCAAAAACTTTATCTCGAGCCGGGCTACAACGTTGTCGGCGAATGCACTGGACGTATAGAATGACGGATTTACATGGCACATTTCGGCGTCAGCAGCTCCACTACTCCTTCAACGTATTAACATATACGCCTCAGTCCGTTGCTCGCTACTTCCTTGAACTGCACACATGTAAATCCGTCATAAGGCAAAGGCAATAAGATGGACGAAGACGAAATAAAAGACCTGGAAAATCCTGAAAATCCCGACGAGGCGCGTGAGGAGGAGCTGGAGGCGGTGAAGACCGACATTGGCACGGTGCGGCTGCAAAAGCTCGAAACAGAGATGGAAACAAGCTACTTGGCCTACGCCATGTCGGTGATTGTGAGCCGCGCACTGCCCGATGTGCGTGATGGCTTAAAGCCTGTGCATAGGCGAATTCTCTACGTAATGAACAATTTAGGTCTTCGACATACCGCCAAATTCCGCAAGAGCGCGACGGTGGTCGGAGAGGTCATGGGTAACTACCACCCGCACGGCGACAGTGCCATTTATGATGCCATGGTGCGGTTGGCGCAGGACTTTTCGATGCGCTACCCGCTGGTGGACGGCCAGGGCAACTTTGGCTCGATGGACGGCGATCCGCCGGCGGCCATGCGCTACACCGAAGCCCGCATGACGGCGATTGCCGAGGAAATGCTGTTTGATATTGAGAAAGACACGGTCGATTTTAGCCCCAACTACGACGGCTCCAAGAAGGAGCCCTGGCCGTTGCCGTCCAAACTGCCCAACCTGCTGCTCAACGGCCAGATGGGAATCGCCGTGGGTATGGCCACCAATATTCCGCCGCACAATTTGAGCGAGCTGGTAGACGCCATCGTGATGATCATCGACAAGGACGACGTGACGCTTGATGACCTGCTGACGTGCGTAAAGGGCCCGGATTTCCCGACGGGAGGCATCATTTTTGGCAATGATTCTATCCGTCAGGCCTACGGGACCGGCAAGGGGAGCGTGGTAGTGCGCGCCAAGGCCGAGATCAAAGAAGACAAGAAAGGTCACGAGAGCATCGTGATCACCGAGATCCCGTATGCGGTCAACCGCTCGACCATGGTGGAGAAGATTGCGGAGCTCGTGAAGGACAAACGGGTGGTGGGCATTAGCGACCTGCGCGACGAGAGCAACCGTCACGGCACCAAGATCGTGATCGACCTCAAGAAAGATTCATACCCCAAGAAGATCCTGAACCAGCTCTACAAGCTGACGCCGATGCAGACGGCGTTCCACCTCAACATGCTGGCGTTGGTGGACAACGGCCGCCAGCCGCGCGTGCTGAGCCTGGAGATGATGCTGCGCGAGTATTTGAAGCACCGCCAAATTGTGGTGCGGCGGCGGACGGAATTTGAGCTGCGAAAGGCCCGCGACCGGGCGCACGTGCTGGAAGGCCTCAAGATCGCGCTCGACCACATCGACGAGGTGATCAAGACGATCCGGGCTTCGCAGACGACCGATGAAGCGCGCGTAAACCTCATGAAGCAATTCAAACTCTCAGAGATTCAGGCGCGGGCGATTTTGGCGATGCAGCTGCGGACGCTGGCCGGCCTGGAGCGCAAGAAAATCGAGGACGAGCTGGCCGAGCTGATGAAGCTAATCGCCAAGCTCGAGAAAATCCTGGCGAGTGAGAGCGAGATTTTGCGCGTAATCCGGGAGGAGCTCGAAGAGCTGAAGGCCAAGTACGGCGACGTGCGCCGGACGCAGATCGTGGGCTCAGAATTGGGCAAGTTCTCGGAGGAAGAGCTGGTTCCGAATGAACAAGTTATTGTCACACTTACAACAGGCAATTACATCAAACGCATCCCGGCGAATACGTACAAAAGCCAGGGTCGCGGCGGTAAGGGCATTATGGGCATGACCACCAAAGAGGAAGACGTGGTGGAGCACCTGGTGCTGACTCAAAACCACGACTTCATGTTGTTCTTTACCAATAAGGGACGGGTCTTCCGGCTGAAGGTTTACGAGATTCCGGCGGCGTCACGCACAGCCAAGGGCCAGCCGGTGGTCAATCTGCTGCAGCTCGGCCAGGGCGAAAAGGTGACCAGCCTGGTGACGTTCGACAGTAAGGTCGACCACTCATATCTGTTTATGACTACCAAGCTAGGCACGGTCAAGAAAACCCCGCTGGCTGACTACGCTAATGTGCGCGCTAACGGGTTGATCTCGATAAAACTCGACGACGGCGATGAGCTGAAATGGGTGAAACTGACTAGCGGCAAAGACGAGATTATTGTGTCGACGGCGCTGGCGCAGGCGATCCGGTTCAAGGAGAGCGAAGTGCGGCCGATGGGCCGGGCCACCCGTGGGGTGCGTGGCATCCGGCTGCGCAGCGGCGACATCGTGGTGGGCATGGACGTAGTGCGGCCCGGCAGCGAGATGCTGGTGGTAATGGAAAACGGCTACGGGAAGCGCACCAAGGTTGACCAGTTCGCCACCCATGCGCGCGGCGGCGTGGGCATTAAAGCCGGCGTGGTGACGGGCAAGACCGGCAAAACC